>WFPA01000272.1 GCA_015487815.1 Albidovulum sp.
AGCCGCTCCGGCCGGGCGGCCCCCTCCTCGGGCGCGGGGGCGAAATGATCGGCCGGGATCGGCAGCACCGGTTGCGGCCCCTCGCCGGTCATCTGCGCGGCCGAGAACCAGGCGATGCGGAAGGGGCCGGGCGTCTCGGGCGTGCCAAGGGTGGAGAGCGCGCCATCGAGCACGCCCGTCAGGCCCAGCGCATAGTCCTCGAGCGGCACCTTGGCGGCGGCCAGCAGCTGGCTGCGCAGCGCGCCGGCGGCGAGGCTCGGCCAAGGCGGCATCAGCGCCTCGCCATGATCGCCGGCGGCGCCGAAGAGCTTGTTGCCGCGCACATACAGCACATCCACCGGGCGCAGCAGGCAGGCGATGGTCTCGGTGGTGGTCATGCCGCATCCTCCTTGGCCTGTGCTGCAGACGGGTTGCCGCCCTCGGCCGCGCCCTTGCCCGTGCGGCGGGCGAGGAACTCGGCGACGCCGAGGAATTCGCGCAGGCTCAAGAGCGGCTCGTCCTGATCGCAGGCCCAGGCGGCGATGTCGTGGGCGAGTGTGGAGAGCTGGTTCAGGTTGGCCGTCTTCTGCGCCTGCTGCTTGAACTGATGCACCAGCATGACCTCGAGCATGGTGTTCCACGCGCCCGCCTCAAGGGCGGCAAGCTTGCGGGCCGGCAGCCGCTCGATGTGCTGGAAGCTGTGGTAGGCGACGCGGCGCGAAAGGTCCCCTTCGCGGATCGCCTCGGCGAAGCGGGCCAGAAGACCCGGGAAGCTGCGACCGAAGAGTGTTTCCTCGGTGACGGTGCCCCCCGCCACCGTCAGCCCCGGCCATCCGCCCACCGCCGTGGCCACGGTGCCGGAGCGCTTGAGAACGCGCACCGCCAGCGCATTGCGTCCGGCGTCCTTGGCGGCCTTCTCGGTGGCACGCAACTCCTTGAGCGCGCGGGAAAGTGGCATCAGGTAATGGGCAATCACGAGCCCGGCGGAGGCCGTCGCCCGCGGCCCCATGGTCATGTAGAGGCGTTCGCGCTTGCGGTCGCGCACGAAGCCGTTCTCGACCTTGAAGCGCTCGGTGAATTCCTCCGGCAAAAGTGGCGCGGCTTCTGCCGGCAGATGGCCGCTGTAGAAGAAGCGCAGGGCGGTGGCCGCCTTGAGCGCGTCCTCCACCGTCAGCATGGCCATCACGTCGTCGCCACCGGCGTAGATGACCTTGCCGTTGCACATTTCCTCCACTACCGCGCGCACCAGGTCCAGCGCAAAGCCGTTGAGCGCGGAGGAGATGCTCACATGCCGGGCGGGGGAGGGTGGGCAGAGGCTGTCGAGGTAGCGCTGCACGCGTTCATCGCCGGCTGCAACCTCTTCCGCCTCCCGTGCCACGGCGGAGTGCAGCCGCGCCTTCACCGGCAGAAGATAGTCCTTGGCCGCGCCCTCGGCGGCGATCCATGCCCCCATGCGATCGCCGTCCATCAGGAGAAGGGCATAGTAGCGCTCATGGGCCTCGAGTCCGATGGCCGAAAGGAAGCGCTCGAGATTCTCCTCGTCACGCCGGCTCTCTCGTCCTGGCGGATTTCGCAGATCGTCGATGTATGCCGGTATTCGCTTGACGAGGCGGTTGAAGTCCGTCGTGTCTTCACGATCGAGAAGGCGCATCAGGCGACGTGGCAGGGCGGTGGTGTCGGCCTTTTCGATGTCGGGGAACGCCTGCTTGGCCGCCAGCAGCTTGCCGCGCTTTTCAGGCTGGGTGATGATCCGCTCGAGATCATCCGCCAGCGCCAGGGTGTGGGTGGAGACGACGAAGCGGCCGCTGAACGGGCTTTGGCCTTCCCCGGTTTGCAGGCGTTCTTCGACCTGTCCCCGGAAAATGTCCGGCCACAGCCGCTTGGCGGCGCAGATGGCGCAGAGGTGATCGCCCCGCCGCACCCAGCTCTTTTTGCCTTTCCCTCCGATAATCCTCCACCAGAGGGTGGGGGTGCCGCTCTCCGCATTGTTCTGACGCTGCTTCGCCGTCCAGTGCAGATGTTCCCGATCCGTGGTCAGCCATTCGCGCTCGCCGCACAGGGTGCAGCGATACCCTTCCTGCGCCGTCTGCTGGAACGGGCGCACCGCCTTGGCCGCCGCCTGCACGCGGGTGAGCGCGGAATAGACCGCCGGATAGAGCAGGCCGGGATTGGGCCGGTAGCGGAAGATGCCGGCGTCGACCTCTTCGGCGAAGGCCTGCCAGAAGTCCTGCCCGAAGATGCCGGGCGCCTCGTCCTCCCGCGCGCCGGTGAGCAGCCGAAGGAGCGCTTCGAGCGGCTTGCGCGCCTTTGCCAGGTCCTCGCCGCGCTTCGCCCAAGGCACCGCCGCCCAGTGCACCTCGGGGAAACCGTCGAGCTGCGCCTCGACCTGCTCGATCATCACCGCCGGCGGCTCCTTGATCCCGGTGGCATCGCTCAGGCGAGGAAGCACCTCCTCGCGCAGCAGCCGCTTCATCTCGGCCCGCGCGGACTCTGCTGCCTGCCGAGCGATCTCTTCGGCCTGCGCCTGCGGCACGATGGCAACGAACAGGTTGGGCAGGGCGGCGACGAACAGCGGGTTGAAGTCCGTCTTCTCGCGCCGCCAGTCGGCGTCGATACCGATCTCCTTCTGGCCGTTCTGTTCCTTCCCCTTGTCGAACAGCCCTTCCGGAATGCCCATCTCCCGCACCAGCCACGCGTCCACCTGCGGCACGCCGCGCAGATGTGGGAAGATCACCGCATCGGGGCCGAAGCGGCCGAGAAGCGGCTTCATGGCCGCGAGCGTGAGGTGCGAGAGCAGATGCGAGCCGGCCCAAAGATCGGAGGTGGAGCGGGCCTGGGCGATGAAATCCTGTACCGGGCCGATCGAGACAGTGAGCAGGGCAAGGCGTTCGCCCTCGTCGGCGGCGAAGGCCCCGGCAATGGCCGAGGCGAGGTCGAGATGGGTCCAGATCGAATGATCCGGCACCCGCGAATCCGCCGGCAGCAGCCGCCACAGGTGCCCCAGCCCCTCCGGCGCGAAGGCCTTCTCGGGCAGGAACCGCCAGAGCGCGAGCAGGGCGCGGCGCACGCCGTCGGCGCCCTCCACCTTCAGCTCTTCGCCCAGCACCCGCTGGAGAATGTGCACGGCGCTGCCGAAGACATCGCCCTCGAGCCGGTCGAGATCCTCTGCGGACTGGGCGATGGTACCGAGCCCGTAACGCAGCCCCGCCAGCGGATGCACCAGTTCGCCGTTCGTGTGGAAACGGACCTGTGGCGCCCGCGTCCCCTCGAAGTCGAACTGCGGGCGGTCGGCGGCGGCGGCCCAGTGATCGGCCTCGCGGATGAAGTCGCCCTGCCCGCCGAGCAGCAGCTCGCGTAGCCGCCGCACATTGCCCGACTCATGGCCGCGGCGGAACAGGATCAGCTGCTTCTCGCCCGGATCATGCAGCCACGCCGCCGCCTTCGCGCGCCAGACGGGGATGTCATCCTCAGAATGAGACATGGGACTACTCATCATTGCTCAAAGAGTTGAATGTTGCCTTTCAAGCCATCTGAAAAGTTTGTGATGTGGATCCAACCCGAGCTATCGAAAGGAACATCATCCGACTTTCCAAGACGTTTCGTTCGGACCTTGACCACGTTGCTTGGAAAAGGCGCCGGCAGCAGCGTCTGAATGATTGCGGTTTCGTTGCGGATAGGAAAGATATGGCCATGAATGAAGAAGGGGGACGCTCGCCGGTCATCTCCGTTCGGGAAATTCAATGAAGCCTTTGCATAGCTAGCTGCTTTCCTTCTTGCTTCTTTTTCTCTCATCCCATTTCTCCGGAATTGCCGGCAAAGTTTGTCGTATTCGGATTTGAAGAAGTAATTGTGCGGCATCCCGAAAATCGCTCGTTTTGGCGCTTTGGCTGGAGGAGTGCCTCTTACGGCTTTCAGCATTTCATGGTGATCTTCCGGGAAATTCGGGTTCCCGGTTTCCGTGTGGTAACTTCGGTATTGCTGGAACGCATATCCAAATTTCTCGATACCCGTCTTGATTGGACTGGAGAGTTTTTGTGCCCATACTCTCGCGTCTTGCGAAAAGGCCGAATAGGGCGGCTGCGGGCATGTCGCCGGCAGGCCGAGCCATTTGCATGTCTCGGCAAGCTGTCTCGCGTCGGACGGGACGGCATGGTCAGGGAGCTTCACGCTTTCCGCGGTCAGAGCGTGAATGCACAGGGAGCCGACGCCGCGCCGCGAGCGGGCACCGATCCCGCCGAACAGGCCCAGAGCGACCAGCGCCTTGAGCAACTGCCCTTCCTGCGCCGCGGTGAGGCCCGGCTTCAGGAGCAGCTCCACCCGGAAGATGGCGCCGGCGTGGAAGGCGGGCGTGCGGCCACCGAGTCCCTGCCCCAGAAGGTAGTTCCAGCCAATGCCGGACGGATTGTCTTTTTCGCGTCCCTTGTGCTCGACATGGCTGCGCAGACGGAACAGCGCCTGCCGGCCTGTGCTCGCGCCCTTGTCGCTCGCCGCGCCGAACAGCTCGCCTTCGGCCTGCCGCAAGAGTTTGAGGGCTTGTTCTTCATCAGAGCCAGCCCGTTCCCAGAACGCCTGCCAGAACAGGGCGCGCCACCAGAAGCGCAGGACGCCCTTGAAGGAGGCCTCCCGCAGCCGCGTTGCCGGCGTCTCGGGGCGTTCGTTCCCGAGATAGACCGGGGTTGCCGCCTGGTAGGTTGCCACGATCTTCCCATACGCCATGCACGCCTCCTTCAGGTGATCTCGATCTGCTCCGGCCGGAGCGTCAGGCCGTGGACATACCGTCCCTCCTCACGCCTGCGGACTATCAGGTAGGGCGCGGCCGGGCCGGGGCCGAGCGCCCTGCGCAGCGCCCGGTTGACGTTGGACTTGCGGCGCTCGAAGAAGTTCTTGTCCATGCCATCCTTGAGTGCCGCCCGGGTGCGCTGCTGATCGGGTCCGAAGAGCCGCAGCTGGGTCATCGCCGCGAGATAGCGGCGCGCCAGTTCCACGTCGGTCACTTTCTTCCCCTCGACCTCCCCCTCGGGTGGGCACTCCAGCCACCGCCCTTCCTTCGCTGCACGCGCCATCATCAAGAGGAAGGCGCGCTCCGCCGGCGGCAGCGGCACCTGGGCGCCGCCGGCCCGGACCTCACCCAGCCGGGTGTCGATCACGAGCCGCGGCGCCCCGATATGAGCCTGGGCCCGGCCGATCAGCTCGCGCCAGCTTTGGGCGCCCGCGGTGAGCGCATCGTCGAGAAGGCCCGAGAGCCGCAGGAAGGGGATCTCGGCCAGCCTCACTTCGGCCTCGGCGGTCGAGACCGGCCCCTGCTGGGTCGGCGTGTCCACCAGCAGCACCTTCGGTTGCGGCGGCGGGTAGAAGAATTCGGGATGGGATTCGAAAGGCGGCGAGACCAGCACATGGGAGAGGGCGTCCTGCGGCCGGCCGAACAGGCTCATCGCCAGCGCCAGCGCCACGCCCATGGTCTTGCGCCCGCCGGCGACCGAGGCATGGATTGCGCAGTCGGGATCTGCCGCCAAATCGCGCACCAGCCGCATGATCGCGTCGGCGACGGCGGCGTTGTCCTCTTCGGTGACGATGTCGACGAGCGGCGCGCCGTCCGGCCCCGCGACCACATGGATGTTCTCCTCGGGGAAGGCCGCGGCGACCTCGGGCAGATCGTAATCGGCGCAGAAGCGGGCGAAATGGCCGGGCGCCTCGCTCAGGAGCATCAGCCGCGCCCGCTCGGCGCCTGTGCGGGTGGTCAGCAGGTGGATTTCGGTCGGGACGAAGGCCGGATCGCGCCCGATGCAGAGCGCATACAGCGTCTCGGTGACGATCTGCGGTGTCAGCCCCGCGACCAGCAGGAGGACCCGCCGCGGGAATGCTGCTGGCGCAGTTGTGGTACCGCTGGCTGGTGCTGTCGGTTGAACGACAGGCATGCTCTCCGTCCCTCGTTTCCCTGACGTTACGGGATATGAAGTCGAAAATGCAACCAAAAGCGGAGCCGAGGAACAGCTGAAAAGCTTGTCAGCCGGTCAGACAGGGGAAAGCTCGTATCGTCCTAGGCCCAGCGCCGTGCCCTTGCCGGCGTGGATCCACTGGCCGAACCAGAGGAAAGGCCACAATTCCACTCCATCCGCGAGATCCAGCACCATGCGCCCCATCAGTCCACCGAGCGGCACCTGCTGCCGCGTGCGTGAGGACCATCGGTACTGGTCGAACCATCGCAACTCCTTTCCTGACAGAACCGCCCGACCAGCAGCTTCTTTGAGCGTTGCATAATCGGCAGAGAGTTCGGATTCGCCATGAAAGGCGCAAAGCATGCTTGTCCGGCGCACGAGATTCATCAGGAGCGGATAGGGTGAGGTAAAACGTTGCGGGTTGAGAAGCTGTTTTCGCACCACCAGCCGCAGCGGGCTGTGCAGCTCCAAGGCGATGCGGCCATATGCAGGCATCGCCGGAATAGGGGGTTTCCAGAGTGTAAGCGGCTGTAGCGCGCTACCGCGTTCAAAGATCGTGACCGGTTCATCGGCTGCATCGTCGGCAAGCTGTTCAACCCGCTCAAGGCGCATGCGCCCTCGTTCCGGGCCGAGGCCCTGCGCCGCCGCGCGTGTGAGCGCCAGGATGATAACTGCCAGAAGCTCGTTCGCCCTGCCAAACAGTGTGAGCGGCAGGGTGTAGCTGTCGCCGACCTCCAGCGGCAGCGGCGCAACGTTGCAGGGGCAGCCGAGCAGCCAGGGATGGGGGGTCTGGGGGTAGCGGCGCATCAGCCGCGCATCGGGCGGCGGCGGCGTTTCCATGAAATAGGCATAGAGCTCTGCGGCCGGCATCGGCAGTGCCTGCGGGGCGGCCGCCCGGCCCTCGCTCATGCGTCTGAGCTGCATGCCGAGTACGCTGCGCCAGACATTGGCGGCAAGCGGCGGCAGACGGAAATCGTCCAGCACGGTGAAGATGATGCGATAAAGGCCGATGCCCAGCGGGAATTTCCGTGCGCCCGTCCTCTCTCCGGTTTCAGTTTTCTTTCCGGTTCGCGAGACGTCCATCATGCCTGCTCTGTGGAAGGAGCCATCTCGCTTCGCTCGCGAGCCAACCGACATCGGTCCTGATCCGTTGGAACGCATGGAGGGTATTCGGGCCGGGTGCACATGGCTGCGATCATAATCGTCTACCCGCTCCACGTTCAACTCTGCCCGGCATCTCGCGCGGCATCCTGCGCCGGCTCCACCGGGCCGGGGTGTGGACGGTGCCGGAGCTGCATGCGCTCGATCCGCGCCATGCCCGCATGATCTGGTATTCGGTCGAGGGCGAGCGCTTCGTGCGGGCGCTGCGGGGGGAGGCCGTGCCGCTGCCGGTCACGCGGCGGGGCGGTTACGGCAATTCCAAGGTGCTGGCGCCCGAATGCCGGGTGCCGCGCGAAGCCTGGCTCGTCGGCCGCTGGCTCCTCGGCAAGGCGGCGATGCGGCTCAGGCGCGACGGGCGGCTCTGCCGGCGGGTGACGCTCACGGTCCAGCCCTTGGGCGTGCCGCGCTGGGCGGGCGCGGTCAGGACCCATCCGACGGCCGACACGGCCCATCTCCTCAAGCTCTATCGCCGCCTGTGGCAGGAGATGCGCCGGGCCCGCCCGGAGGCACGAAGGCTTCTGTCGCTCGGGGTGCATCTGGGGGAGGTGATCCGGCTCGAGGAGCGCACGGGCGATCTCTTCCTGCCGGTGGCGCCGGGCGCGCTCACCCGGCGCGAAGAAGCTGCCCGCATCGCCGATCTCATCAACCGCCGCTACGGTGCCGGCACCATCCGCTTCGGCGTCGATCGTCCCCACCCGGGCTTCTTCGAGAGGGGATAGGGCCTCAGGGGGTGGCCTCGGCCGGAAACGGCACCATCCGCCCGAGATGGTCATGGCGGATGCGCCCGGCGGCCTCGAGGTGGGCACCGGCCTGCCAGGCGCGGGTGGCACCCCAGCCGAGAGTCCGGGCGGCCACGCCGAAGCTCATCGGCCCCTCGCGGGCGAGAAAGGCAAGCAGGGTCCGGGCGTCGTCCTCCGGGGTGGCAGGCTTCGCGAACGGGCGAAGGGTGGGCTCCGGTGCCTGGCATGGTGCCTGGCATGGTGCCTGCGGCGAAGCATCAGATGATCGCATGGGCTCGGCCGGCGTGCTGCCGGCATCATCCTCGATCCCCGTCTGCGCGCTGGCCAGCCGCTCGGCCTCCTGCCGGGAAAACCCGCCCTCATGCTCGAGGATCGCCGCCCGTTCTTTGAGCACCTCGCGGGCCAGAGCAGGTGCCACGGCAAGGGAACCCGATGCCTGCGGCTCCCGCGAAGCCTGTGATGCGGGCCCCGCCTTGGGGGCGGGATTTCGATCCTGTCTCCCTGCTACAATCGCTACGTCTGCTACATTGGCCGGATCTGTAGCGATTGTAGCAGATATAGCAGGAGGTTGGCCCTGGATTTCGGCAAGGGCGGCGGCCACGTCAAACCACATTGCCGCCCCCTCTCACGATGCGCCACGCTTCCCGTCGGGCGGCGCCGCGCACCTTCTCGCCCTTCGGCAATCTCGACAGCCATCCGTGACGCTCGAGCATCTCGAGCGCCCGGCG
>WFPA01000273.1 GCA_015487815.1 Albidovulum sp.
ACCTGCGGGCGACGGAAAATCCCTATGCCGGCAAGGCCCGCAAGAAGGGCAGGGCAAAGAAGGGTCGATAAGCGGTGGACTTCCCGAGAAAAAACATCCTTGCCTTGAGACCCGCTCAGGCAAGGCGTCTTCGTTCATGAGAATATCCCAGAGATATCAATTCTCTCGGTTGTGATCCTGATGTCTCGTGCGAAGTTCTGATGTCAAGGCGCCGGACCGGGAGCCTTGTCGCAGATCCGTCCGGTGATCTTCTCGGCCACTTCTTGCGGGTCGGCGAGGGCGGAACGGTCCTCGCCGGGGAAGAAGCGGGCGCGCAGGGCGGTGCGCATGGGCGGCGGCGTCTCGATCATGATCTTCGGGCCGATGCGGCGGTTCTCCTCGACCCAGGATCGGGCCAGGGCGATCTGCGCCGCCTTGGTCGCGCCATAGCCGCCGGCGAAGCGCTGACCGGCCATCGGGTCGTCGAAGAAGAGGGCGCATCCCTTGTCCGCGGCTCTCAGCAGCGGGTCGAGAAAGGATATCAGCCGCTGCGTCGCCTGGGCGTTGACGGCCCAGGCCCGGTCGAAATCCCCGAAGTTGACGTGGGGTGCGGGCGAGAGCAGCGGCGGGTGGATCGCCGCATGAACCCACAGATCGAGCCGGCCCCAGAGCTCGAAGATGGCGCGGCACATCTGCCGCAGCTTGTCTTCTTCGGTGATGTCGAGGGGCACGATGGTGGCGCTGCCGCCGGCGGCCCTGACGGCATCGTCCGCGCCCTCGAGCCCGCCGAGCGTGCGGGCGGCAAGAAGCACATGCCAGCCGCGTCGGCCGAGCGCCACCGCCATTCCGTATCCGAGCCCGCGAGAAGCGCCGGTGACAAGCGCGAGCGGCTGCCCCTGCTCCCGGTTTCGCCTTGCCGGCTGTTCCGTGTCCTCCTGCACCATCGCGCCCTCCCGTGCCATTCTTTCCGCGGCTCAATGACATGGGGGCGAAGGCCGTGCAAGCCGGGCCGATTGACAGGCCGGGAACGAGCTTTCATAACCCGGTCAGCCGCGCGGCAAGGCGGCATGCTCCGGGCAAGGCCGGGATCCAAGACGGGACAGGAACAGGAGAGACGACATGACACTCACCCAGGCGCTCCTGCCGACCGCGACGTTCGGGCGCAAGGCGCTCCTCGTGCTTGCGGGTTCGGCGCTGATTTCTCTCGGCGCGCAGATCACCGTGCCGATGTGGCCGGTGCCGATGACACTGCAGACCCTGGCGATCGCGCTCGTCGGGCTCACCTATGGCAGCCGCCTCGCGGCGCTGACCGTGCTGGCCTATCTGGCCGAGGGTGCGGCCGGTCTCCCGGTCTTCGCCGGCGGTGCGGGTGGCCTGGTCCATCTCATGGGACCGACGGCGGGCTTCCTCTGGGGCTTCGTGCCGATGGCCTGGCTGACCGGGCTTCTGGTCGAGAAGGGGCTCGATCGGGGCGTGCTTCGTCTTTTCCTCGCCGCATCCATCCCCAACCTCCTGCTCTATATTCCCGGCGTCTGGTGGCTGTCGCAGATCGTCGGCAAGCCGTTCGGCTGGGCGGTCGAGAAGGGGATGCTGCCCTTCATTCTCGGCGACATGGTGAAATGCGCCATCGCCGCGCTGATCGTTTCGGGGACGTGGAAGATCCTTGCCGAACGGAAGTCCGGCGGGAAAAGCTGAGAACTTCATTGATCCTGAATGCGAAGGGGCGCCGTTGCGGCGCCCCTTTCTCATGGCAACCGGAATTCAGCCGGGGCGGCCGGTGGTGGTGTCGCGCTCGGGCCGGCCTTCGCCGTCATCCGTCTCCTTGCCGGCAGAGGGCGGAGCGGCGCTGGTTGCCCGGAGCGTCTCGAGCGCCGCGCGGCAGAGGCCAAGGGGTAGCCATCGGCAGCCGTCGCAGAGCGTGTCGAGATCGTCGGGGTGAAGCTCGCGGCCGATGCGCGCAAGCGCCTCACCCCAGGTCAGCCGCGCGCCGGGCGCGAGGCCGAGCCGGGCGGCGTGCCGCCGGTCCAGCATCGCGATCCTGTCGGCATCGAGACATCCCGTGCCCCGTCGTCTGGGGCAGGGGGCGCAGATCGCGTCGGCCACGGGTTGAATGACAAGGGGCGTGTCCGCGCCGCCAGGGCCGCGCAGCCGGACGGCGAGTGCGGCCATGTTGGCGGTGAAGACATCGGAATAACCGTGTCCACGAAAGCCGAGGAGGCAAAGGAGGTGATGGGGGCGAAGCGGAACCGGTGTCGTCTCCCGCCCGTCGGAGGCGGCGGGAGCATCGGGGGAGGGAGCGCCGGTGTACCGCCGCGAAAGGGCAGGTCGTGGTGTCTCTCCGGCCATCCTTTTGCCCTTCGTTGCCCCGAATGCGCCGCGGCCCTCGTTGCCGGCGGGCATATGCACGCCACCGTTCGCTGTGTGCACCATCTCGTGCCCGCCATTCACGGACGGTTCCGCTTCCGGTGTCTCTCTGCCGCGATGAGCCAAGGTCGGGGATTTCATCCCGCCTCCGCATGGTGCCTCATGGGGGCCCGGGTGGCTCCGGCCGCCGGCGTCTGCCGCAGCTTCACCGCCAAGCCCGCCGCAGCGGAGATCACGCCGCCGGCTCCGGCATCCGCTCGAAGCCTTCGGCCTCGGCATCGACAGGCGGGATCGGGTAGTCGCCCGAGAAGCAGGCATCGCAATAGGCCGGGCAGGCCGGATCGCGCCGCGGCAGGCCCATGGCACGGTAGAGGCCGTCGAGCGAGATGAAGCGCAGGCTGTCCACCCCCAGATGGCGCTCCATCGCCGCCACGTCCATATGGGCGGCGAGGAGCTTGTCGCGCTCGGGCGTGTCCACCCCGTAGAAGCAGGGCCAGGCGGTGGGAGGCGAGGCGATGCGGAAATGGACCTCGGCGGCACCGGCATCGCGGATCATGTCCTTGATCTTGCGCGAGGTGGTGCCGCGCACGACGCTGTCATCGACGAGGATCACCCGCTTGCCCCGGATGAGGTCGCGGTTGACGTTGAGCTTGAGGCGCACCCCCATGTTGCGGATTTCGGTGGTCGGTTCGATGAAGGTGCGGCCGACATACTGGTTGCGGATGATGCCGAGGGCGAAGGGAATGCCGCTCTCCTGCGCATAGCCGATCGCCGCCGGTGTGCCGCTGTCGGGAACGGGGCAGACGAGATCGGCTTCCACCGGTGCCTCGCGCGCGAGCTCCATGCCGATGCGGCTGCGGGTTTCATAGACCGAGCGGCCGCCGAGGACCGAATCGGGGCGCGAGAAATAGACATGCTCGAAGATGCAGGGCCGGGGCGTGATCTTCTCGAAGGGCCGGTGGCTCTCGAGCTGCCCGTCGCGGATCACCACCATTTCCCCCGGTTCGATCTCGCGGACGAATTCGGCGCCGATGATGTCGAGAGCACATGTTTCGGAAGCCAGCACATGACCGTCGCCGAGCCGCCCGAGGACCAGCGGCCGCACGCCGTGGCGATCGCGCACCCCGATCAGCTTGGTGCGCGTCATGGCGACGATCGAGAAGGCGCCTTCCACGAGGCGCAGCGCATCCTTCATCCGTTCGGGGATCGAGCGCTGGATCGAGCGGGCCATCAGATGCATGATGACTTCGGTGTCGGACCCCGAATGGAAGATCGAGCCCTGGGCGATCAGCTCGCGGCGGATGGCCCGGGCATTGGTCAGGTTGCCGTTGTGGGCGATGGCGCAGCCGCCCATCGAGAATTCGGCGAAGAAGGGCTGCACGTCGCGCAGATCGGTGTGTTCCTTGCGTCCCGAGGTCGAGTAGCGCACATGGCCGATGCCGATGCTGCCGGGCAGAAGGTCGAGGAGCGACTTCTTGGTGAAGTTGTCGCGCACGAGCCCGAAGCGCCGCTCCCAGTTGAAGCCGCTCTCGGGGTGCCAGGTGACGATGCCGGCCGCTTCCTGCCCCCGGTGTTGCAGTGCGTGCAGCCCCAGGGCGATGAAGGAGGCCGCATCCCTCAGGCCGATGACGCCGAAGACGCCGCATTCCTCATGAAGCGCATCCGGGTCGTCAGGGTCGCGGGCGAAGGGGTGGGGCGGCAGCGGATCGCCATTTGCGGCGGAAGCGGGGCGGCGGACGTCGAGGTCTGCGGACATGGGCGGCTCGCTGTTGGGTTCCTGCCGGCGATATAGGCCGAAAGGGGCGCGGTGTCACGGGGGAAGAGGGGGCGGACGGTGGCGCCGTCGTCGCAGGGGGGACAGGGGCAGATGATCCCGCGCAGGCGGATGGTGGCCGGTCCGCACCTTGACGGCGCGCCGCCGCTCTCTCAGGCTGGAACCGCACCCGGTTGTGGCTCGATCCGTGAGACGCCATGCCCGCTTCCCGCGCGGGTGTGGCTGCACGTCTTCACATGGGCGGAATGCGCACCGGGTGCGAACCCCCTCTCGGGAACGCAGCAAGGGAGACGGAAAGATGAAGATCACCAGAAGGCAGGGACTCCTGGCGCTCGTCGGCCTCGCCGGCGCGACGGCGCTGGATGTCCCGACGGCGCGCCTCGCCCGGGCCGACTCCGGCACGACCGAATTCGTGCAGGTCAACATGTGGGATCGCGGGCCCGATATGATGGCCGCCTTCGATTTCTCGCAACGGATCATGCTCGGCACCCCGGGCATCGCCTTCAGGGACGAGGCGCCGACGGGCTTCACCCTCAACAAGCATGTCATTCCCCATGGCAAGGTGAAGTTCATCGCCGTCAATACCTCGAGGAGCATGGAACACGAGATGCTGGTGGTGCCGATCGACGACATCACCAGGCCGCTGCCCTATGACACCGACGCCGAGAAGGTGAAGGAGGAGGCGGTGAAGGTTCTGGGCGAGATCGCCGAGACGCCGCCGGGCGAGACCGGCACGGTGACGCTCGATCTCGAGCCCGGCATCTACATGCTGCTGTGCAACATCCCCACCCACTACGCCATGGGCATGTGGACGCTGATCACCGTGATCTGACGCAGGGCGCCGCCTCGCGGCGGCAAGCAGTGCAGGGATGCGGATCATGCGGATAGGGCAAGGCACCGGCCGCCGCCCTCTCCCACGTGCCGTCCTGAGGCCCTTCGCTTCTCGGCCTTCGGAGCCGGGATTCTGGCCCGGCGGCCACTGGCTCAGTCAGGCCCGCCGCGGAAAGGCTCGACATATTGCAGCGCCATGTCCCAGGGGAAGAAGATCCAGGTATCCTGGCTCACCTCGGTGATGAAGGTATCGACCTGTGGCCGGCCCTGGGGTTTGGCATAGACGGTGGCGTAATGGGCCTTCGGCCAGAGCTTTCGGACCACCTCGAGGGTGCGGCCGGTATCCACCAGATCGTCGATCACCAGCACCCCTTCGCCCGATGCGCCCATGATCTCGGCCGCCGGCGGCTTGATGATGACCGGTTCGCTCTGGGTCTGGTGGTTGTAGGACTTGACCGACACCGTATCGACCACCCGGATGCCGAGCTCGCGGGCGACGATCATCGCCGGGGCCATGCCGCCGCGGGTGATGGCGACCACGGCCTTCCAGTCACCACCTTCGCCGGGGCCCTGCTTGTCGAGCCGCCAGGCAAGCGCCCGCGCGTCGCGATGCAGCTGGTCCCAGCTGACGTGGAAGCCTTTCTCATGGGGCAGACGATCGGCCATGTTCCGGTTCCTTCCTCTGACTTTGCGCCCTCCCTCGGAACGGCGTCACCCGGGTTTGCGGCCCGTTACCACGTCGATGTCGGGAGCGTCTTCCGCCTTCATGCCGACGACATGATAGCCGGCATCGACATGGTGCACCTCCCCGGTCACGCCCGAGGCGAGATCGGACAACAGATAGAGCGCCGCCTTGCCGACATCGTCCTGGGTGACGTTGCGCCTGAGCGGTGCGTTGAGCTGGTTCCACTTCATGATGTAGCGGAAATCGCCGATGCCCGAGGCGGCCAGCGTCTTTATCGGCCCGGCCGAGAGCGCGTTCACGCGGATGTTCTGTGGCCCGAGATCCATCGCCAGATAACGCACCGAGGCTTCGAGCCCCGCCTTGGCCACCCCCATGACATTGTAATGGGGCATGACCTTCTCGGCGCCGTAATAGGTCAGGGTGAGAAGGGAGCCGCCCTCGGGCATGAGCTTCTCGGCCCGCCGCGCCACGGCGGTGAAGGAATAGACCGAGATCAGCATGGTGGTGATGAAGTTCCCGGCCGTGGTATCGACGTAGCGGCCGCGGAGCTCGTTCTTGTCGGAAAAGCCGATGGCGTGGACGAGGAAATCGAGCCGGCCCCATTCCTTCTCGAGGGCGGCGAAAAGCGCGTCGATCGAGGCCTCGTCCGACACGTCGCAGGGGAGGACGAGATCCGAGCCGACCTGCGCCGCGAGAGGTCGCACGCGCTTCTCGAGCGCCTCGCCCTGATAGGAGAAGGCGAGCTCCGCGCCATGGGCGTGGCAATGGCGGGCGATGCCCCATGCGATCGAACGGTCGTTGGCGACCCCCATGATGAGGCCGCGCTTTCCTTCCATCAGTCCCTGCGTCATGTCTCTTCCCTGTCCCGTTCCCTGTCCGGCCCTTTTCGCGGTCCGGGTCGTCCGTTCCGAATGCGTGGCTGCGTTCCGGCCCGGTTCCAACCCGTTTAGGGGAAAGCCTGTTGTGCATCAAGGAGCGCGAACCTGACCCCGAACCGGATCGGGGAAGGCGGCGACAGGGTGATGGGGGCAGTGAGCCTTGCATGGCCGACAGACCGGGGGAGAGGGGCCGGCAGCGCCGCGGCGGGAGAAGAGATCGAGGGCGGGTCCGGCGTGCGCCGGCTCCTTTGCCGAGTGAGCGACCGGGGGCGGTCGGAAGGCGGCCATGCCGCCCTCGCTGCGCCGCCCGAAGCGTCGCGCCCTGCGCCCGCCCAGATCCCCCGCCTGATCGTTCATCCGGCCGCGGCGGCTGCGGACAGGGAAGGGGCACTCGGGCCCCTTCCGTTGTGGCCTGTTGTCATTAAGGATGAGAAACAGGTGACACCTTCTTGATTAGAGGGCTATTTCTCCGGAATGAGCCCTCTCGGACTGAAGCGCAGTACCAAGAGGAGGATTACCCCCATCGTCAGGAGCCGCATATGGGCTGCGCTCTTCATCAGGTGTTCCCTGACCGGATTGCCGTCGGGCAGCCAGAAGGTGAAGAACTCCATCAGCATCGGCCCGAGCGCCTCGACCTCGACCCACAGGAACCAGATCAGGAATCCGCCGAGGATTGCGCCCCAGTTGTTGCCAGAGCCGCCGACGATCACCATCACCCAGATGAGGAAGGTGAAGCGCAGCGGGTTGTAGGTGCCGGGAGTGAGCTGCCCGTCAAGCGTGGTGAGCATGGCGCCGGCGATGCCGATCACCGCCGAACCGAGAACGAAGATCTGCAGGTGGCGGGCGGTCACGTCCTTGCCCATCGCCTCAGCCGCGACCTCGTTGTCGCGGATCGCCCGCATCATCCGCCCCCAGGGCGATTTCAACGCCATCTCCGCCATCCAGAGAATGACGAGCAGCACCACGGTGAAAAGGGCGGCATAGAGCAGCTTGACCCAGATCGAGGAGAGCGACACCGGATCGGTCCCGAGACCCGAGGCCATGTCGAGGAACCAGGGCTGCTGCTGGATCTCGACCTCGTAAGGCACCACGAAGGGGCGGGGAATGCCGATGACGTTCTTCACGCCGCGGTCGAGCCATTCCTCGTTCTTCATCACCGCAACGATGATCTCGGCGATGCCGAGCGTGGCGATGGCGAGATAGTCGGAGCGCAGCCCCAACGCGGTCTTGGCGACGATCCAGGCCGCGCCCGCCGCGAGCAGCCCGCCCACGGGCCAGGCGATCAGCACTTCGAGGTCGAGACCGCCGAGATAGCCGGTCGAGGCCGGATTGATGCTCTCGATGGCGTTGGCCGCCGGCACATAGAGCCAGCGATAGACGACGAATCCGACGATCAGGACGGCGCCGAGGGCCAGCCCGCGTTTGCGCCCCGGAGCCATGCGCTGCCAGACGAGCCGTCCGGCCAGGATCGTCAGCGCGCCGACCACGAGCGCCCCCATCATCCGCAGCCCGCCGGCTGCCCAGGCCTCCTTCACCGGCGGCATGGCCACGAGCACGGTCGCCAGCCCGCCGAGGGCGACGAAGCCCATGGTGCCGACATTGAACAGCCCGGCATAGCCCCACTGCATGTTGACCCCGAGGCTCATCAGCGCCGAGATCAGCCCCAGATTGAGGATGGCGAAGGCCACCGACCAGCTCTGGATGATGCCGACGGCGGCAATCAGCCCGAAGATGGCGGCGAAGAGAAAGATGTTCTTCACGTTGATCGACATGGGACTTCCTCCTCAGACGGCCTTGCCGCGGAACAGACCCGTGGGCCGGAACAAGAGCACCAGGATCAGGATCGCGAAGGAGACGGCGAACTTGTAGTCGGTGGACAGGAGCTGCATCAGCCCCTGGGGCTCGAGCCAGTCGGGCAGGAGATACTTGAAGAACTTCCTGTAGGCATAGGTTACCGCCACTTCCGAGAAGGCGACGAGATAGCCGCCGGCAATGGCCCCGAGCGGGTTGCCGAGCCCGCCGACGATGGCCGCGGCGAAGATCGGCAGCAGCAGCTGAAAATAGGTGAAGGGCTTGAAGGACTTGTCGAGCCCGTAGAGCACACCGGCAATGGTGGCGAGGCCGGCGGCGATCACCCAGGTGATGACGACGACGCGCTCCGGGTCGATGCCCGAGAGAAGCGCCAGATCCTCGTTGTCGGAATAGGCCCGCATCGACTTGCCGGTGCGCGTGCGGTTGAGGAACCAGAAGAGCGCGATCACCACCAGAATGGCGATCACCACCGTCAGCGCCTGGGTGGTCTTGATGGCGAGCCCTTCCCTGAGCCCGGTCATGTGCCTGAACTCGCGGGCGGTAACGAGGAATCGTTCCCCGTCGGTGAAGTTGCGGTCGTCGGGGCCGATGATGAAACGCACGATGCCGTTGAGGATGAACATCACCCCGAGCGAGGCGATGACGAAGATCACCGGCTTGGCCTTCACCCGCCGGTAGAAGCGATAGACCGCGCGGTCGGTCGCGAGCACCAGCAGGGCGGTGGCGGCGATGCCGAAGGGCAGGGCGAGAAGCGCGGTCGGCAGCGGACCGGCGCTGATCCCCATCGACCAGAACCACCAGGTGACGAGGATGGTGACCATGGTGCCGAAGGCCATGGTGTCACCATGGGCGAAGTTGGAGAAGCGCAGGATGCCGTAGATCAGCGTCACGCCGAGTGCGCCGAGCGCCAGCTGGGAGCCATAGGCCAGCGCCGGCACGATGACGAAATTCGCCAGGAGGACGAAGGCGTTGAGGATGTCCATGGTTCGCGTCTCTCTCGTTCTGATCTCGTGTGCCCGCGAAAGAGGCGGGCGTTGAAGGCGTTGCCGGACCGGGAGCGGGGATCGGCGCCGCAGGCCGATGCCGGCCTTCCGGGAGCGTCAGCCGCCGAGGAAGGAGCGGCGCACCTCCGGGTCGGCGAGAAGGCGGGCGCCGGTGTCGGTATAGCGGTTGCGACCCTGCACCAGCACATAGCCCATGTCGGCGATCTCGAGCGCCTGTCGGGCGTTCTGCTCGACCATCAGGATGGTGATGCCGGTACGGGCGATCTCGATGATGCGGTCGAAAAGCTCGTCCATCACGATCGGCGACACGCCGGCGGTGGGCTCGTCGAGCATCAGCACGGTGGGCCGCGTCATCAGCGCCCGGCCGACCGCCACCTGCTGGCGCTGGCCGCCCGAGAGCTCGCCCGCGAGCTGATGGCGCTTCTCCTTCAGCACGGGAAAGAGCTCGTAGACCTCTTCCATCGTCCCGCCGATGTCGTCGCGCCGCAGGAACGCCCCCATCTCGAGATTTTCCTCGACCGTCATCGACGGGAAGATGTTGTTGGTCTGGGGCACGAAGGCCATGCCCTCGGCCACCCGCTCCTGGGGGGAGAGAGGGGTGATGTCCTTGCCGCCGATCGTCACCTTGCCGGCGCGCAGATCGAGCATGCCGAAGATCGCCTTCATTGCCGTGGACTTGCCGGCACCGTTGGGACCGACGATGACGGTGATCTGCCCCTTCTCGGCGGCGATGGTGCAGTCATGCAGGATGTCGGCCGCGCCATAGCCGCCGCGCATGCTGTCGCCGAGAAGGAAGGGCGGGTTGTCAGGATCGATCAGCGGGCCGCCTTCGCGGGCGCGCACCGCCTCCTCGTTCGTGCCGTTGCCGATCAGGGTGTCCTCGCTCATTGGCCGGCCTCCGCGCTGGCGGTTGCGGTTTTCTTCCGATGTTTCATGCCGGTGCCGAGATAGGCCTCGATCACCCGCTCGTCGGCGCGGATCTCTTCGATCGAGCCCTCGGCCAGCACCTTGCCCTCGGCCATGACGATGACTGGGTCGCACAGCCGGGCGATGAAATCGAGATCGTGCTCGATGACGCAGAAGGTGTAGCCGCGCTCCTTGTTGAGGCGGATGATGGCGTCGCCGATCGTGCGCAGGAGCGTGCGGTTCACGCCGGCGCCGACCTCGTCGAGGAAGACGATCTTGGCGTCGGTCATCATGGTGCGGCCGAGCTCGAGCAGCTTCTTCTGCCCGCCCGAGAGATTGCCGGCCTTCTCGTCGGCGAGATGGTCGATGGTGAGGAACTCCATCACCTCCTGCGCCTTCTCGGCGATCGCGGCCTCCTCGCGGGCGATGCGGCCGCGATGGAACCAGGTGTTCCACAGCGTTTCGCCCGACTGGTCCGGCGGCACCACCATCAGGTTCTCGCGCACCGTCATCGACGAGAATTCGTGGGCGATCTGGAAGGTGCGCAGAAGCCCCTTGCGGAAAAGCGCATGGGGCGGCAGGCCGGTGATCTCCTCCCCGTCCATGAAGACCCGGCCCGATGTCGGCTTGTAGAGGCCGGCGACCACGTTGAACAAGGTGGACTTGCCGGCGCCGTTGGGGCCGATGAGTCCGGTGATCGAGCCGCGGCGGATCGTGAGCGAGGCACCGTCCACCGCGCGGAAGCCGCCGAAATGCTTGTGCAGATCCTCGATGACGATGAGGGCGTCCTCTCCCGGTGCCTGGGCGGGCGCAGCGGCGGGCGCCGCGGTCATCGTCTGTTCTCCGGTGTGACCCTGGCCGGTCATGCCGTCTTTCCTCCATGCATGGCCGCATCGCCCCGTGTCTTCATGTGCTTCCTTCCGGTGCCGGGAAGGGTGGAGGGCGGATGCTTGCAAAAGGACAGCCCGGCGGGCCGGGCTGTCCATCAGGCGTGTTCTCTTGCGCGATCAGCGATAGCGGACGGTGGTGATCTTGCCGTCCTTGATCTCGATCTCGCGGTAGTTGCCGGCCGATTCGCCCGGGCCGATCAGCTCGACCGCCGAGGCGCCGACATAGTCGATGTCCTTGCCCTGGGCGATGAGATCGAGCGCCTTGCCGAGCTCGCCCGGCAGGATCTTCTCGCCCGGTGCATTGGCCACGTCCATCACCTTGTCCTTGTAGACCTTCGGATCGGTGCTGCCGGCGGCCTGCATGGCAAGGAGGATCAGCGCGGCGGCATCGTAGCTTTCGGCCGAGAAGGGCGAGGCACCATCGAAGCCGGCGCCCTTGGCCATCTGCTGGAAGATCTTGGCGCCGGGGCTGTCGGTGCCCGGATGCTGACCGAAGGAGCCGTCGATCTCCTTGCCGAAATACTCCTCGAGCTTGGAGCCGATCATGCCGTCGGGCAGCACGAAGGTATCGAAGGCGCCGGTATCGAGCGCGGCGCGGATGATGCCCTTGCCGCCCTGGTCGATGTAGCCGGCGACCACGAGCGCCTCGCCGCCCGCGGCCGACAGGGCGCCGACCTCGGCCGAGTAGTCACCCTTGCCGTCCTCGTGCGGGATCGAGATGGTGACCTTGCCGCCCTTGGCCTCGTAGGCCTTCTTGAAGCTGTCGGCCAGACCCTTGCCGTAGTCGTTGTTGGTGTAGGTCAGGGCCACTTCCTTGATGCCGCGATCGAGGATGATGTCGGCCATCACCTCGCCCTGGCGGGCATCGGAGGGCGCGGTGCGGAAGAAGAGGCCGTCATCGGGCGCCGTCGAGAGCGCCGGCGAGGTCGCCGAGGGCGAGATCATGACGATGCCGTTCGGACGGGCCACGTTCTGCAGCACGGCACCGGTCACGCCCGAGCAGTCGGCACCCATGATGCCCTTCACCCCGTCCGAGGTGACCAGCCGCTCGGCGGCGGCGGTGGCGGCGCCGGCATCGACGCAGGTCGAATCACCGCGCACGGAAACGACCTTCATGCCACCGAGAAGCTTGCCCGAGTCGGACACTTCCTTCATGGCCAGCTCGGCACCGGCCGCCATGTTCGGCGTCAGCGATTCGATCGGGCCGGTGAAGCCCAGGAGGACGCCGATCTTGACTTCATCGCCCCCCGCCGCAGCAGCGCCGGCCAGAAGGGCGGTGGCAGCGGTCGCCATCAACAGTTTCTTCATCTTGTTCTCTCCCGAGTTGGACAGGATCTTGTTTCGTCTGGCGCTCCCTCGCAGGAAGCGCTGCGGGGGAGAAGTTAGGTCCGCTTCGGACAAAAGAAAAGCGCAAATTTGGCGGCCGGTGCCGTTCGTGGGCGCGAAAACGGCCGCTTCGGCCGCTTGCCGCAACGTCAACCGCGCCCGCGTTTCGGTCGCAGGTTGTCGTCTGTAGGGTATTTCCCCGTATTGGCGTGTCACCTCCGGTTCCGGGAGGCGCCTCCGGGCGCCGGAGCTTCAGCCCTCGCGGGCGCGCCGGTCAATGCCCCGTTCGCGATAGGGGGTGATGCCGTACTGGGCGCGATAGCACTTGGAGAAGTGCGAAGGCGAGGTGAAGCCGCAGGCCATGGCCACGTCGATCACGCTCATGTCGGACTGCAGGAGGAGCTTGCGGGCCCGGGCGAGGCGCAGCTCCATGTAATAGCGCTTCGGGCTGCGGCCCAGATAGCGGCGGAAGAGCCGTTCGAGCTGCCGGGTCGAGAGCCCGACCTCGGCGGCGAGCGTTGCGGGCGAGAGCGGCTCCTCGAGAGTCTCTTCCATCCGGTGCAGCACCTGCGCCAGCCTGGGATGGCGCACACCGATCCGCGTCGGGATCGACAGGCGCTGGGCGTCGCTCTCGGTGCGGATCTGGGTGTGGATCATCTGGTCGGCGAGGATGCCCGCCAGGCGTTCGCCCGCGGGACCGAGATCCTGGGCGATGAGGCGCAGCATCAGGTCGATTGCGGCGGTGCCGCCGGCGGAGGTGACGAGGCGGCCATCGACGGCATAGACCGTATCGGCCAGCGTCACGTCCGGGTGCAGCTCGGCGAAGCTGTCGCGATTCTCCCAGTGGATGGTGGCGCGCCGGTTCTCGAGCAGGCCGGCGGCGGCGAGGATCTCGGCGCCGGTGCAGATCGCGCCGATACGGGCCCCGGCCCGGTGCGCCCGCCGCAGCGCCGCGAGAAGCGCCCGGTCGGCGGCGTGTTCCCGCACGTCGAGCCCGCCGCAGACGATCACGGTGTCGCGGCTGCCGAGGGGCGGGCCGTCGCTTCCGCCGCCGAGCGCGTCGAGCCCGGCGGCGGCGGCGATGGCGACCCCGGCCGAGCTCGTGACCGTGCGCGGCCCGTCGCTTGCAAGCGTCTTCCAGCGGAATGGCGGCGCCGCAAGCCCCGCATCGGCCGCGTGGCGATTGGCAAGGCGCAGCGCATCGACCGCCCCGGCAAAGGGCAGGAGGGAGAAGCGGTCGAGCAGGACGAAGAAGAAGCGCCGCACGGCACGATCATCCTCCATTCGCGGCCCTTCGGCCGTCCGGTCCGTCGTCATGGCATCACCCGTCGCTTTGTCGCTCCCTGCAGCCTGTCCCGCTGCAGGCTGATGCCGTCAAGGAAAATCTCGCTCATCGCCCGGCCGTCGGAGGCTTCGACGGGATCGCGCTCCGGGAAGGGGGTGGGACCGTTTGCGAAAATTGTTTCTGATGCGGGAAGGATTGTGAATTTGACGCCGCGTCACAGCTCTGCGACAGTGCTTCAATCCGGCTGGAAAACCGCTACATCGCGGCCGACGGCCCCCGGGTGTGGTGAGGGTCGTTCGTATCCGCCAGGAATGCCCTGCTCGCGGAGGGAGGGCTGCAGGGCGGACACAGCCACGGCAGGAGCAGATTCATGGGCGAGACATCGCGCGGAAAGGGCGGGCAGGTGGCCGGCACCATCGCCGGCGATGCGCCTGACCGGAGCGGCATCTTCGCGGGCGACGATCCCTTCGCCATCGTCCGGCGCTGGCTGGCCGAGGCCGTGAAGAGCGAACCCAACGACCCGAACGCCATGGCGCTGGCCACGGTCGATGCCGCCGGCATGCCCGATGTGCGCATGGTGCTGCTCAAGGAGATCGAGGACGGGCCGGTCGGCGGCTTCGTCTTCTATACCAATTACGAATCGGCCAAGGGGCGCGAGATCGATGCCACCGGCAAGGCCGCCTTCGTCATTCACTGGAAGAGTCTGCGGCGCCAGATACGGGTGCGGGGGCTGGTCGAGAAGGTGGCACCCGAAATGTCGGATGCCTATTTCGCCAGCCGACCGCTGCAAAGCCGGATCGGGGCACGGGTGTCGCGCCAGTCGCGCCCGCTGTCTTCGCGCGGGCGGCTGATGCTCGAGGTGGCCCGCGAGGCCGCCCGATTCGGTCCGAACCCGCCCCGTCCCGCCCATTGGGGCGGTTACAGGATCATCCCGCTGGAGATCGAATTCTGGGCCGATGGCGCCTTCCGGTTGCATGACCGTTTCCTGTGGCAACGGGAAGGCATCGATTCGCCGTGGAAAATCAACAGACTGTATCCGTGATATGGATAAACTTACCTTGATCGGATGCGGTGGAGACGCCAGAGTGCCGCGCAAATTCCGGCCGGCGGGGAGAACGGGAGACGGCTGGAAACGGCCATTCGGGCACGGTTGGGCTCAGATGGTGGTCAACACATGTGAATTGCCGGATAGTGGCGTTAGAGTGGCCGTGTTTGGAGAGTTGAAATGACCGAGAACGGGATGAACGGGGACGGGCCGGAAAACGGGGACGGGACATTGCCGGAGGCTGTCCGGGGTCGGGTCAAATGGTTCGATACCCGTTCGGGTTTCGGTTTCGTCACGGCCGAGGATGTTGCGGGGGACATCCTGCTTCATGTCAACGTGCTGCGCGAGGCCGGCCGTTCCTCCATCGGCGAGGGCGCCGAGGTCACCTTGCGCATCACCGCGACGCCCCGGGGCCTGCAGGCAACCGAGGTGCTCGACATATCGGTTCCCGAAGGGGCCGAGGAGGAGGATTCCGCCCTCGACAGATATGCCGACCTGCCGCTCGAGCCGGCGCGGGTCAAATGGTTCGACCGGCGCAAGGGGTTCGGATTCGTCAACATTTTCGGCAGCGCCGAGGATGTCTTCGTCCACATGGAGACCCTGCGCCGCTCGGGCATGGCCGATCTCGTTCCCGGCGAGGCGGTGGCGGTGCGGGTGACCGAAGGGCCGCGCGGCCTGATGGCCGTCGGCGTCTGGCCATGGGAGGCGGCCGAAGGAAATGACGACAATGGCGGCGCCCGGCTTTCGGAGAGCGGTGCCGTCTGACCGGGGCAAGTTCCGTCGATCCTGACCGGAAGCGGAAATCGTCCTGGCGGCGGGCAAGGGGGCGGCCATCCTCCATGCACGAATTCCTCCATGCACGAATGTTTCCGGCGTCGCTCCGATTGTGTGTCCATGCCGTTCATTCCTGGTGACCAGGGTTCTTCTCCCCCTCGGCCTTGCCGCGCATGGCCCGATTTGCCTTGCGGCGGCCTTGCCGGGCCTTCAACATGGTATCGCCGGGATGGTCCGTGGCGAGACCCGAAGGCAGGATGGCGGAGGAAAAGGATGCGCATGACGCGGCGCGATTTCATGACATGGACGAGAGGGGCGATCGGCGGCAGCGTTGCCCTGATCCTGCTGCTCGGCGCCACCGCCGGTCCGGCCCGGGCCGCCCTTCGGGAAGGCGACGGCTGCCGCCCGGGTATCGTCGAGATCCGGCCGGCAACGGGCAGGGGCGGGACGCACCGCTTCACCGTCGAGATCGCCGTCACCCCCGCCGCGCGGGCCCGCGGCCTGATGGGGCGGCGGTCCCTGGCGGAGAATCACGGCATGCTGTTCGTGTTTCCGCGGCCCGGCACGGTGGCATTCTGGATGAAGAACACGCCGCTTCCTCTTGACATGATTTTCATTTCCGACGACGGAACCATTCGCCGGATCCACGAGAATGCCCGTCCGTTCGACCTCACGCCGATTCCGGCCGGACCCGATGTCCTTCTCGTGCTCGAACTGGCCGGCGGCACGGCGCGCCGCGCCGGGATTGCCGAGGGCGATGTCGTGCGCTCCCCCTTCCTGCCGGCCGACAAGGCCCGCTGGCCCTGTCCGAAGCCGCCGAAGTGAAGCCGACGACTTGCCAGCGCGGGTCGAAGACACTAGGTCGGGCCTGTCGGGGCGTAGCGCAGCCTGGTAGCGCGTCGGTTTTGGGTACCGAAGGTCGCTGGTTCAAATCCAGTCGCCCCGACCACATCTTTGGCGCCGCCGGGCCGGACCGTCGCGATTCCCCGCCCATTTCCGCGTCGGGATGATTCCCGCCCTCTCCTGCCGGCGCATGGGGCGGCATGGCCGGCCGGTGGAGGGGCGCCCTCGCCGCCGGGGCCCTCCGGCCCTGGAGCGGATCGGCGCTCCGTTTCCTTCAGGCGAAATCTCAGCAAGAGCGGCCAGTCGCTTCATCTTCGGGGGGTTCTCCGGTTCCCGATCCCGGGAGCGGCGGGGCACCTTCCGCGGCTGCGTGAGGCGAGGGAATCACCGGTGTTGCGACAGGCTTCTGTCAACCCGCAAAATGGCGTTGACCACACGCGCAAATCACGGCAGTTTGTATCTGTCGGGCGCCGATACACCACATATGGTGGTGCGCTGCAGGGGTGGGAGATGAAATTCTCCCCGACCGGGGCGGCGGAACCAGGGTGCGGCGGCCCGCAGGTATTGGGTTCATGCTTGTGTGCCAGGGCGATCGGCAGGCTGCCGGCCTGCCGAGGGGGTGCGAGTTTGTGCCGGTCGGCCGCATGAGTCGCGCGAGCGGGCCGAAGGGGCAACGATCAACACCGGGGCACGGCCCGGACAGGGAGGAAGGATGCGGCAGACACGAACACGCGCAGGGCCCTGAGCCCCGACCATTCACCATCCGATGACGCAGACCCGACGGCCGACGACCCGCGCGGCCGCCACGGCGCCTTGCACCCGAATTTCATCCACCGGCAGGAGCAGAACCGGCAGGTTCGGGAAATCGCAAAGACAACAAGAATACCCGGAGGACAGCCAGAATGAAGATCGACCGCCATTTCACCCGTGAGGGGCACGACGCCTACGAGGGAATCGCCTTCCGCACCGCCGATTCGGAGATCCGCAACCCCGACGGCTCGGTGGTCTTCCGTCTCGAGGGGTTCGAGGTGCCGGCCGCATGGAGTCAGGTGGCGGCCGATGTGCTGGCGCAGAAGTATTTTCGCAAGGCCGGCATGCCGGCGCGACTGAGGAAGGTGCCCGAGGAAGGGGTGCCCGCATGGCTCTGGCGCTCGGAGGCCGACGAGGAGGCCCTAGCCGATCTGCCCGAGGCGGAGCGCACCACCTCGGAGACTTCCGCCCGCCAGGTGTTCGACCGTCTCGCCGGTGCCTGGACCTACTGGGGCTGGAAGGGCGGCTACTTCTCCTCCGAGGCCGATGCCCGCGCCTATTTCGACGAGATGCGCCACATGCTCGCCCGGCAGATGGGCGCGCCCAACTCGCCCCAGTGGTTCAATACCGGTCTCCACTGGGCCTACGGCATCGACGGGCCGGGGCAGGGGCATTACTATGTCGATCACGAGACCGGCAGGCTCGTGCGCTCGAAATCGGCCTATGAACATCCCCAGCCCCATGCCTGCTTCATCCAGTCGATCTCCGACGATCTCGTCGGCGAGGGTGGCATCATGGATCTGTGGGTGCGCGAGGCCCGGCTGTTCAAATACGGCTCGGGCACCGGCACCAATTTCTCGTCGCTGAGGGCCGAGGGCGAGCCGCTTTCGGGCGGCGGACGCTCTTCGGGGCTCATGAGCTTCCTCAGGATCGGCGACCGCGCCGCCGGAGCCATCAAGTCGGGCGGCACCACGCGCCGGGCGGCCAAGATGGTCATCTGCGACATGGACCATCCCGACATCGAGGACTTCATCAACTGGAAGGCCCGCGAGGAGCAGAAGGTGGCGGCCCTCGTCGCCGGCTCGCGGATCCACGAGGAGAAGCTCAACGCGATCTTCGCCGCCATCCGCAGCTGGGACGGGGCGGCCGACAAGGCCACCGATCCGGCGGCCAATGGCGCCCTCAGGCGCGCCATCCGCTCCGCCCGCAAGGCCCATGTGCCCGAGACCTACATCAACCGCGTGCTGCAATACGCCGCCCAGGGCTACAGCTCGATCGAATTCCCGGTCTTCGACACCGACTGGGACGGCGAAGCCTATCTCACCGTCTCGGGCCAGAATTCCAACAACTCCGTCCGGGTCACCGACGCCTTCCTCGAGGCGGTGAAGAAGGATGCCGACTGGGCGCTCATCCGCCGCACCGACGGCAAGGTGGCGAAGACCGTCAGGGCCCGCGATCTGTGGGAGCAGATCGGTCATGCCGCCTGGGCCTGCGCCGATCCGGGGATCCAGTTCCACGACACGATCAACGCCTGGCATACCTGCCCGGCCGATGGCGAGATCCGCGCCTCGAACCCGTGCTCGGAATACATGTTCCTCGACGACACGGCCTGCAACCTCGCCTCGCTCAACCTCCTGGCCTTCCTCGGCGAGGACGGGCGGATCGACATCGCCGCCTACGAGCACGCGGTGCGGCTGTGGACACTCACCCTCGAGATTTCCGTGCTGATGGCGCAGTTCCCCTCGAAGGAGATCGCCCGCCGCTCCTATGACTACCGCACGCTCGGTCTCGGCTATGCCAATGTCGGCGGCCTCCTGATGACTCTCGGCCTGCCCTACGACAGCGACGAGGGCCGGGCGCTTGCAGGCGCGCTGACGGCGATTCTCTCGGGCATCGCCTATCGCACCTCGGCCGAGATGGCGGCCGAGCTTGGCGCCTTCCGCCGCTTCGCGGCCAATCGCGAGCCCATGCTGCGGGTGATCCGCAACCACAAGCGCGCTGCCGAAGGGGCGAAGACGGGTTACGAGGCGCTCAACGTCGCGCCGGTGCCGCTCGATCATGCCTCCTGCCCCGACCGCCGGTTGGTCGAACACGCCGTGAAGGCCTGGGAGGAGGCTCTCGCGCTCGGCGAGAAGCACGGCTTCCGCAATGCCCAGGTGTCGGTGATCGCGCCGACCGGCACGATCGGCCTCGTGATGGATTGCGACACCACCGGCATCGAGCCCGATTTCGCCCTCGTCAAGTTCAAGAAGCTGGCGGGCGGCGGCTATTTCAAGATCATCAACCGTTCGGTGCCCGCCGCGCTCGAGAAGCTCGGCTATTCCGCCGCCGAGATCGAAGCCATCGTCGATTACGCCACCGGCCATGGCAGCCTGGCGGGCGCGCCTTTCATCAACCACGAAACGCTGGCCGAGCGCGGTTTCGGCCCGGCGGAGATCGCGAAGATCGAGGAGGCGTTGCCAACCGCCTTCGACATCCGCTTCGTCATCAACCCCTGGACCCTCGGCGTCGATTTCTGCCGCGAGACGCTCGGCATTGCCGAGGAGAGGCTGAACGATCCGGCCTTCGACCTTCTGGCCCATCTCGGCTTCACGAAGGGCGAGATCGAGGCGGCCAACGAATACGCCTGCGGCACCATGACCCTCGAGGGGGCACCGCATCTGAAGCCCGAGCACCTGCCGGTCTTCGACTGCGCCAACCCCTGCGGACGCAAGGGGAAGCGCTTCCTCTCGGTCGAGGCCCATATCCGCATGATGGCGGCGGCCCAGAGCTTCATCTCGGGGGCGATCTCGAAGACCATCAACATGCCCAACTCGGCGACCATCGCCGATTGCCTTGCGGCCTACGAGCTGTCGCACCGGCTCGGCATCAAGGCCAATGCGCTCTATCGCGACGGCTCCAAGCTCTCGCAGCCCCTGGCGTCGGCGCTGATCGAGGACGACGAGGAGGCCGAGGAGACCCTGGCCGAAGGCGCCGCTCCCCAGAAGGCCCAGACCTTCGCCGAGAAGGTGGTCGAGAAGGTGGTGGTCCGCGAGATCGAGCGCGCCCGTCGCAGGACGCTGCCGAACCGGCGCAAGGGCTACACCCAAAAGGCGGTGGTCGGCGGCCACAAGGTCTATCTTCGGACCGGTGAATACGAGGACGGGTCCCTGGGCGAGATCTTCATCGACATGCACAAGGAAGGAGCCGGCTTCCGGGCGATGATGAACAATTTCGCCATCGCCGTCTCCATGGGGTTGCAATACGGTGTGCCGCTCGAGGAATTCGTCGATGCCTTCACCTTCACCCGCTTCGAGCCGGCGGGGCTGGTCGAGGGCAACGACATGATCAAGAACGCCACCTCCATCCTCGACTACATCTTCCGCGAACTGGCGATCTCCTATCTCGACCGCACCGATCTGGCCCATGTGAAGCCCGAAGGGGCGCGCTTCGACGAGCTTGGCGCCGGCGCGGCCGAGAACCGGGTGACGGAGAGCGCCCCCGGGAAAGGCGGCAATGTCGCGCCGGTGTCGTCCGCCGCCGCCGCCCGGTCGCTCGACGTGCTGAAGCTGGTTTCCTCCACCGGTTATCTGCGCCGCCGCCTGCCGCAGGATCTGGTGGTGCTCGAGGGCGGTGCCTCTGCCCGCGCCGAAGCCGCGGTGGCGACGGCGGTCGAGACGGCGGCGGTGATGACCTCGGATGCCGCAGTGGGCGCGGAAGGAGCAGCCGCCGTCACCCTCGACGACCGCACCCGTGCGCGGATGCAGGGTTATGAGGGCGATCCTTGCGGCGAATGCGGCAACTACACCCTCGTGCGCAACGGCACCTGCCTCAAGTGCAACACCTGTGGCGCCACCTCGGGCTGCAGTTGAGGAATGGCCGTAATATCAAAGAAATGAGGGGATGACCTCATCTCCTCCGGGAAGAGGGCGGGCTACCGCCCCCCTTTTTTCCTTGTGGCGAGCGCGCCCAGCGTGGTTGAAAGGTGGGGCAAGCCGCACCTCTTGCGTGCGGCTCGGTGTCATGTCCCGCTCACAGCCCGGAGGAAACACGCGATGCATCCCGTCAAGGCCGTCCCCGCCGTCCTTTCCCTCTCCCTTGCCGCCGGCCTTCTCCTTTCGACCACCCCGCCGGCCCTGGCGAAGAAGATCGTGGTGCCGGTCACGCGGGCCTTTTCCGAGGGTTGGGTGGCCTTCGACGACGACAAGGGCGTCTGGCTGCGGGTCGGCCCGGTCAGGGTCGGCGACAAGGCGGCGATCTGCGGCGTCTGGTGGACCGACGGCAAGGTGGCGCTCTATCGTGAGCTCGGGCGCAAGGTGCTGCGCCAGTTCCAGTGGCGCCTTGCGGGCCGACCGGTGCATGTCAACACTTCGCGTTTCCTGCGGGTGGATACGAAAGGGGAGGCGATGAAGGCCGGCTGCCATGTCACCGACATTCCCTGGCGTCGCGGTATCGAGCGGAGTTTCGCCGGCCGCCTCGCCCCCGGCATGATCACCTACTGACCCGCTCTCCGGCGCCGCGTCCGCCTTGCGCCCCTGTCCGCTTCGCGCCATAACCCCGGCGAAGCGGGGCCGTCATGGCCCCGGAGGGGAGCTGCGAGATGGTCGAGGCACGAATCCTTCTTCACGACACGCCGTCGGGTGCGAAGCGGCCCTTCGTGCCGCTCGATCCGGCCAATGTCCGCATGTATGTCTGCGGGCCGACCGTCTATGACCGTGCCCATATCGGCAATGCGCGACCGGTGGTGACCTTCGACGTGCTCTTTCGGCTGTTGCGCCATGAATATGGCGAAGATTCCGTCACTTATGCGCGGAACTTCACCGATGTGGACGACAAGATCAACACCCGTGCTCTCGAGATGCGGGCTGCGGGCGACGGGCGCCCTCTCGAGGAGATCATCCGCCGGCTCACCGACGAGACCATCGCCTGGTATCATGCGGACATGGACGCGCTCGGCGCACTCAGGCCGACTCACGAGCCGCGGGCAACCGACTATATCGACGCCATGATCGCCATGATCGCGCGGCTCGTCGAGCGCGGTTGCGCCTACGAGGCCGAGGGGCATGTGCTGTTCGACGTGACCGCCGATCCCGACTACGGCACGCTCTCGCACCGCTCGCTCGATGAGATGCTGGCCGGGGCGCGGGTCGAGGTCGCGCCCTACAAGAAGAACCCGATGGATTTCGTCCTCTGGAAGCCGTCGGATGACGAGCTGCCCGGCTGGGACAGCCCCTGGGGGCGCGGTCGGCCCGGCTGGCACATCGAATGCTCGGTGATGAGCGAGACGTTGCTCGGCCCCGATTTCGACATTCACGGCGGCGGCATCGACCTGCTCTTTCCCCATCACGAGAACGAGCGCGCCCAGTCCTGCTGCGGACGCGAGGGCTGCACCTTCGCCCGCTACTGGCTCCACAACGGCTATCTCAGGATCGAGGGGGAGAAGATGTCGAAATCCCTCGGCAACTTCTTCACCGTGCGCGATCTGCTCGATCAGGGCGTTCCCGGCGAGGTGATCCGCTTCGTGCTGCTCTCGACCCATTACCGCCAGCCGCTCGACTGGACGGCGAGAAAGGTCGAGGAGGCGCGGTCGGCGCTCGTCCGCTGGCGCGAGGTGACGGCGGGCGCCGAGGCGGCCGAGGCGGTGCCGGCGCCGGTGCTCGCGGCCTTGCGGGACGATCTCAACACGCCGAAGGCAATCGCCGAGATGCATCGCCTCGCGGGTGCGGGGGAGGGGGCGGCGCTTCTTGCCGCTGGCCGGCTTCTGGGGCTGCTCACGCCCGAACTCGGCGGCTGGTTCGCCGCTGCGGGCCCCGACGCGAAGGAGCGCGCGAGCATCGAGGCGCTTCTCGCCGCCAGGGCCGCGGCCCGCAAGGCGCGCGACTTCGCCCGGGCCGACGCCATCCGCGACGCGCTCGTGGCCGCCGGCATCGTGGTGATGGACCGGCCCGGGGGTGCGGCCGAATGGAAGGCCGGCCCCGATTTCGACCGGGAGCGCCTCGCTGCGGCGGCGCGGCTTCTCGAGGGGAACGGGGAGGAGAAGGGCGATGGCTGACGCGCGGCCCGGTACCGGCGCGCCTGCCGAAGGGGGTGGAGACAGGGCCGGCCGCGCCCGCGTCATCCTCTACGACACCACCTTGCGCGACGGGCAGCAGACCCATGGCGTTCAGTTCTCGCTCGAGGACAAGCGCCGTCTCGCCGAGGCAATCGACGCGCTCGGCATCGACTATATCGAGGGCGGCTGGCCCGGCGCCAACCCGACCGACAGCGACTTCTTCGCCGACCCGCCGGCCACGCGGGCGCGGATGACCGCCTTCGGCATGACCCGCCGCGCCGGCCGCTCGGCCGCCAATGACGAGACCCTCGCCCTCGTGCTCGACGCCGGCACGCCCGCGGTCTGCCTCGTCGGCAAGAGCCACCCCTGGCATGTGACCGATGCCCTCGGCATTCCGCTCGAGGAGAACATCCGCGGCATCGCCGAGAGCCTCGGCCATGTCGTCGCCCGGGGGCGCGAGGCGCTGTTCGACGCCGAACATTTCTTCGACGGCTGGAAGGCCGACCGCGCCTTCGCCCTCGACTGCCTCTCGGCCGCGCTCGAGGCCGGGGCGCGCTGGATCGTTCTGTGCGATACCAATGGCGGGACCCTGCCGGGCGAGATCGGCGAGATCACTGCCGCGGTGATCGCCGCAGGCATTCCGGGAGAGCGGCTCGGCATCCATTGCCACAACGACACCGGCACCGCCGTTGCCGGCTCGCTTGCCGCGCTCGAGGCCGGGGTGCGCCAGATCCAGGGCACGATCGGCGGACTCGGCGAGCGTTGCGGCAATGCCGACATCCTCGCCATCGCCGCCAATCTTGCCCTGAAACCCGCCCTCTCCGCCCGCTTCGCCACCGGCATGGACGAGGCGGCGCTCGAGCGGCTGACGCCGACGGCCCGGCTTCTCGACGAGATCCTCAACCGCCCGCCCCAGCGCAACGCCCCCTATGTCGGCGCCGCCGCCTTCGCCCACAAGGCCGGGCTTCACGCCTCGGCAATCCTCAAGGACCCGGCGAGCTACGAGCATGTGTCGCCCGAGCGCGTCGGCAACCGGCGGATCGTGCCGATGTCGAACCAGGCGGGGCAGTCGAATTTGCGCCACCGCCTCGCCGAGGCCGGCATCCGGGTCGAGAAGGGGGATCCGCGCCTCGGCCGCCTGCTCGACATCATCAAGCAGCGCGAGGATGCCGGCTATGCCTATGACAGCGCCGCCGCTTCCTTCGAGATTCTCGCCCGGCGCGAGCTGGGGCTGCTGCCGCGCTTCTTCGAGGTCAAGCGCTACCGGGTGACGGTGGAGCGCCGGCGCAACCGCCACGACCGCATGGCCACGCTCTCCGAGGCGGTGGTGTCGGTCAAGATCGGCGAGGAGCGCAAGCTGTCGGTCTCCGAGAGCCGCGGGCCGAACGGCGAGGATCTCGGCCCGGTCAACGCGCTCTGGCGCGCCCTCGTCAAGGATCTCGGTCCCTATCAGGACGCCATCAGCGACATGCATCTGACCGACTACCGCGTCCGCATCGCCGGCACCGGCACCGATGCCGTCACACGCGTGGTGATCGACTTCGCCGGGGCGGACGGGCTCACCTGGTCCACCGTCGGCGTGTCGTCCAATATCGTCGATGCCTCCTTCGAGGCGATCCATGACGCCATCGTCTGGAAGCTGGTCCA
>WFPA01000274.1 GCA_015487815.1 Albidovulum sp.
CCTGCGCCATGGCAGGCAGGGCCGATGCGCCGATGAGGGCGGTGGTGGAAAGTGCCGCTGCACGCAGGAAGGACACGCTGCGGGAGAAGCGTATCACCCGGCGCCCCTCGCGCCGGACCACCTGCCTCACCGCTCTTTCGACGACGGCCTCGCCCTTCCCGGCTTCGCCACCGCTCTGCCCGTTCACGCTGTTCTGCCCGTTCACGCTGATTTCGGCACGCATTCTCCGACCCCTTCCAAAACCTGTCATTACACAAACCTTCTATCGCAACCTTGCGGTACTGCCTCGGCGCTCAAACCGGCGCAAAAATACAGCGCGCGCACGAGGCGTCGCGCGAACCTTTCGACAAAAGAAGGAACCGGTCAAGTGTTTTTATGCGTCCGATGCAATTTGCAGGCGCAGCGGTGGCACAGGCGCAGCGGGTGGCAAGAATCTCTCGTCAAGCTCCCGTCCGTCTGCTCCGGCGCAAACCTGCACTTGTGCGCCCGCAAGACCCGTGCAACGGAAGAGAGCCCCCTGGCCGGCCCCGGTTGCGCGCAGGCACGAAGGCCTTGACATCAGGGTTGATCGCGGCAGTTTCGCGACTGTATGTTCCGGCATGGTTTTCTCGCCGACGCATTGACGGCGACACGGATGTATAGTCGAATGTCCCGAACGCAGCGGGCAGGCTCCGCCAATGCGGGCAATTCGGGCAACGGTTGATCGGGAGGCAAGGCGAAGCATGGGCAGAGCGGCTTGGGTGAAGGTTCTGGTTGCAGCCGCCGGGCTCGGCGTGATGGCCGCAGGGGCTGCAGGCGGAGCTCTGGGGCTTGCGTCCGACGACAGGCGCCAGGCAACGGCCATCAGGACAGCCGAGGCCCGCCCCTCGGTCATTCGCATCAAGAACGACACGCCTCGCGAACAGGATGCCCCCAGGCCCCGCCCCCGGGCCCAGAGCGAAAGCCCCGGCACGGGCAGGCTTGTCAACGGAGCACGTATCGGCGCCTGGGTGGTCTCCTGCGAAGCAGTGGCGGTCGGCGAAACCGTCTGCGCTCTCACCCAGCAGCTCCTGCGCTCCTCGGACAGGGCGTTCATCGCCGATATCATCGCCGCATGGAACGCACAAACGGAAGGTGCGGTCCTGATCGCCCGCGTGCCCCTGGGCGTGCACCTGCCGAGCGGCTTCGTCCTGCAGGCCGGGGACGGCAAGCAGCGCAATTTCCAGTGGCAGCGCTGTTTCGGCCGCTTCTGCGAAGCCGCCCTCGCCCTTTCCCCAGAAGATATCGCACAGCTTGAGGCGTCGGACGAGGTGGTCGCTGCGTTCCGCCCTGCTCCGGGAAGCGATGTCTTTCCCTTCCGCTTCTCCATGAAGGGCCTTTCGCAGGGCCTCCTGGCGCTCGGGGCGGATCCGGCAAGTTTCAATGCCGCGAAACAGGGCGGACAGAAAACCGACAGGAACTGATCAATGGCATTCGGGCAGGCTGCCGGAACAGCTTTGCCCCTCGGGATCATCAACCATTCCACATCAGACACCAACCATTAACCATTACATAACGAAGGAGATCAGACGTGGCATCACAGGCGATAAGAGCCGTCGAAAGCGCGTGGGAAGTGGTTTCGGCCCATGCCGGCGAAGGGCGTTCGGCACGCCGGATGAACAAGGTGATGCGTGCTGCCGGCAGCGGCCAGCAGATCATGGCGCTCACCATCCATCCCCGCCGGAAGGGTGATGACGAGGGGGAAGAGGAGCTCGTCATGCAGCTGGCCCTGCCCCATGGGCTCAATCTGCCCGAGGGCGTGCAAATCTCCATAGATGACGACGAGCCCGCCAGCCATGACATCGTCACCGCCGACCAGAACGGCGCCTACGCCATCATTCCGCTTGATGACAACCTGCTTGCGCGCCTCCGTGAGGGAAAGAAGCTTGTTGCCCGGATGAAGAACATGAAGGGTAACGAGGTGCGTATCGAGGTTTCGCTGGACGGCTTTGGAGAGGCCGCCGAAAAGCTTGCACCCTCGGCCTGACCCCTGAACCGGCTTCCGCGAACCGGACAGCGCATGCCCAATGCGATTTCCATGATTTCATAAAGCAGAGGGCAATTGTCGAATATGGACAGGCTCGCGATGGAAGATGGCGAGATGATACCGGCCCTGGAGCTCTTCGGGCCGGTATTGGAGTGCGTTGCGCCTGATTGGATTTCGGAACCCCAAGGTTGTGGGCTTCCCAAGATGGTTGAAATGTGATTCCCTGCTGAAGTTTCGCGAAGAAACCGGCGGGCTGGTGCCGCGCCGCCAGGTAAACGGCGAAAGGCACGGCAAGCTGGCAGGCGTGGGCGACCGGATCAGCAGGCGCATCGCGGCGAGGGCGCAATCACGCTCGACGAACTGGTTGCCGAATTGCGTAACAGCCACGGCATCGAGGCTCACCAGGCCACGGCCCGGCGCGGCCTGCGACGTCCGGGGCAAACACACAAAAAGATCTGCACCCCCTTGAGCAGAGGCATCGCGACATGGCCCGCCTGCGCCACATCCGGATTTCCGCCACCGGCCATTCATGGCCAACACGGCAAGATCACCGGCTGGGCGCCGCGCGGGCAACGCCTGGTCGATCACCCGTCTATCGGGCATTGGCGCACCCAAACCTTCACGACACCCTGCGCCATGACGGCTGGATGCCCCGTGGGTTGCCGACGCACAACGAACGCCGAGAAGTCCGAATCTCTACATCGAGACCCGATTGGCACCAACGCTGCGCGAAGGCGATGTCGTGATCCTGGAGAACCTCTCCAGCCACAAGCGCCCGAAGTCGGCGCACGTTCTGCGCAATATCCGCTGTTGGTCCCTTTCCCTGCCGCATACAGCCCCAACCTGAACCACATCGAAACGCCATTGCCCAAACTCAAAGCGCGGCTCAGAAAGGCGGCTTCCCGCAGCTGTTACCAGCTATGGCAGGCAGTCGGCCACGTTTGCAAACCCTTTTCGGACGAAAAATGTTACAATTCCTTGAAAGCCCGAATTTTCAAACGTTCCACCAGAAGAGCATTGATCAGCCCTTGCATGTGCTTGTGCCGCTTTGCGATTGGCCGCTTAAGTCGTTGATTTGCCGTGGCGCCCAATTTGCAACTTTACAAGGCTGCCGACCGAAAGGCCGATTTTTCACCTCCCTGCGGGCTGCCACCTCTTCTTCCGCATAGGGCCAGGTCTCCGCCATATCCTTGCGCAGGCCGGCGCTTGTGCCTGCGGCCCGTCACGCGCCCCCCCCGGGGGGCGGCCCCGGCGCCATGCCGGCCGTGCCCGGGGTGCACCGGGACGACAGGCCTTCGTCCACCACCGTGGCCCGGCCGCGCCCGGCG
>WFPA01000275.1 GCA_015487815.1 Albidovulum sp.
AGGCGGTGCCGAAGGTGGTGCGGCGGGCATGGCGGAGGGGTGTCGCAGGCGGGAAGGCCCGGCCGACCGTGCGGAGGCCCTCGATCACCCCGTGCCCGGGGCGGGTGCCGCCGCGCGGCAGGGCCGTCCGACCGCCGGTCGTCGCCGGCCGGCATGCATGCCCGGCGGCGGCTCTGGGGCACCTCGGCTGTGCAAGGCGGCGCGGAACAACGGAACATGAGGCGGGAAAGGGGGGGAGCCCGGAAGAGGGGCGGCCCTTGCGGCCTCTGCGTCGCGCCGGAGCGGCGGGCGCCCTTGTCGGGCGTGATCTGGCCGGAGCCGGGCGTGATGCACAGGGCTGCACGGCCTCCGGGCGACCGGCTGTCCCGTATTCGTTGCCGGGGCAAGGGGACGGCCGGCGGGTGCTGTTGTCGAGGCGGGGGGACGTCGCGGGCCGGATCGCCCGGAACGCCGCGGGATGGCATGAGGCCGGTGCGAGGCGGAGGCTCCGTCCATGTGGGAATTTCCTTCGCTCGTGAGCGGCGGCATGAAGGGTGCGGCGGGGACGCAAGGCGTCATTTCCGGCCATGCGGGCGGGAGCGGCAGGCCAGCGGGGCGCGCCCGAAGGGGGCTGCGTGAAGGGCGGGTGCGCCTTGCCGGCGGGGCATGCGGAAAATGCGGCGGGTTGGCTTTCGAGACGGGTGGGGCTGCGTGTCGGAGAAGCACCCTTCGTCACGTCGGAGGGTGTCGACGCGGCAGGCGGATCCGCTTGAGAAAACCGTCATGCGTCCGCCCGGCCGATGCGCCTGCGGCGAAGGGCGGGTCATAATCGTTCGACCGCCGGCACGTCGTCTGCCCGGCGCGGCGCCACGCACGGCAGGATCGCGCCGGTGCAGCGCTTTGGGACTTGCGCTTTCCGTCAATCCGGCTATGTTCCCGGCCTCACGACCGCCCGTGCCTGCGGGTGGGGTGCCCTGATGTGCGCGTGTGGTTCTGTCGCTCGCGATGTCAGGGCAGGCCGTGCCGCGGACGCGGTGGCTCCCCCCATCCGGGCCGAGGCCGGCCCCGGGCCGATGCGGCGGCCAGAGGATATTGCAGATGCCAACGAGCCGCAGCACGAGATGCGGCGCCGACTGACAGAGGTTGAGAAATGGCTGTTCAACAGAACAAGGTTTCCCGTGCGCGTCGCAACAAGCGCCGTTCCCATGATGCGCTGACGCCGGCGAACCCGAACGAGTGCCCGAGCTGCGGCGAGCTCAAGCGGCCCCATCACGTCTGCCCTTCCTGCGGCTATTACAATGACCGCGAGGTCGTGGCGGTGGCCGACGAGGCCGAGTTCGACGAAGACGCGGCCTGAGTCTGAACCGGCCAGGGAGTGATGACGCGCGCGGGGGATAATCCCGTCAGCGACGCCGCGGACAGGGCGGCGCGGCCGGTGCGGCTGTCGGTCGATGCCATGGGCGGTGATCGCGGCCCGTCCGCCGTTGTCGACGGCATGGCCGACATGGCGAAGGGGAACCCCGACGCTCGCTTTCTCCTCCACGGCGACGAGGCGGTGCTGGCGCCGCTCGTTGCCCGGCATGGCGTTCTTGCGGGGCGGGTCGAGATCCGTCACGCGGCCGATGTGGTGTCGATGGAGGACAAGCCCTCCCAGGTGATGCGTCATGGCAAGGGCACCTCGATGTGGTCGGCCCTCGCGGCGGTGCGCGACGGCGCGGCCGATGTCGCCATATCCTGCGGCAATACCGGGGCGCTGATGGCGCTGTCGATGCTGGTGCTCAGGCGCCTGCCCGGCGTGCCGCGGCCGGCGATCGCGATTCTCTGGCCCTCGCGCAACCCTCAGGGCTACAACGTGATGCTCGATGTCGGGGCCGACGTGAAGGCCGAGGCGGAGGATCTGCGCCGATTCGCCCTCATGGGCACCTCCTATGCGCGCAACGGGCTCGGCATCGCCCGACCGCGGATCGGGCTGATGAATGTCGGCACCGAGGAACACAAGGGCCGGCCCGAGCTGCATGCGGCTGCGGAGCTGATCGCCGCCGACGCCGCGGCGGCCCGGTTCGAATATGTCGGCTTCGTCGAGGGTTCGGACATCCCTTCGGACAGGGTGGACGTGATCGTGACCGACGGCTTCACCGGCAATGTCGCTCTCAAGACCGCCGAGGGCACCGCCACCTTCATCCGTTCCCTCCTGCGCGAGGCCTTCACCCGCACGCCGGCGGCGCGGATAGCGGCGCTCGCGGCGCGCGGACCGCTCGGCTGGCTGGCGCGGCGGATCGACCCGCGCCGGGCCAATGGCGGGGTGTTCCTTGGGCTCGGGGGCACGGTGGTGAAGTCCCACGGATCGGCCGACCGGGTCGGGGTGGCGGCGGCTCTGGAGCTGGCCTGCCGGCTGGCGCGTTCGGACTTCTCGCGCAAGCTGGCGCTGCGGCTGCAGCCCTCCCTTGCGGCCGAGGCTGCGCCGGGCGATAGGGAAGACGAACAGGAAGGGGGCAGGGCATGAGCGTGCGGCGGTCGGTTGTCAGGGGTGTGGGACATCATCTTCCAGAGCGGGTGGTGACGAATGACGAGTTCGCCCAGCGGCTCGATACCAGCGACGAGTGGATCCGCTCGCGGACCGGCATCGAGCGGCGCCACTTCGCGGCCGAGGGCGAGATGACATCCGATCTGGCGCTGCGGGCGGCCGAGCGCGCACTCGGCGATGCCGGGCTGGAGGCCGATGCGCTCGACGCGATCGTGCTGGCGACATCGACCCCCGATCTCACCTTTCCTTCGACGGCGACCAAGGTGCAGGCCGATCTCGGCATGACCCGCGGTTTCGCCTATGACATCCAGGCGGTCTGTGCCGGCTTCGTCTTCGCTCTCGCCAATGCCGACATGCTGATCCGCACCGGCGAGGCCGACCGGGTGCTGGTGATCGGCGCCGAAACCTTCTCGCGCATCCTCGACTGGGACGACCGTTCGACCTGCGTGCTCTTCGGCGACGGGGCCGGGGCGGTGGTCCTGGAGGCCGCGGAGGGGAAGGGCGATGCGGGCGATCGCGGCATTCTCGCGGTCGATCTGCATTCGGACGGGCGCTACCGCGACATCCTCTATGTCGATGGAGGCGTGTCCTCGACGGGCTCGGCGGGCTGCCTCAGGATGCAGGGGCGCGAGGTGTTCAAGCACGCCGTCGTCAAGCTGGCTGAGACTGCCGAGGCGGCGCTCGGCAAGGCCGGGCTCACCCCGGCGGACGTGGACTGGATCATCCCCCATCAGGCCAATCTGCGCATCATCTCGGCCACGGCCCAGAAGCTCGGCCTGCCGATGGAGCGGGTGGTGGTGACGGTGGGCGAACACGGCAACACCTCCGCCGCCTCGATCCCGATGGCGATGTCGGTGGCGGCGAGTGAGGGGCGGCTCAGCCCCGGCGATGTGATCGTGACCGAGGCCATCGGTGGCGGCCTTGCCTGGGGCGCGGCGGTGCTGCGCTGGTGACGCGGCGGCACCCTTGCCGGCAGGCATTCGCAACCCCTTGATTTCAAGCCTTCCTCAGCCATTGGTGGTTGACTCGCGCGCAATCCTCTCCCTATGCTCTCCGAAAAGCAGGGAGACCGGCGGCACAAGCCGGACGGGGAGAGGGAGTGCATCCCATGGATGATGCGAAGGCGGCGAGGAAGACGCTCACCCGGGCCGATCTGGCACAGGCGGTGTTCCGCGAGGTCGGGCTGTCGAAGAACGAATCGGCCGAGCTGGTCGAATCGGTAATCGAGCACATCTGCGCCGCCCTCGAACGCGGGGAGACGGTGAAGATCTCCTCCTTCGGCACCTTCCTCGTGCGGCAGAAGTCCGAGCGCATCGGCCGCAATCCCAAGACCGGCGAGGAAGTGCCGATCACGCCGCGGCGGGTGGTCTCCTTCCGGCCGTCCAACACCATGAAGGAACGGGTCGCGGCGGGAAACCGGCAGCGCGAATGACCCGAAAGGCGGGACGGGATGGAGAAGGCACCACAGGCATTCAGGACCATCGGCGAGGCGTCCGAATGGCTCGGTGTCCAGCCCCATGTCCTGCGCTTCTGGGAAAGCCGCTTCTCGCAGGTCCGGCCGGTGAAGCGGCGCGGCGGCCGGCGCTACTACCGGCCCGAGGATCTGCGGCTCCTCGCCGGCATTCGCCACCTTCTGCATGAAGAGGGCATGACCATTCGCGGGGTGCAGAAGCTCCTGCGCGAGAAGGGTGTGGCCCATGTCGCCTCGCTGGCCGATCCGGCTCTCGTCGCCCGGCTCGAGGGCAGATCCGGTACGGGCAGTGAAGCTGATGACAGGAACATCACCGCCGCAGCGGCTCGGGGCGGGGCCGGGGAGACGGCGGCTGCGCCCCTGCATGAGGGGAAGGTCGCGCCGACGTCCGATGCGGCGGAGCGAGGCGACGGCGCGCTGGCTGGAGCCTCCGGGCAGGCAGCCGGGGAGACGGCGGCGGTCGGCGGGGTGACCGGGGCTCCCGGGCAAGCGGCCGAGGGCGAGGGAGCGGCCGAAGGGGCGGCGGACGCCGGGCCGATGGCGGCAGCATCATCCAGTGCAGGCTCCGAGGGGCAGCGACCGGGGCAGGAGCCACCTGCTTCGATGATGAAGGGCACGCCGGCACCGAGCGGTATCGAAACGGCGGCCGGAGCGGAAACGGACGAGACCGCGCGCGGCGTTGCGGCATCGGCGGAGCGGATGGCGGAGGAAGGCGCGACGACGGCCGATCCGGCCGCGAATGTTGCCGGGGAGGCGCCGGCCGCCGCTCCGAAGGACGAGCCGGCAGCAGCGGAAGCGCAACAGCCCGTGATGCGGGCCGACGTTCCAGAGGGGGCCCTGCTCGAGACGGGCAAGGGTGCGCCTGACGGGGAAGACGGCGCGACGACCGTTGAGAAGATCGAGGCGAAGGAGACGGGCCGGGCGGGGCCGGCGGGCGAGGCCGGGGAGGCGCCGCCGCCGGCGCAAGAGCCATCTTCCGCCGCCGGCGCGATGGCCGGGGCCGCGTCGGAAGCGGCGGGTTCCGATCGTGCGGCGCGCGGCGATGATCTCGCCTTGCCGGTGGGCGATCGGACCGGCGCGGCCGGGGCGCCCGGAGATGCGATGGAGGCCGGGGGCGGCGGGCGTGACTCCGCCCCGCAGGCGGCGGCGCCTGCCGCGGAAGATATGCCGGCGGCGCGGTCTGCCGCCGAAGAGCTGGAGATCATGCCCGGCAAGGAGGCCGCGGTCGCCGGGGCCGGGGCGAAAACCCCGCCAACGGGGGAAGGGGAACGACTCGTCATCCTTTTCGGGCAGCTCGAGACGCTGCGTGCGCGCATGGTGGCAGAGCACCGGCGCATCGAGGCCTGGCTTGGCGATTTTGGCTCTTGAAGCCGGCGCGAAAAACCGTATCTATCCCGCTGTCGGGCCGTGGCGCAGTCTGGTTAGCGCGTTCGTCTGGGGGACGAAAGGTCGCGAGTTCAAATCTCGCCGGCCCGACCATCAGGATCCGATCCCTGCCGTCATCCGCCCGATCGACCCGATCGGCACGGATGCGGTGCCGGCCGCGGCTCCCGCGATCCACCGCCCTGGGGCTCGCACAGCCCTTGCGCCTCTGGTCGTGACGGATGACGGGTGCCGGCACGCAGCGATGAGCCCGGAACGCGCCCCCTGTCGGGATGAAGGGCTCCCCGGCCGGCGATCCTTCCGCCTCTCCGGTTTGCGTCACGAGCTCCGCCCGCCTGCCCGCCCGTCTGTCCGCAGGAAGGGCGGCCGGTGCGGACGCCCGCGAGCACGGCCGCCATCGACCCAATGACTGATCTGCGGCCGGAATCTTCCGCGCCGGAAAGCGCCGGCCCCGTCGCGGACCCGGCGGAACCAGGTCGTTTGCCAACAATCCGGTCGATTTTTTGCAAAGTCATTTCAGATACATGCCTGGATTTCACCTGTCCGGTCACACATCCTGCTTCACGAAACCTTGAAGCAGTCGCGTCCCGTTCCAATCTCTTCGCCAGACGCCGGAGAGAAGGCATCGGATCTTTCTCGGGACCGGCGAAAGACATCGGAAGGGACAGAAACATGACAAACGAGACCAGTAACCGGACCACCGCCCAAGGCGCCGACCCCGAGGCGATTCTGAGTTCGATCGCGCCCAGATGGGGCTGGTTCGTGCTGAGCGGCGTTCTCGCCATCGTCTTCGGCCTGATCGCGCTTTTCGCGCCGATCCCGGCCGTCTATGCCATGACCATCATCTGGGGTGCCTTCGCCTTCGCCGACGGCATGATCGCCCTCGTCAGCGGCATCGGCCGGGCCCGGCGGGGGGAGAGGCACTGGTGGGCCTTCATCCTGCGCGGCGCGCTCGGGATCATGGCGTCGGCCGTGGTGCTCATCATGCCCCATGTGGCGGCGCTGGCGCTCACCGTCTTCACCTGGACGATGATGGCCATCTGGTCGATCGCCATCGGCATCGCCGAGATTACCGCCGCCATCCGTCTGCGCAGGGAAATCGAGGGCGAATGGCTTCTGGCGCTCTCGGGCATCCTCTCGCTGGTGCTCGGTGCCGCGATCCCGGTGCTGCTGATGGTCAATCCGGCGGCTTCGGTGGTGGCGATGGGCACCATGATCGGCGCCTGGGCGCTTCTTCACGGCATCCTCTCGGTGGGCCTCGGCCTCAGGCTCAGAAGACTGGCCGGGGACGGGCGCTGAGAGGGCCGCTTGCGGCCACGAACGGTTCCTGAAAGACATGGGCGGTGAAGGCACGGCCGCCCTCACCCATTCGGAGACAGAACAAGATGATCAGAACACAGGAAGCAGCCGAACTCGTGAAACGCCTCGGCGCGCTCGAGGCACCGGTTCTCACCGTCTATGCCGACATCAACCCCGCCAACCCCGACAACAGGGGCGGCGGCTGGCGCACGCGGGTGAAGAACGCGCTCAAGGAGATCGAGCCGATCCACGAGCGCAGGAAACATGCCAAGTCGCTTTATGAAGAAGTGCTCGAGACGATCGCCGAGGAGCGGCCGACGGCCCGCACCATGGCGCTCTTCGCCCGACAGGACGAACACGGCAAGAGCCACATCGAGCGAATCGATCTCAATGTCGATCTGCCGGTGGTGGATCTGAGGCAGGGCCGGGTCGAGGCGCGCTGGGGCGAGCCCTATGTGGCGCCGCTGGTCTATGCGCTCGACGAGTATCAGCGCGCCGGCGTCATCCATGTCGACGGGGCGAAGTGGCGCTTCTTCGAGATCTTCCTCGGCGAGATCCGCGAATGCGAGGAGGTGTTCGAGGAGCTCGACGAGGAAGACTGGAAGGCGCTCAGGGAGGCATCGGAATTCATCCGTTCGGGGCGGCTCAGGGCCGAGGCCAGGGCCGATCTGTCCGGCTCCAACAAGGACACATGGAAGGCCAAGCTCCAGCACTGGCGCCACAAGCTCTACAAGCGCCTTGCCCATCTGGCCGAGAAGGCGGTGAAGGCGCTCGGCATCGACCGGCTGGTGCTGATGGGCGACGAGACCGAGACCGGCGTTCTCTACAGCACGCTGCCCCGCTCGCTGCGCGAGAAGGTGGTGGCGCGGGTGTCGAACCCGGAGGATCTCAACGAGCCCAACAAGGAAGACATCCTCGAGCGCGTCATGCCGGCGCTGGAAGAGGCGGAGCGTGCGGGCGAGCTCGCACTGCTCGACGAGATCCGCGAGCAGCCCGGTCCGAAGGGCATGTGCGAGGTGCTCGACGCGCTCCAGTTCGGCCGGCTGGAGGTGATCGTGCTGCCCTGGGGGCTCGATGCCGAGGTCTGGCACTGCCCCGATCCGGCGGACTGGTACAGCTGCAAAGAGGAAGATGCCCGCACGCTCTGCGGCGAGGCGGCCGGCAAGGTGCATCTGCGCGACCGGCTCTTCCGACTGGCGGACAATTACGGCACCCGTATCGAGCTGGTGCAGGGACCGGCCGAGGAAAGGTTGCGCGCGGAGTTCGACGGGGTGGCCGGTCTGCGCCGCTGGTAGGCGCGGGCCGTGCAGGAACGGAAGAAGGGGGCCGCGCGGCCCCCTTTTTTCATGCCTGCCGGGTGGAAGGGCGTGCCGACGGGGCCGTTGTCAGGTGGCGGAGACCCGATGTCCGCCCTCGGACGAGGCAGTCGGCACCTGTCGGCATGGACGGGAAATTGCCGGCAAGAAGGCCTATCGCTTGCGCAGGAGAAGGAAGGTCATCATGCCCAGCGGGGGCAGCGTCTCCCGGCGGACGATCTCGAGTCGTTCATCCACGAGGATGCGCGAGAGCGGAAAGTCCGGGTGCCAGCCGAGCAGATCCGCGAGCGGGCTGGCCGCGCGTTCGATTCGCGCCATCATGCCCCTTTCGCGGCTGAAATGGTTGACGATGGCGACATGGCCGCCGGGGCGGCAGACGCGCGCGATCTCGCGCATGACCCGTTCGGGCTCCGGCACGACCGACAGGATGTGCAGCGCCATCACCCAGTCGAAACTGGCATCGGCGAAGGCAAGATGGCGCGCGTCCATTCTCAGGAGCGCCTTCACATGGGAAAGCCCCTCCCGGGCGACGCGGGTTCTGGCCTTCTCGAGCATCTCGGCCGAAAAGTCGATGCCGGTCACGCGGTTGCGCCGATCGTAGAGCGGCAGCGACAGCCCCGTGCCGACGCCGACCTCGAGCACGTCGCCGGGCGCGGTGTTGACGGCGGCGGTGGCGCGGCGGCGCCCGGCCTGGGTGACAGCGCCGAAGGTGCGGTCATAGATCGGTGCCCAGCGGGCATAGGATGTCTCGATGGCTTGCGGGTCCATCATCTTCCTCCCTGATCCGGGCCCCCGTTCGCCAGGGGGCGGTCCGGTCGTCCTGTTCGCGAGAGCGGGCTGGCGGCAGCCGTCGTCCCCGATGCGGCCTCGGGCGAGGGGACCCGTTCGGGCCGGGTGTGGGCGATGCTGCCGGCCGGTGAGGCCGCCGGCCCGTTCGGGGCCTGCCCGGCGTGCTCCGGCTTCGTGTCTTCGGCATCCTCGGCATTCCGGTGATCGGCGCGCCGCCTCTCTGCGGCGTCCGGGTCTTCCCGATCGGCTCCGTCTCCATCGGACGGAGGAGGAGCGGCCGGGCGGGGCCTGTCGGAACGCAGCAGGCACCACAGCAGGCTGGCGGCATAGCCGAGAGCGACGACCGACAGCGTCTGCCACGGAAAGGTGAGGGCGGCGGCGCCCAGCGTCAGGATGCCGAGAATGACGAAGGGGGCCTTGTCGCGCCGGATCGTGACCGACTTGAACGACCAGGTGCGCAGCCGGCTGATCATCAGGAGCCCGACGAAGATGGGCACGAGGGCCAGGAGCGCCGGCGGCAGGGGCGGGGTGGCGGCGGGCCGGTCGGCCAGCGCGAAGCTGAAGAACATCGGCGCGAGCACGAGAAGCGCGCCGGCAGGGGCCGGCACGCCGATGAAATGGTCTGGCGGCCGTTCGGCCTCGCGGGCGAGGATGTTGAAGCGGGCGAGGCGCAGCGCGGTGCAGATCACATAGACGAGCACGGCGATCCAGCCGATCTGCGGCAGGGCGTGCAGTGCCCAGAGATAGAGGATGAGGGCCGGGGCAACCCCGAAGTCGAGAAAGTCGGCAAGGCTGTCGAGTTCGGCACCGAGCGCGCTGTCGGAGCCGAGGCGACGGGCGAGAAAGCCGTCGAGCGTGTCCAGCATGGCCGCCAGCAGCACCAGAAGGACCGCCCGTTCATATTCCTGCATTAGTGCGAATCGGATGGCGGTGAAGCCGGCGGCCAGGGCCGCGAGGGTGACGATGTTGGGCACGAGATTGACGAGCGGCAGCCGCCCGCGGCGCCGCCCGTGCGATCGTGTCCTGCGGAAGCGGCGGGCCATCGCCTACTCCAGCCGCGCCGCGCAGGGCGGCAGGTCGTGGGCGAGATCGGCGATCACCGTCTCCCCGGCGATGGTGGTCTGACCGAGGCAGACCTGCGGCGCGACCCCCTCGGGCAGATAGACATCGACCCGCGAGCCGAAGCGGATGAGGCCGAAACGCTCGCCGCGCCTCAGTGTCTGCCCCTCCTCGACCCAGGAGACGATGCGCCGCGCGACGAGACCGGCGATCTGCACCACGGCGATCTCGCGACCGTCTTCGAGCCTGAGGCGCAGCGAGTTGCGTTCGTTGTGCTCGGACGCCTTGTCGAGCGAGGCGTTGAAGAACCGCCCCGGCCGGTAGGCGACGGCGACGACCTCGCCCGCTGCCGGCGCCCGGTTCACATGGCAGTTGAACACGTTCATGAAGATGCTGACGCGGGTGAGCGGCGTCTCTCCCATGCCGAGTTCGGGCGGCGGCGCGGCGGCCTCGATCTGGGAGACGATGCCGTCGGCCGGTGCCACCATCAGCCCTTCCCGCTGGGGCACGGCGCGCTTCGGATCGCGGAAGAAGTAATAGACCCAGATCGTCAGCGCCACGCCGAGAAGCCCCGGCACCTCGTCGATCAGGAAGAGCAGGACGGTGATCGCCGCGGCGATGGCGACGAATCGGCGCCCCTCGGGGTGCATCGGCTTGATGACGGCATCGAGAACGGACATGGTTTCCCTCGGCTTCCCTGGCTGGCGGCTTCATGCCCCCGTTTGCGACCTTTTGGCAACCATTTTCGACATCGGGGCCGGGAATGCCCCGGAAATGGCCGATGCCGGTGCAGGCGGCCGGCGGGGTTCATCGGCGGGGCGGTGTGGCTCCGGCGCGGTGGCCACCCCGCCATGCGTCGCGTGACGGGCAAAGGCAACGGGACCGATCGTCTCTCCCGGCGCGCCGCCGAAGGGCCGGGACGGGGCGATGACGGGCAGTTCATGCGCCGCGGGGCGGCTGCTGGCGATCCGACCGATTGCCTCGCCATCCCCTCGGGACGCGCAGAGGCGGCCGCGGGGCCTGGCGGCAGCTCGGACCATGCCTGCGGGGCCTGCGGTCGTTACGTTCCGTCAGAGCGGCCGGAGGGCACATTGCGAGCCGCTCGAAAGCATGGCACAAAGACGGCGAGTTGCAGCCCCGGAGGAGAGCGTTTCATGACCGATTTCGCCAAGGCGCGCAGGGCGATGGTGGAAAGCCAGATCCGGCCGACCGACGTCACCAGCCTGCCGCTCATCAAGGCCCTTCTCGAAGTGCCGCGCGAGGAATTCGTGCCGGCGAACTTTCGCGCCGTGGCCTATGCCGACGAGGAAATACCGCTGGCGCCGGGCCGCGCCATGCTCACGCCGCGCAATTTCGCCAAGATGGTCGCCGCCCTCGACATCCGCGACGACGAGCTGGTGCTCGATGTCGGCTGCGGGCTCGGCTACTCCACGGTGGTGATCGCCCGTCTGGCGCAGGCGGTGGTGGGGGTCGAGGAGATCGAATCACTCGCGCGGGAAGCCGAGGAGCTCGTGACCCGTCATGCCGACAATGCCGTCATCGTCGAGGCGCCGCTCGCGGCCGGGGCGCCGGAGCACGGCCCCTATGACGTGATCGTGCTCGAGGGGGCGGCGGCCTGCCTGCCCGATGCCATCATCGGCCAGCTCAAGGAGGGCGGACGCATCGGCTGGTTCCACCATGACGGCGAGGAAGCCGGCGCGTGCCGCATCGGCATCCGTCATGGCGACGATATCGACTGGCGCTTCGCCTTCAACGGATCGGCGCCGCTGCTGCCGGGATTCGCGAAGGCGCCGGCCTTCGAATTCTGAGCGTTGCGCCCGGGCCACGCCGTCCGGCCCGCACTCATTGCAGGGGAAACGACATGGATCTCGATCGGCAGCACCGCTTGTCCGCCAGCACCGTTGCAGGGAGGGCGCGGCGGAAGCTGAAGACGCTCCTTGCGGCCGGACTCCTGAGCGCCGGGGCGCTGGCGGCGGCGTCCGCGTCCGGGGCCGACACGCTCCGCGCGGCGCTCGCCGATGCCTATCGCAACAGCCCGCTCCTCGAGGCCAACCGGGCGCTGCTCAGGGCGAATGACGAGAACCTCGTGCAGGCGCTGGCCGCGATGAAGCCGGTCTTCAACCTCAGCGCCGGCTCGACCTGGCTCGACCCCGTGCCCTTCGGTGGCAACCGGGTGACGACCACCGTCTCGCTGTCGGCCTCGCTGGCCATCTATGACGGCGGGGCATCGCGCCTGGCGGCGCTCTCGGCCGAGGAAAGCATCCGCTCGCTCAGGGCAAGCCTGGAGGATGTGGAGCAGCAGGTCTTTCTCGCCGCGGTCAATGCCTATCTCGATCTGCGGCGCGACGAGCGCTATCTCGAACTCGCGCGCAACTCGGTGAAGGTGCTGCAGGAACAGCTTCAGGCGACCGAGGATCGCTTCGCCGTCGGCGAGGTGACGCGCACGGACGTCGCCCAGGCCCGGGCCCGGCTCGAGGCGGCCAAGGCCAATCTGGCGGCCCGCAAGGGCAATGTCGAGGTGAGCCGCGCGGTGTTCCGGGAGGTGGTGGGCCGGCCGCCGCGTCCGCCGCTCGCCGCGCCGACATTGCCGAAGGGGCTGCCGGTCTCGGAAGAAGCGGCGCGCAAGGCGGCGCTGGCGCGTCATCCGCGCATCCGTGCCCAGCAGCACGGGGTGAAGGCGGCGGAACTGGCGGCCGAGCGGGCGAAGGCGGCGATGGGCCCGCGGATCGACGGGACGGCCGCGCTCTCGGGCAGCTCGACCACCGGCCGCAGCGCCACCATCGGCCTGACACTCACCGTGCCGCTCTATCAGGGGGGGCGGCTCACCTCGCTCTACCGGCAGGCACTCGAGAATGCCGCCAAGGCGCGCGCCGATCTGCTCGGCGCCACGCGACAGATCGGCCGGGAGGCGACGGCGGCCTTCGCCCGGCTCGGGATCGCGCGTGCGGCCATCGAGGCGCGCAAGGAGCAGCTCGCTGCGGCCGAGACCGCCTTCGAGGGTGTGCGCGAGGAAGCCCGGCTCGGGGTTCGCACAACGCTCGATGTGCTCAACGCCGAACAGGAGGTGCTGACCGCCGGGGCCGATCTCGCGGCGGCGCGGCGCGACTATTACGTTGCCGCCCATGCGCTCCTGGCCGCCACCGGCCGGCTGACGGCCCGGGCGCTGGCGCTGCCGGTCAAGCGCTACGACCCGACGGCGCACTACCGGAAGGTCAACGGAGCTGACCCGCTCGGGCGCAAGGGGCGGGCCATCGACCGCATTCTGCGCCGGGCTGGGCGTCAGCCGAACTGATTTCCGGCAAATCCGTGCCATTATCCGCATTGCCCGAACGCCAGGTCGTGGTAGATTGACGAGGGACGCAGGAGGCAGGACATGGCAGATCCCGGGCATGCAGACAGCACCGCTCACGCCGAAGGGGATGCGGGCGGGCAGGAGGATGTGCTGGCGATCATCCGCCAGCTGATCGCCGAGGAGCTTGGTGCCGGTCCGGCCGCTCTCCAGCGCCGGATGCCCGATCGGGACCGGGCCGAGGAGGGCGAAAGGGACGCGGCTGCGGACGGCCGCGGAGAAGATGCGGTCGTGGCAGGTGACACTGCGTCGGCCGGATCCGATGCCGAGAGGGGTGCCGCTGCAGCGGACGGGGCCTTGCAGGAGGCTGCGGCGGCAACGCCGACCGACGGCACCGCGCCCTTCGTCCGCGAAGGAGATGATCCGGTCGCAAAAGCGGAAATGGCGCAGGCGGAAAGCGGATCGACGCATCAGCCGCTGGTGCTGACCCCTGCGCTGCGCGTGGCCGACGAGGAGACGGCGCCGGGGGAGGTGGCTGAACGGGAGAGCGGGGAATCGTCCCCGCAAGAGCCGCTTCACCGGCCGCCCCATGCACCGGTGGCGGGCGGCGTTGCGGAAGGCCAAACGGCCACGGCCGCGGCGGAGGCGTCGGCCGGTCCCGGCGGAGTGCGCCCCGGCGAGAGCCGCGATGACATGACCGAGGACGAATCGCACAGGGGCAGAGACAGCCTCGAGAGGGCGGGGCGGCAGGAAGTGGCGGATCCGCCCTCGGGCCGGGCCGGGCACGCCGCGATCGCCGAGGCGGGGAGTGCCGACGGCACACGGGACGGCCCGGATGATGCGATGACCGCTCCGGACGATGAGGCCGGTCGGTCGGGCGAAGAACCGGAGATCGGGGATGGCGCAGCTTCGTCCGCCCCTTCCGAAGTGGCAGGCGCCTCGCCCGGCGAGGGGGAAGCCGCTGCCGCGACGAGCATGCCGGCGGCTGGTGCCGACGGGCCCGGCGCCCGGCCGGGGATCGACCCGGAAACGCTGCGTCCCGTGGTTGCGGCGCTGGTCCGCGAGGAGCTGATGGGCGAGCTCGGCGACCGCATCACCCGCAATGTCCGCAAGCTGGTGCGCCGCGAGATCAACCGCATTCTTGCCAGCCGCGATTTCGAGTGACCGGCGGGGTTGCACCCGCCTCCCGGGGGTGACATGCAGCCGCAGGAAGCTGGCGGATGCAGAACGCCGGCTGGCGGCGGGTGTGCATGGCGGATCCCGCGGAGCGGCACCCGGTCGGGGAGAAGGCCAGCGGGGAAAGGCGCGGAAACCCCGCATCGACGGCGCCTTTTCGGGCTCCTGCAATGCCTCGGGGCAGAGCACCCTCCTGCCCGAATCCACGCAGCGGCTTCATTCGAAGCGCGTCCCCCTGAAAGTCGAAAACACCCTCTCGCGCGGGCAGGGCGCATGCGCCTGCCCCGATCCGGCGCGCCCAGTGCGCCATCACCTCCCCTTCATGTGCGGAGCGGATCGTGTCCTGCCCCGCGGGGGCGGTGGCGGTGGGGCCGAATGCGGAGCCCGTCGCTCCCGAAATGTCGATTCGGGCTCTTTCGTGCCGGCGGCCCCGGCCGGCTTTCACAGGCGGAAGGTCGGAAGATGCCGGCTCCGGGGCAGGGCCTGCCCGGTGTGCACCGGCCGGGGCTCAGGGGTGCGGCGGGAGTGCCGGACCTGGCCGTGCCGGTCCGGTCGATCCGCCCCCGGGGCAGACGGTCCTTGCCGGGGGCATCCCTCTCATGCCGCGAGCGTGCCCCCGCTCCCCCGTCCGAGCCGCGGACATTTCACGTCTGAAGACTGGCATCGGCGGCCCGTTCGTGGCAGGGACGGGGCATCGAGCGGATGGGGGCGGTCCCGGTGATCATGCGGCACGACATTCCCTTTGCCACGGCCGGACAGCGGATCGGCCTTCTCGGGGGGTCGTTCGACCCGCCCCATGCGGGCCATGTCAACCTTTCTCTCTGGGCGCTCAAGCGGTTCGCGCTCGACAGGGTCTGGTGGCTCGTGAGCCCCGGCAACCCGCTCAAGCCGCGGCCGGCGGCGACGCTTGCCCTGCGCATCGCTGCCGCGCGGGCTCTCGTCACCCATCCCCGCATCGAGGTGACCGACATCGAGGCGCGGCTCGGCACGCGCTACACCGCCGAGACTCTCGCCGCGCTGCGACGGCTTTATCCCGCCTGCCGTTTCACATGGCTGATGGGGGCCGACAATCTCGCCCATTTCCATCTGTGGGATCGCTGGCAGGACATCTGCCGGATGGTGCCGATGGGCATCCTTGCCCGCCCCGGGATGCGGATGGCGGCGCGGCGCTCGCGGGCGGCCATTGCCTGCGCCCGGCACCGCCTGCCGATCGAGGCGGCGCCGTTGCTCTCGCGTCACCCGCCGCCCGCCTGGTGCATGATCAACATGCCGATGGTCGATCTCTCCTCGAGCTGCCTGCGCAGGAAGGGAGTGTGGCCACCACACATGCTTGACGCGACGAGCGACTGAAGGGCGGCAGGAGCCGCATCTTCTTTCCTGCTTGCCGGCGCGAACGATCTTCTTCCAGCCCTTTTCTCCCTGCTCGGTGCGAACGGGTATTCCCACCGATCGAGGGTGACGGCGCCCTGCCCGTCCACCGCCAGGGGCGGGCGGGCCGCCTCATGCGGCGAGATGGGGCGGCCTCGCGCCGGTCCGGAGCAGGGAGGGGTGATTGCATCGGTGGCTGGATGCGCCATGCCTTGTCTTCCGGCCGTCTGGGCACCGAACCGAATGCATTTCCGGCTGGGGCCGATCGCGCTCGGTCCGGGATGCATTGCCCGGCCGATCGCGAATTCCCGCCGCTTGCGCAGCTTCCCCGAGCGCGCCGCGCGGAGCGGCCGGGCGCCACTCGGGCCGATCCGCCATCGGTCGGGCCGTGCCGGCCCCGTCTCCATTGCCGTGAGGGGACACGAAAAGGCTTTGCCCGCGAGGGAGGGAAATGCATATATTCAGGATCATTCACGGATTTTCCTTCAGGCGATTGGAACGGGGACCCGCTTGCGGGTGTGGCGATTGACAGCGAACGGCGGAATGCCTTGCCCGGACTGCGACAGTCGCATGGGCGGAAGGGGCGGCGGGTTGTCCTCTCCGGTCGAGGATGGGCTCCGGCGCCGCTTTCTTCTGGCTCTGCCGGGCGTGAGCGCGTCGCTTCTCCTCGGTCCGTCCGCATTCGGCGGTACGCTGCGGCCGCGGCCGAGACCCGCTCCCCGGGCCGGGCCGGCGCTGGCCTCGCGGGGCGAGCGGGCCTCGTCGGTGCTCGCCGGTTCGCCCCTTGCCGACAAGACGGCCTGTCTCGCCGTGGACACGGATACCGGCGCGGTGATCCTCTCCCACAACCCGGATGCGTTCCTGCCGCCGGCAAGTGTCACCAAGATCCTGACGGCGCTGTACGGACTTGAAACCCTCGGGGCCGATTACCGCTTCGCCACGCGTCTGGAAGTGAACGGCACCGTGGAGGATGGGCGGCTCAAGGGGGATCTGGTGCTTGTCGGCGGTGGCGATCCCACTCTTGATTCCAGGGGGCTGAACGAGCTGGCGGCCCGTCTGGCGGCGGCGGGAGTGCGGGAGATCGAGGGGCGTTTCCTCTTCGACGAGCATGCCCTGCCGCGCATGCGGGCGCTGGCGACCGATCAGCCGATCGCCGCCGCCTACAACCCCGGGCTTTCGGGCCTCAATCTGAACTTCAATCGGGTGCATTTCTCCTGGGAGAGGCGACGGACGGGCCTTGCGCTGGCGCTCGACGCGCGGGCGGGACCGTTGAGACCCGGGGTCGGCTCCATCACGATCGCGCCTGCCGACCGTGTGTCGCCGGTCTATCGCTACAGGGTCGAGGCGGGCCGGATCGAGCGGTGGAGCGTTGCGCGCCGGGCCCTCGGCCGGCGCGGGAGCCGCTGGCTGCCGGTGCGTCTGCCGGGCCGCTATGCCGCCGACGTGTTCCGCACGCTGGCGCGCAGTCGCGGCCTCGTTCTGCCGCCGCCGATGCCGCTCGAGGGGGCGCGCACGGGGTTCCGGGTGCTGGTCGGCATCGAGAGCGAACCGCTCGACAGGGTGCTCAAGGGGATGCTGCGCTATTCCACCAACCTGACAGCCGAGGCGGTCGGACTTCAGGCGACGCGGCGGCGGACGGGGCAGGTGCCGGTCGGCCTCGAGCGCTCGGCCGAGGTCATGGCCGAGTGGGCGCGGCGCCGTTTCGGCCTGATCCGGCTTTCCCTGCACGATCATTCGGGGCTTCACGACGCCACCCGCATCAGCCCGCGCGAGCTGATGACGGTCCTGCAGGACGGGAAGGCCCGCGAGATGCTGCTGCCGATCCTCAAGGAAGTGAAGCCCGGGCAGCTTGCCCGCAGGACGGGGCGACGGCCGGTCCGTGGCAGGGGACGTGTCTTTGCCAAGACGGGGACGCTCCATTTCGTCTCGGCTCTGGCAGGTTATGCGGAGGCTTCCGACGGGCACCGTATCGCCTTCGTGATCCAGACGGCCGATCTCGACAGGCGGTCGCGCATCGACCGGCGGCAGGCCATGCCGCCTCCGGGGGCCCGCACGTGGAAGATCCGTGCCCGTGAGCTCCAGCGGGCGCTGCTGCTCGACTGGCTCGACCGCAGGGGGCGCCCCGGCGGCTGAGTGCCGCACGCACCGGGACCGGTTCGGCGGATGGCCGGGGCCGAGGGTGCCGGAGGGTGCGGGCCAAGCCGACGGGATGCGGAGCGGCCGGGCGCCCCGGAGATGGCGCAGATGCCGTGGAAGGGTGGCGTCCGTCGAAGGATGCACAGGGGCCGGATACCGGCAAGCGATCGGGCCGGGCCAGGAGACGTGTGCGCAGGGTCGCCCCGCGCGATGGCGTCCGGTTCGGCCCGGCTCCCTGCAGTCGGTGGGAGCAGGGTCGTTGCCGGAGGATGGGCACGCAAGACCTGAGGAGCCGGGGGCAGGGCGCGGGAGACGAGGCCCTGTTCGGGCGGGCGTGGCCGGGGCGTCGCCAAGCGGCCGTGCAAGGGGGCATGAGCTGGGCATGCCGATGCGGCGCGGCCGTGGCCGGCCTCGGCAGTTTGGCGTGCGCATGACGGCCGGGGCTCCCCGGAAGGGAATGGCCATGCAGGCGCGGCCCGCCCCTGCCGGCAGGGCATGGGATGACGGCTGCGGCGGCGCATGGTTCGGGCGGGCGTGGCCGCGGCGTCGCCAAGCGGCCATGCAAGGGGGCTCATGGGCGTTCGAGGAGCAGCGCCGAGACGTCGTCGGGGAACTGCTCGCGCCCCGAAAGGCGATGCAGGCCCGAGAGCAGCGCCGCCCTGAAGTCTCCCCCATGCTCGCGCACCCGCGCCGCAAGCCATGTGGCCATATCCTCCTCCTCGGGGTAGCGGCCGTCGGGCAAAGGGCATTCGGTGATCCCGTCAGAATGCAGCAGCAGATGTTCGCCGGCTTCCAGGGTGAAGCGGCTCTCCTCCCAGCTGGCGCCTTCGATGAGGCCGATCGGCAGGCCGCCCTCCCCAAGCATCCGCCATGTGCCGTCCGCCTTGATCGCCAGCGGGGGCGGATGGCCGGCCTGCACCAGCCGCCCCTCGCCGGTTGCAAGGTCGAGAATGGCAAGGGCCATGGTGAAGTAGTGGTCGGTCTCCACGTCCTCGAGCAGCCGGGTGTTGAGCAGTGCGGCGGTCTCGGCCGGGTTCCGCGGCCGGCAATTCCCGTCCCCGTCGCACAGAAGGGCGATGTTGTAGCGGGGATCGGCCGGGGAGAGATAGGCGGCGATGCGGGCCGTGAGCAGGGCCGAGCCGACTCCGTGGCCGGACACGTCGGCCGAATAGAGCCCGATCATGCGGGGCGAGATTCCGAACCAGCCGACCAGATCGCCGCCGACATGGCCGCTCGGCTCGAGCACGAAATGGAGCGTGCCGGCCTCGAGTTGGACGGGCGCGGCCGGTACGAGCGAAAGCTGCAACTTGCGTGCCTCGCGCAGATCCCGATCGACGGCCTGGTAGAGCCTGTCGAGCTCGTCGAGGGTTTCCCTGAGCTTGCGGTTTTGACCGAGAAGCCGCTCCTCGGCCTCGAGAATCCTGAGCCCGGCCCTGAGGCGCGCCTGAAGCTCGGCCCGGTTGACCGGTTTGGTGACGAAATCGTCGGCGCCCGCATCGAGCCCTTCGGCAATGTCCTCCTTGGCCGATTTCGAGGTGACGAGAATGAAGTAGGAGTAGCGGCCGAGGGCGAGTGCCCGCAATCGGCGGCAGACTTCGGGGCCGGGGATGCCGGGAGGCATCATCCAGTCGCAGATGATGACATCGGGCAGCCAGCCGCGACTGATGATGAGCGCCTGTTCGCCGGAAGCGGCCTCGCGGGTCTCGACGTCGAGCCCCCGGAGAGCCGCGATCACGAGGCGGCGCTGGAGGGCGCTGTCATCGACGACGAGAATGCGCCGGCGCCGCCTCGCCGCCTCCCCGGGACCGGCCCCGGTCACTGGCGAATCAGCCGTGTCGGCTGCCGCCGATGCATGGATCGGTATCTCTTCCATACCGTCCAGTTGGACGACGAAAGCTTAACATCGGGTGAACGAGGGTGCCGGATGCGGTCTTCCCGGCCGAAAAAGCGCATGGGATTTGCATCGATCTTTCCGCATATCGCCCATGGCGGCACCGGCGGGCATTTCCTGAAAGTGCGACCAAATGTCACAAAATTTGACTTCATCCCCCTGCCCGCTCGTGCATACTTTCCCCGAGGCGCCCGATGGCCCGGGGCGCGCGAGGATCCGATGGAATCGGAGCGGGAGCGGAGACAGGCAGGATGGCTGTTCTTCTGGAAGACGAGAACAGGAACAGGGATGTGGCGGCTCTCGAGGAGCTGCTGGCGGTCTGGATCGACGAGGTCGGCCCGGCCGGCTGGTACAAGGTTGATCCGGCGGTGGATGCGATGCTGCGCAATCGCTTCAGGTCGCTGTGGGAGAAGGGAGCACGCGGCTCCCTTGCCCGCTACATCACCTCGCCGCGCAAGGCGCTGGCGGTGATCATCCTGCTCGACCAGCTGCCGCGCAACATGTTCCGTGGCAGCCCGATGGCCTTCTCGACCGACAGCCTGGCCCGCAAATACGCCAAGATCGCCATCCATCGCGGCTATGACATGCGCATCCCGGAGCCCGAACGCCAGTTCTTCTATCTGCCGCTGATGCATTCGGAGTGCATCTCCGATCAGGAACGGTCGGTGCGTCTGTTCAAGGAGCGCATGCCCGCGACCGGCAAGGAGAACCTGCCCCATGCCCGGGCCCACCGGGAGATCATCCGCCGATACGGCCGTTTCCCCACCCGCAACGCGGCACTGAAGCGGCAGGACACGCCGGCCGAGAGCGAGTTTCTCGAGAAGGGCGGCTATGGCAGCGTCCTGCGGGAGCTGAGCGCCTGACGGGGGTGCAGGCGCGGCCGAAGCGGTGACATGCGGGCCGGGTGGCGCTCGAGGCAGGCCCGGTTCGTTAAGCGTTGAACCTTGTCTCTCCACATTTGACCTGTCCCGTCTGTTGTGCCATCTCCTGTCCACGAGGCACGGGCGCGACGCCCTTCCGAGAGAGGACAGGCTCATGGCAGATCCCGACAACAGGCAGCGCGACGTCATTGTCATCGGTGCCGGACCGGGCGGTTATGTCGCCGCCATTCGTGCCGCCCAGCTCGGGCTGGATGTCACGGTCATCGAGAAGGAGCATCTCGGCGGGATCTGTCTCAACTGGGGCTGCATCCCCACCAAGGCGCTCTTGCGTTCGGCCGAAGTGTTCGCGCTGGCGCGGCGGGGCGGAGAATTTGGTTTGACGTTGAATGATGTCGGTTTCGATCTGCCGGCCATGGTGGCGCGTTCCCGCAAGGTCGCGCGGCAGCTCAACCAGGGTGTGGGTCATCTTCTGCGCAAGAACGGTGTCGAACTCGTAATGGGCACGGGGCGGCTTCTCGGCGACGGCAAGGTGGGGGTCAGGCCGCAGGACGGCGGGGCGGAGCGCGTGCTGTCCGCCCGCCGCATCATCCTGGCGACCGGAGCCCGCGCACGGGATCTGCCCGGGCTCGAGGCCGACGGAGCGCGGGTGTGGAACTATCGCCATGCGCTCGAGCCACCCTTCTTCCCCGAAAGGCTGCTCGTGGTCGGTTCGGGTGCGATCGGCATCGAGTTCGCCTCCTTCTTCAACACCCTCGGCAGCCGGGTGACGGTGGTCGAGGTGATGGAGCGGATCCTGCCTGTGGAGGATGCCGAGATCTCCGATCTGGCCCGCAGGGCCTTCGAGCGACAGGGCATGACCATTCGCACCGGCGCAACGGTCGAGGCGCTCGAGCGCGGCGCGCGCGAGGTCGTCGCCCGCATCAGGCAGGGCGAGAGCCGCGAGGAAGCGGCCTTCGATGCCGTGATCATGGCCGTCGGCATCACCGCCAATATCGAGGGGCTCGGTCTCGCGGACGCGGGTGTCGAGGTCGATCGCGGCCATGTGGTGGTGGACGAATTCTGCCGCACCAGCGCAGAAGGGATCCATGCCATCGGCGACATTGCCCAGCCGCCCTGGCTCGCCCACAAGGCCAGCCATGAGGGGGTGATGGTGGCCGAATACATCGCCGGGCGCGACGTGCACCCCATTCGCCCCGAGCGGATCCCGGGCTGTACCTATTGCACGCCGCAGATCGCCTCGGTCGGGCTGACGGAGGAAGCGGCGCGCGCGGCCGGGCACGAGATCCGCATCGGCCGCTTCCCGCTGATCGGCAACGGCAAGGCGATTGCCCTCGGGGAGCCCGAGGGGCTCGTCAAGACCGTGTTCGATGCCCGCACCGGGGAGCTCCTCGGCGCCCACATGATCGGCCCCGAGGTGACCGAACTCGTCCAGGGCTTTGCCGTCGGCCAGAGTGCAGAGGCGACGGAGGCGGAATTCATCGCCACCGTCTTCCCGCACCCGACCCTGTCGGAATCGATGCACGAGGCCGTCCTTGCCGCCTGGGAGGGGGCGATCCATATCTGAGGGCGGTCGAGGGGCGCTGGCGTCCGGTTTGACCGACAACTTTAATCAAAACCGGCGCATTTTCCCGCCTCATCTCCCGGCGCGGCGGGGGAGGGTTAGCCCGCTGTTAAGACTTCCCGCCCATCCTCGATTCGCAAGCGCATCTGCGCAGGCCAGCGAACCGAGGATGTCATGGATTGCAGACCAGAGCCGGATTCCCCCGAAGAACGCCGTCGGCGCCTGATCGGCTGGCTGTTCCTCGCCGTCGGCCTTCTGGCCCTTGTGGGGCTCGGCCTCGGCACGGCCTGGTTCGCCAGGGTGCTTTTCAAGCGGCTCGAGGAGGGGGCGCCGATCGTGGCCGGCGCCGAAGGCGACAGGATTCCGCCGCTGCTGCGCGGCTCCATGCCCGCGGCCACCACCAGCCTTGTCTATGGTGAGCCGAGGAGGCCGCGCCCGCCGCGCATGTGCGAGATGCCGCCCGATTATTTCGACAAGCATCGCGACCTCTTCTTTGCGCCCGAAGACGCCTATCCCGGCTACACCCGCCGCAACGGATATGTGCGCCCCTATCGCGAGCGGCGCGGATTCCTCACCGAGCGGGAGATGCGGGCGGCACGTGTGGCCTGGAAGTATTTCGAGAACTTCACCCAGGAGACGACGGGTCTGGCCAATTCGGTCGGCAACTACCCTTCCACCACCTTGTGGGACACCGCTTCCTACATCTCCGGGCTGGTGGCGGCCTATGAGCTCTGCATCATCGACAAGCCGGAATTCGACAGGCGGATCTTCGCCCTGCTGACGACCTTCAAGACCCTCGAGCTCTTCCGCGGTGAGCTGCCCAACAAGGTCTATCACACCAGGACCGGCGCCAAGGTCGATTACACCAACAAGCCGGGGGAGATCGGCTTCTCCTCGCTCGACATCGGCCGCTTTCTCGTGTGGATGCGGATCCTGAAGAACCGGTACCCCTACCTTGCGAACACCATCGATTCGGTGCTGCTCAAATGGGATTTCTCCCATGTGATCGACAAGGAGGGCATCCTTTACGGCGGGCATGTGGACAAGGAAACCGGCGGCACCCTCTACTCGCAGGAAGGCCGGCTCGGTTACGAGGAATATGCTGCCAAGGGCTTTGCCCTGTGGGGTTTCAGGCCCTACCTCGCACATCGGGCCGAGCCCTTCCTCACCGCGTCGATCTTCAACATCCCCGTCCCCTATGACGGGCGCGACCCCCGGGTGTTCCATTCCCAGAACTACGTCGTCACCGAATCCTACATCCAGGACGGGCTGGAGCTCGGCTGGGACCTTCCCCAGGACGACAGCAGCCCCGACTGGCTCCATTCCGACGGCTGGCGCGCCGAATTCGCCGATCGCATCTACCGCGTCCAGGAAGCACGCTACTTCAAGACCGGCTATCTGACTGCCCGTTCCGAACACAATGTGAAGGGGCCGCCCTACTTCACCTACGACACGATCTTCTCGGACGGCTATCCGTGGAACACGGTGACGCCGCGGGGGGATTATTCCCCCGATCACGCCGCGATCGCCTCGAAGGCCGCGCTCGGGATGTGGGTGCTGTGGGACACCCCCTACACCGATCTGCTCTATGACGCGATCATCGAGCTCTTCGACCCCGAGAAGGGATTCTACGAAGGGCTCTACGAGCGTGGCCAGGGCAAGATCGGGATCTTCACCGCCAACAACAACGGCGTGATCCTCGCGGCGCTTCTCCACAAGGTGCAGGGCAGGATCCTCACCCCTTACACCGGCGGCAGCGAGGTCTGGTACACGGCCTTTCGCGACCGCGACACGCGCAAGCGCAAGAACCTGCCCGACCCTCCCCAGAAGGAAGACTGGCTCCCGGCGCTACGGTACCGGACAATGATGGAGGCTGAAGAGTCATGAAAACCACGATCAGGATCACCACATGCGTCGGCATCGCCCTCTTGTCGATCGGCCTGAACGCGCCGCCCACCGGTGCGCAGGAAGAGGGCTTCTCGCCGCAGAACCGGCTTGTCGATACCTCGATCTACTTTGCGGCCGGGGCCCGGGAGGAGGAGCAGACCCTGCGCGGTGCGCTCGGCTGGCCGACCTTCCAGGAAGGCCGGGTGCTCGGCATCAATTACCGCTTCGACCCGGACGGCTATGCCCGCTTCGGGCCCACGCCCACCCTCGACAGCGATTTCTTCGAGGTGCTCTGCCATCCCGCGACCCGGCTTTGCACGGCCACGAAGCAGCCGATCCAGCTCTGGATGCAGGACAGGGAAACGCCGCGCCTGACGATCCGGGGGATCGCCCGCAACACCCGTGTCTATGCTTCCGACGGGACGTCCAGGATCGAGTTGCCCGCCGATCTTCTGGCCGAGCTGACGCCCTCGGTGGAGCAGGCGCTGCTCAATGCCAGCGAACTCGTCCTCGAGACCGAGGGAGAGGCGCCGCAGAAGATCTCCCTTGCGGGTTTCATTCCCGCGCTGGTCTATATCCAGTGGGTGGCGAAGGGGCAGGACCCTTCGATCTTCCCCGCCGGCTGGCCGGTGGCACAGACCGGACCATCGGATGACAAGCAGAAGCTGTCGCTCGCTCCGAAGACGCCGGATGCGGCCGCGGAGCCCACGGGCGGGGAAACGGCCCTGGACCTTCAACCCCCGGCCCGCGTTCGATCTGCTCCTGCTCCCCTGCTCTGGCATTCCTGGCGCCGGGAGAAGACCTCGGGGTCTTCAGCCGCCACTTCTCGGGATGTGGCGAACACCGACCGTCTCGAGGGGCTGCTGAAGATCTGCGAAACGCTTGCGCCTGCCGGTGCCGCCAGGATCGCACCCGCGGCGCAACCGGAACCCGATGGTGCCGCCGGGAAAGCGGAGACCGCCGCGAAGGGGGGCGCGGCCGGCGAGCGGAGCATTCGCGAACTGCAATGGGCGGTGCTGAAGCTCTCGATCATGATCAGCGCCATGGAGCGGCAGCTGCAGAAGACTGCCACCAACGGCCGCCGCGAGGAGGAGGACGGCACGAAGGTGACACAAGACGCACCGGAAGTGTTCCGGGAACAGGTGCAGGAGCCGGCCGTGACCCGTTCCGTGACGGATGACCGGTTGCGCCTTCTGCTCGGGGCGCTTTCCGAGATCCGCCTGCCACCCTCCGCGTCGTCCGCAGGCGATGGGGCTGTGACCCGCTCTGGCGACAAGGGGGGGAAGACGGATATCGGCAAGGGGCGCGATACTGGCCAGGGGCCGGATTCCGCGGGTGCATCTGCCGTTCCTGCCGGTGCGTTGGTCACGGATCGGACTTCGCAAGAGGCCGGTTCCGTCGAGGAAAGGTCTCGCAAGGTGATCATCGAGATCCGGCTGACCGGATTTCCCGGGCGCGACGGCAGGGAAGGCGATCCTCCGGTATCGGCCAGGGGAACGGATGGCATTTCCGCCCTCCTCCCTTCCCGGTCGGATGCCGACGCCGTCAACAATGACTTCTTCCCTCTCGAGCCTGTCGGACGGTAGGCGGGATGCACGGGCGCAAAGCCGCATTTTCTCGGATCCACTGCCGCAACGCACGGCCGTTCACGGCCGAAGGAGCCGCCGAAGGGCATGCAGGTTGGTCAGGGAAGGATTGCCATCCGCTCTTCCCGTCCGGCGTATCGCAGCCATCCCGTTCCGCAGCGATGGCCATCCTTTCGCAAAGCGCCCTCCCGCGCCGGCATCTACTCGTCGGTGCCCGGGCCGGCGCTCGGAGGATCGCGTCATGGGTGACATCTTGCGCATCGCTGTCCGCGGCCAGCCGATGGATGGGCCGGTTCGAAGCAGGAAAACATGATCATGGGCGGACATCCGAACAAGCTCGTGCATCCAGGCTGCGGCCCCGGCGGTGGGTCGCAAAGGGCAGGGAGCTTTCCACCGTCATGCCGCCGTCATGCGCGGATACGAACGAGGATTTTGCTCCCCATGCCCCGGACAGGCCGCACCGGGAGCAGCTGCCCACCCGCGTGCGGCGCCGGCAGGGACAGGATGCGGTCCGAGCCTCGTGGCCGCCGGCATGCCCGTCAGGCGAGGGCCACGCGGGCGGCGCTCTCGGGCAGCTCCTCGTCGAAGCAGCGCTGATAGAACTCGGCCACGGTCTGGCGCTCGAGCTCGTCGCACTTGTTGAGGAAGGTCAGGCGGAAGGCATAGCCGACTTCGCCGAAGATCTCGGCGTTCTGCGCCCAGTTGATGACGGTGCGCGGGCTCATCACTGTCGAGATCTCGCCGTTCATGAAGGCGGTGCGCGTCAGGTCCGCCACTCGCACCATGCGGGCGACGGTCTCGCGGCCCTCGGGGCTGTCATAGCTCGGCGCCTTCGAGATCACCACCTCGACTTCCTCGTCATGGGGCAGGTAGTTGAGCGTGGCGACCATCGACCAGCGGTCCATCTGCGCCTGGTTGATCTGCTGCACGCCGTGGTAGAGGCCGGTGGTATCTCCCAGACCGACGGTGTTGGCGGTGGCGAACAGACGGAAGAAGGGATGAGGATGGATGATGCGGTTCTGGTCGAGCAGGGTGAGCTTGCCATCGGCCTCGAGCACGCGCTGGATGACGAACATCACATCGGCGCGGCCGGCATCGTATTCATCGAAGACGATGGCGACCGGGTTGCGCAGCGCCCAGGGCAGGATCCCCTCCTGAAATTCGGTCACCTGCTTGCCGTCGCGGATCTTGATCGCGTCCTTGCCCAGAAGGTCGATTCGCGAGATGTGGCTGTCGAGGTTGACGCGCACGGTCGGCCAGTTGAGCCGCGCGGCCACCTGCTCGATATGGGTGGACTTGCCGGTGCCGTGATAGCCCTGGATCATCACCCGCCGGTTGTGGGTGAAGCCTGCGAGGATGGCAAGCGTGGTGTCGCGATCGAAACGGTAGCTCGGGTCGATTTCGGGCACGCGGTCGGTGCGTTCGGCAAAACCCTTCACCTTCATGTCGGCGTCGATACCGAAGGTTTCGCGCACGTCGATCTCGCGCGTGGGGGCGGTGAGGGTGTCGAGGGTGCCATCGGCCATGGCGGGCTCCATCTGCTGACTGTGGCGCCGGGTGGGCCCCGGGCGTTCGGGGGTTATATATGCGCGCACAGGGATGAGGGGAAGGGGCGCGTCGCTGCCATGCACTCCGCCCGGGCGCCTCCGCCGTCGAGCCGGAGCAGGGATGGCACGGGCGGCCTGTCTCACCCTGGCGTTCGTCGCATGAGCTTTTGGCAGGATCGGTCGCAGACCGGCTCGGCCGCAGTGTGGTCATGCACTTCGATGACCTCCCGGACAATCGTCGGGGCCCGGGCATTGACGAAGACATGCCCGGCGGAACGGCACTTCCCCGGAAAACGCCGTCTCCCAGCGTGGGGTGCCCGGGCCGGTGCGGGAGCCGCGACCTTGTGAGCTTCGCCCGATCCGGCCTCCGGCGAAGCGGGCTAGGGGGGATGCGGAGCCTGAGGATGCGGGGCCCGGGGAGGCAGGGCATGGGGAGGCAGCCGGCGGGATGCGGAGCCTGAGGAGGTGGGCCTGAGGATGTGGGACCCGGGGAAGCGGCCGGTGGGTTTCGGGGAAGCGGCCGGGCGTCTTCCGTCGGGTCGGGCCGAGGCAGTATCGGTCAACCGACGGGTCAGTCGGGAATGTTGCGGCTTTCACGCAGCTGTTCCCAGGCCCAGACCACCTGCTGCAGCCGCTCCTCGTCGGCGCGGTTGCCGCCGTTCATGTCGGGATGGAGATCCTTGACGAGCGACTTGTATTGCTTGCGGATCTCCCTGCGCGTCCAGTGTTCCCTGGCGTCGAGGATCTTCAGCGCCCGCCGCTCGGTCGGTGAAAGTCGCCGCCCGACCGGCGAGACGGTCGGCCGCCGCGTCGCCTTGTCGCCGAGGATCTGGAACGGATCCTCGATGCCGAGCCGTGACCAGGCGCGCGTCTGCTTGCCCGGATGGCGGGCGAAGGGGTGGGTCGGCCGTTCCCAGATGCGGGCCGATTTGAGTTTCTCCAGGAGCTCGTCCTCCCCCTGGGAGGCGAAGTAGTTCCAGTTGCGGTTGTATTCGCGCACATGTTCGAGGCAGAACCAGAGATAGTCCCCCTCGGCATCGGGCGAACGCGGCGCGCGATAGAGTCCCCGTTCCCTGCAACCGGGGTATTCGCATTGCCGGGTCGAGCTTTCGACCTCGCCGGTCATGCCGCGCCGGCGGCGGCGCTTCTTCTTGGCGGTGGAGACGCGAATGTCGAAATCGAAAGGGGATTGCTCTGCCATGCCTGCCTCTTTTCCCGGGGCTCTCCCACCCGTCTTCCGTTGCGGCTCCGGGCAACTCCGCCGGTTTGCGGTCCCGTGCCCGGGGCGCGATTCGGCCTCGCCTTGCCGGGGGCAAGAGAATAGACATTTGCGGCCGGGAGGAAAATCACTTTATGGCGCGTGCATGGACCGCCAATCCGGAAGGCGTGATGATACGGATGCGGAAGAAAGGAGGCAGGGATGACGGAGAAGGCCGGGAACGGAGAGCCCCAGGGGCCGGTCGCCACCGAGATCCGCCGGCGGATCGAGGCGGCGTTCGCGCCCGAGCGGCTCGAGATCATCGACGAGAGCGAACGCCATCGCGGCCATGCCGGCTGGCGCGAGGAGGGCGAGAGCCATTTCCGCCTGCGGATTCGCGCTGCGGCTCTTGCAGGGATGAACCGGCTCGCCCGGCACAGGGCGATTCATGCCGCGATCGGCCCCGATCTCATGGCGCGGATACACGCGCTGGCGATCGAGATCGAAGGTTGAGGGCGTCGAATGCGCGAGGCCGCCAGGGGCTCTTGCATGCCGGCTCATCCGGCGGGCATTCCCGTGGCGGACTCTGCGGGTCGGCCCGGCTTCGCGCCGTGCATCTTTCCCCATGCCCCGGCTTTCCCCCTGCACCGACGGTGAGCTGCCCGTCGGTGCGGAAGCCGGGGTGAAGGGGGCGGGCGTTTCGTGCCGACCGCCGCGAATGGAGCAGGCGCCGGCAACGGGGACGGGTGCGGCTTTCGCGGTCATTTCGCGCCATGAATGCCGATTGCCGTCCGCGGCCGTCATCGCTTTTTCGGCTCATCGCGCTCCCGGATTGCCGGCAGCAACCACATCCCTTGCGCCGCTTCTTCACGGGTTCCTCGCGTACCTGCTCCGGGCAGACGTCCTGTCCTTTCCTCTCCCCTCCCCTTCCATTCAAGGAGCCACCCCCTCAGGGGCAGACACGACCGACGTGTCGATTTCATGCCGTGCGCATGATCCATTTCCTGAGCGAGCCGCAGGCGGATCATGGCGGACGGATGTCGGCGTCAGGACCGGGCCCGGGCGGCGATCGAGCCGCTCCTGCCGAAGAACCGGCCGGGGGTGTGGCGGGTGGTGGGCCGGCGGTTGACCGGCGGGATCATCCAGCGGCTGCGGCGGAGATGCCAGCGGAGTTTCCGGAGAGGAGACAGGCGCGATCCGCCTGCAAGCATTGTCAGGCGTGTGTTTTCGTTTCAGGCGTGCGTTATCGTCGCGGAAT
>WFPA01000276.1 GCA_015487815.1 Albidovulum sp.
GCCCTGCCAGCGCCCGGACTTCGGCTCGAGGAGCTTCAGCGCCTTCTCGCGATCGTCGAGCGGATGGCGGGGCAGGAGGGAGCTCGCCCGGACAATGGCAGCCTGTGAACGCGGACGATGCGGACATTTGCCCCGGCCCCGCCGGCCGATTATCCTTGCCCCGACGGCACCGCTGTCAGGCTGGCTTGCCCTTGCGCCGCAAGGTGCATGATGAGGCAACCGGGATACGCCGCCCCGGGGTGCCGTCGCCCTTGAGCACGGCACCCTGCTGTGGCAGGCAGAATATGGCCAGCGTTGTCATGGCGGGCCCTGCCATGCCTCCGGCATGTACGCGGGACCGGGCGCCACCCGGGGCGCTGGCTACCTTCAGGGGCCACGTCGCGGCCCCGTTCCGCTTCAGCTGATCCGCTTGCCGCTTTCGTCGATGCGGTATCGCTCGACGAGCTTGCCGTCCGCATCAAGCTCGATGACTTCTCCCACGAACTCGCCGACATCGCTCATGCGGGCGAGCAAGGCACGCTCGCCCTCGGAAAGACCACTCTCGTCCTCGATGTTGTCCGGGTCGATCTCGCCGCGGGCGATGGCCTCTTCTCGGGTGCGCTCGATCATGGCGGTCGCTGCCTCGAACCGCGCCCGATCTTCGTCACTGAGCGGTTCACGCTTCCTGCGCCGATCCTCGATGACCGTGTGGCCTGTCGTCCAACGGGTGATCTTCACAACTGCTTCAGCCATATCGTCGCGCCCCATTTGGTCCGTATCACATGATCTACCATGAATTTGACGGCCGGATGGAACAGGTTCACTGGCACATCCGGTGTCCCTTTGTCAGCTCCTCCCGGTCGCGGAGCTTCAGGGGCGGGAGGAGCGCCAGTGACGGCAGGAGCCGGCCAGGTCGGCAGGGATCCAGCACCCGCCCCCGTCGGATACGCGATCGGGAGTTTCTCTCGGCACCCCGTGCCATGTAGGCCCTCAAAAGCCACTTGGGGAGAGAGCCATAGCCCGCACAAAGCGATCGCCGAGCTCGAGGAGAAGCTGCCCGAGCTGAGGGAACAGACCCGGCAGGCGAAAGACCGCTACAGGGAGCTCAACGCCGTCATACACTCGAGCGACCACAGCCATCACCCGGAGCTCTCCCGCCTGCACAAGGCGTGGCAGGAAGCGGAAGACGCGCTGGCCCGGACGCTCGAGCGCATCGAGGCGCTCCGGGCGGAGCTGGCCGAGATCATGGCCCCTGCCACCGCACGGGAGGCGCGCGACCGCGCCCGGGCCCGCCTCGAGGCAACCGAGCGCATCCGCCATGACCATCTCGGACGGATGACGCTCGCCGCGAAGGGCAAATGGTCCAAATCCGGAAAATCGACACAAGTTGACGTACAAACCCAAAAAAGGGAGCGGCTTCCTGACGCCTTCTGCGGTTGCATGGAGGCTTCGGCCATTAACGGCCCTACCGAAAATAGCCATCGGCTTGACCGACTGGCGACCCTCGGGGCCCCGCCCGCCCCTGAAGAAACCAGCCCTGGAAGGACCCGCAAGGGGGGGGAGGGCATTCCGATCTCTCGAGCACCGAACCAAGAAACCGGTGCGGGTCCCTCACCTTCGCTAAACGGCAAGAATTTTCTCGCGCGCGAAGCCCCGCAGTGCTCCGAGGCGCACTTTCCGGCAGAAAGCGCCCTTCGCCTTCGCTGCCTTCAAGCCAATCCAAACCCGCGCTTTTTGTGGGAACGGCCGTGGGAACTGTTTCTCATATCCCCGGTTATCTAATTGATATATCTGGATATTTATAAAGTACATGGCGGAGAGAGTGGGATTCGAACCCACGAGACCCTTGCGGGCCTACACGCGTTCCAGGCGTGCGCCTTCGACCACTCGGCCATCTCTCCGGCAGCGCATGATCTAGCGGTGTCGGTCGGCTTTTTCAACCCCGCCATCCGGTGTTCCGACGGCGGAAAAACCGTGAAACGACCAGGGAGAGGCGGGACGAGCTGCCGGGCGGCAGCGGAATCCGGCTCGTGCAAGTTGCCGCCCTTTCATGCTGCGCGACAGGGCCAGCGGGCATGTGGTTTGGCGGGGGCAATGTTGCAGGCATGTGAGTGACGGCGTTCCGGTTTTCCACGCGATGCCGGCGGGTGCGGAAGACACGGACCGTGCTCCGGGGTGCCCTGACCGATTGCTCAGGGCTCGGGAGCAGCGGCCTTCCGCCCATGCCCGCCTTCCCTCGACGCGGAAGGGGATGCCGAGCGTCTCGCCGGCCGCGATGCGGGATACCCGAAGACGCATGAGCGGCGCATGGGCAGAGCGACTTCCTCCGCGGAGAGGTCTTTCCCGGAAAATACTCCGCCCGGCCTGCAGGCGGGACAGCTCGTCCCGGCCGGATGTGCCGCAGCCGATCCGGCTTCAGGCGCAGAAACCCGACAGGGAAACGGCCCGCAGGGAGTTGCGGGCCGTTCACCGGTCCTGCAGTCGCTCCGGGCAGAGCCGGCCCCTCGGCAGGACCCGTTCTGCTCTGCCACCCGGCTTTCCCGCCGAGGGGCGTCAGGTGCGGAAGATGGCGAGATAGATCAGGATCAGGGCGATGACGATCCCGATGCGGATCAGCCACTTGATGAAGCCCTGATAGACCTGCTTGTGATACTCGATATCCATCGAACCGTGCTTGTGTTCAGTCATTTCGTCCCTCTCCTGCGTCTCGGTTTCCCGTGCGGACTCTCCCGCCCGTCCCTTGCATGTCCACCGCGGAAAGTCACTGCGGCATGGCGCCGTCATTCTCTGCGGTCGAAATTTCCTTAGCCGCATCCGCGCGCAATTTGAAGAGCCAGACGCCCGCCGGATCGAGGGTTCTTTCCACCTCGCCCCGGGCCAGGAGATGGTTGAGATGGGCCACCGCCTCGACGAGAGCGAGGCCATACTCCCCCTCGCCGATCTCGCGGCGGAAGATCGGGACGAAGCATTCGGCCGCGCTGCGGGGGCGGGTGAGGAAGGCGCGCAGCCGCTCGAGGGCGGAGAGGTGGTTGTCGGTCAGCTGGGAAAGGCGCATGGGCAGACCGGTGAAGGGCAGCTTGTGCCCCGGCAGCACGAGATGACGCTCTTCGGCAAAGGTGGCGAAGCGGCGGCAGCTTGCGAGCCAGTCGCCCACCGGATCGGCCTCGGGTTCGGTGGCATAGACCCCGAGATTGGGCGAGATCGACGGCAGCAGCTGGTCGCCCCCGATCACGAGATCGCCCCCTTCCTCCCAGAAGGTGGCATGTTCGGGAGCGTGCCCGTCACCCATGCGGACGATCCAGCGCCGCCCCCCCAGAGTGATGCGCTCTCCCTCCTTCAGCCGAATGAAGCCAAGGGGCAGCGGGTGGACGACATCGGCGAAGTTGAAGGGCCGCTCCGCAAGGCGCTTCTCGAGGATTGCCGGCTCCATGCCGGCACGGCGCCAAAAGCGGGCCACTTCGGGCACCACTTGGGGCTGCTCGTCGAGGGTCAGCATCCGCGCCATCAGCCAGGCGGTGCGGGGCATGAGAAGGGGCGCATCGAAGCGCTGTATCAGCCATCCGGCGAGGCCGACATGATCGGGGTGGTGATGGGTGACGACTACCCGTCGAACCTTCCGCCCTCCCAGGGGCCCGGCCAGCGCCGCCTCGAGGGCCGCACGGCTCCTGCGCGTGTCGAAGCCGGTGTCGATCACCGTCCAGCCGTCGCCCTCATCGAGGGCGTAGATGTTGACGTGATCGAGCTTCATCGGCAGCGGCAGGCGCAGCCACAGCACTCCCTCGGCGATCTCGATCGCCTCTCCCGGCACCGGCGGGACGGGGAAGGGAGTGCGGATCGGGTCGCCCGCCGCGGCGGCTGCGGTCGCTGAGCACATGGCTTCTCCTCGTGTTCGATGCGGCCGGGGATCGACATGCGCCGCCGGGCGAGACGGGCCTTTCCCCGGGCTGGGTCCTCAGGCGCTGAAATCCTCCGGGGCGAAGGCATAAAGCGGTGCGGCGCCCTCGCGGGCGGCAGCGAGAAAGGCGTCATGAGCCGGCATGACCTGGCGGATGAAGAAGCGCGCAAGCCGCGTGCGCGGTCCTTCATTCTCCTCGGCCAGCGCCGCCTTGAGGTGGAAATGCCCTCCGAGCACATGGGCGAAGGCCATGAGATAGGGCATGGCGCCGGCGAAGCGGTCGTTGATGTCGTCGCGCTCGAGCATCCAGCGCGTGGCCGCGGCCATGCCGGCCTCGGCGGCGGCAAGCTGGGCCGCGAGATCGGGCAGGCGCTCCTCGGCCATCGCCGCAGTGCGGGCGACATCGGCCAGCATGGCCATCGCCGCCTTGCCGCCATCGGCGAGCTTGCGGCCCACGAGGTCGATCGCCTGGATGCCGTTCGTGCCTTCGTAGATCTCCGTCACCCGCACGTCGCGCAGGAACTGGGCCGCCCCCGTTTCCTCGATATAGCCCATGCCGCCATGGACCTGGATGCCGATGTCGGCCACGGTCTTGCCGGCCCAGGTGCTGTAGGCCTTGGCGATGGGGGTGAGAAGAGCCGCCCGGGCTGCCTGGTCCGCGTCGCCGGTGGCACGGGCGAGATCGATCGCATGGGCGGTGGCAAGGCCGATGGCGCGGGCGGCGAAGGTATGGGCCCGCATCGTGGCCAGCATCCGCCGCACATCGGCATGGTCGATGATGGTGCCGTGCGGGTCGGGGATCGGGGCGCGGCCCTGCGCGCGTTCGAGAGCATAGGCAAGGGCCTTCTGCGTTGCCGCCTCGGCCACCCCCACTCCTTCGAAGCCGACGCCGAGCCGGGCGTTGTTCATCATGGTGAACATGGCCCGCAGGCCCCTGTTGGGTTCGCCGATCAGCCAGCCGGTCGCGCCGTCATATTCCATTACCGCCGTGGGCGAGCCATGAAGGCCCATCTTGTGTTCGAGCGAAACGACGCGCACGGCGTTGCGCTCTCCGGGGTTGCCGCTCTCGTCGGGAATGAACTTGGGCACGAGAAAGAGCGAGATCCCCTTCGTCCCCTCGGGCGCATCCGGCAGCCGCGCAAGGACGAGATGGATCGTGTTCGACGTGAAATCGTTGTCGGCCCAGGAAATGAAGATCTTCTGCCCGGTGACGGCGAAGGTGCCGTCCTCCCGGGGTTCGGCCTTCGTGCGCAGGCGCCCCAGATCGGAACCGGCGCCGGGCTCGGTGAGGTTCATGGTGCCGTTCCATTCGCCCGAGATCAGCTTCGGCAGGTAGAGCGCCTTGATCTCGTCGGAAGCGTGGTGCTCGAGCGCCTCGATCTGCCCCTGGGTCATCAGCGGATTGAGAGCCAGGGAGAGGCAGGCGCCGTTCATCATCTCGTTGACGGCGCACAGCAGTGTCTGCGGCAGGCCGAGCCCGCCATATTCGACCGGAGCGGCCATCGCCACCCAGCCGCCTTCGGC
>WFPA01000277.1 GCA_015487815.1 Albidovulum sp.
ATCGTGCCCATCGGGAAGGCAATGCCTTCGCCCGCCGGGATCAGCCGCTCGGTGGTGCCGTTCGAGAGCGTCACGCTGGCATTGTATTCCTCGAACAGGATGCCGGCGAAGGGGAAGGCACGGCGCATGTCCTCGCGCAGCGGCTGGGCGCCAGAGGCGTAGTACTGGTAGGCCGTCTCGACAGTCGGGTGCCCGATCAGCTTGTCGAAGAACTCCGGCGAGACAAGGGCCCGCACCCCGGTCATGGTCTCGCCCTTGAGTTCCGTCTCGATCTGGCGTAGCACCGCACGGACCTTCTGCTGCACCTTGGTGCCGGCGGTGCCGAGGACGAAGTCGGTCTGCTGCTGGGCAATGCCGAACTCGGTGAAGTAGTCGTAGAGCGTGGTGCCGGCGCCGTCCTTGACGATGCCGCGGAGCGCGTTGATCTCCATGTACTCACGCGTCTGGGCGTGCTTGTTGCGCATGAGCGTCAGCTTGCGGGTCATGACGGCGACCAGCGGATCAGCATCGTTGCCGGAGCCGATCGCCCGCACTCCCTGGATATCGGCGGGCAGAATCACATCGTTGTGGGGAATCCACGGCACGGCAAAGGAACGCATGGTGCGCCCCTCGCGGGTGCCGACGGTGGCGGGAGCGCCGAGCGGCACCGAGGGCAGGAGCGACAGCACGCCCTCGCGGGCCTCGATCACGACCGTGCGCTGGGTGATCCCCTCGAAGCGGAACAGGCCGAGTTGCCCGAGCCTTGTATAGATGTTGGGCAGGATGTTGATGGCGCGGGTCATTTCCGCAAGGGAATAACCGCCCGCGTCGAACGGATTTGTAATGGTGGGCATCACAATGTCTCCGGATGGGGATGAGGAGTTGGATCAGGCGGCGTCGCGCGGCACGATCCCGGTGGCGGCCAGCTGGCCTTCCTTGGTGGCGATCTTGGCGGCCGTGCCGACGGTGGCGTCAAAGTTGAGCTGCGCCTTCGAGACGATGACGGGGCCGCGCGCGACCACGAGGCCGGTTGCATCGGCGGCGGTGGCGTCGACCGCCTCGATCAGGACGGCGGCGGCAACCTCCGATCCGTCCGTGCCGGTATCGGGCGAGAGCTTGTACTTGCCGCTGGCGGTGATTTTCCCGAGCACGGCGCCGAGGGGATAGTTCGTGCCGGCCAGCAGCGTCACGGTCTCGCGGCAATAGTCGGGGTTTGCCTCGTACTTGAGGAGATCGCCCATCGAGGACGGCTGGGTGAGAACGGGCATGGTGGGAGTCCTTCATCAGGTGGTGGCGTTTGCGGCGACCGCCCTTGCGGCCGCGATCAGGGGGCTTTCGGCCGGCGCGGGCTTGGCGGGCGGCGGGGCGATGGAAGCGACGATGGTGGCATCGGTGGTCTTCGCCAACTGCTCGAGTACCGCCCGGCGCAGGGCATCGGGTGAGGTGCCCGCACGGACGGCCTCGGCCGCGTCAACGGTCAGCCCGAGGCGCGAGGCCTGGGCCGCAATCTCGGCAATCTCGGCGGCCTGTTCGCGGATCTGGGTGGCCGGGTCGGGCTTTGCTGCAGCGGGAGCAGGCGCCGGCGTCATAGCCTGGGCGGGGGTTGTTTCTTCCGCCAGAGCAGTGGCCTCGGGCGTCGACTCCACCTGGGCCGCGGGCGTCCCACTTTCCTCCGATGCCTGCGCCGCCGGTTTCGCATTGCTCTTGCCTTTCACTGCCATGGTGTCGGTCCTTTCCGTTTCAAGGGATTTCCGTGTGGAGGTTCGGGTGAGTGGTGGTGAATCCAGCGCGGCCAGCAGCGCGGCATGCGCGCCTTCCAGCGTGGCAATGCCGTCGGCGAGCCCGGCCGCGACGGCGTTTTGTCCGCGGAATATGGCGGCTTCGGTGGCGGCGATGCTCTCGGCGTTCATGCCCCGGGCCCGGGCCACGCGGGCGACAAGCCGGACGTAGAGATCGTCGACGTCGCCCTGGATGCTGGCCAGGGCCTCAGGCGAGAGCGGAATGTGCGGGTTGCCATCGACCTTCTTCGCCCCGGTATGGATCAGGGTGTATTGGCGCCCCTCGGCCTGGTCATGGGCGCTCTGGTCCA
>WFPA01000278.1 GCA_015487815.1 Albidovulum sp.
GCCGCCTCGGCGGCGGCGACGGTTTCGGCCGGCACCGATTCCTGCCCCTTCATCACGCCGATGCGGATGATCGCGGCGTGTTTCGGCTCTTCCTTGAGAGCCGCGGTGGGATCGAACACCTCGGAGATCACGACATCGCCGAGGTCGAGCTTCGAGAGCGCCTTGCGGTAGGCGCCGACATCGACCGGGTTCGGACTCTCGGTGCGGATGGTGGTGCCGCCGCGAAAGTCGATGCCGTAGTTGAGGCCCATCACGAAGAACAGGATGACCGACAGCGCCATCGCCGTCAGCGAGGCCGCCAGGCTGATGCGGGAGGTGGAGAAGAAGTCGATCTTCGTATTGTCGGGAACGAGCTTGAGGCGCATGGGTCAGTCTCCCGTCACAGATCGAGGCTCTTCGGCCGCTTGCGCGCCACCCAGCCGGCGATGAGCAGCCGGGTGACCCAGATGGCGGTGAAGACCGAAGTGATGATGCCGATTCCAAGCGTCACGGCGAAACCCCGCACCGGACCGGAGCCCATGGCAAAGAGGATGACGGCCGAGATCAGCGTGGTGATGTTGGCGTCGAGAATGGCGGAAAGGGCCTTCTCGTAGCCGAGCTCGATTGCCCGGGCGATCCTTCTGCCGCCGCGGAGCTCCTCGCGGATTCGCTCGAAGATCAGCACGTTGGCGTCCACTGCCATGCCGATCGTCAGCACGATGCCGGCGATGCCCGGCAGTGTGAGGGTGGCGCCGATCACCGACAGGAGGGCAAAGAGCAGGGCGACGTTGAACAGGAGCGCGATGTTGGCGAAGATGCCGAACAGCCCGTAGCTCGCCCACATGTAGGCCATCACCAGCACGAAGGCGACGATGGCGGCGATCTTGCCGGCCTTGATCGAATCACGCCCGAGTTCCGGGCCGATGGTCCGCTCCTCGAGGATGTCGAGCGGCGCAGGCAGCGCCCCGGCCCTCAGCAGCACCGCAAGGCGGGTCGATTCATCGACGGTGAAGCTGCCGGTGATCTGGCCCGAACCGCCAAGGATCGGTTCCTGGATGACGGGGGCCGAGATCACCTTGTCGTCGAGCACGATCGCGAAGGGCTTGCCGACATTCTCCGATGTGTATTTGCCGAACTTGCGCGCCCCGGCCGGGTTGAAGCGGAAGGTCACCGAGGGCCGGCCGTTGCGGTCGAATGCGGGCTGGGCGTTGACGAGCTCGTCGCCGGTCACGACCGGGGTCTTGTCGAGGATGTAGAACAGCCCCGGCTCGTCTGCCGCCGGCAGCACGATCTGCCCTGCCTTCGGGCGGGTGTTCTTGCTGGTGGTGCGGCCAATCACCGGGTGGAAGGTCAGCCGCGCGGTGGTGCCGATCAGCTTCTTGAGCTCGGCCGCCGAGCCGAGTCCCGGCACCTCGATCAGGATCCGCCGCTCCCCGACCCGCTGGATGGTGGGCTCGCGGGTGCCGACCTCGTCCACCCGGCGGCGGATGATCTCGAGTGCCTGCTGCACCGTCCGGTCGAGAATTGCCCGCTTCTCGGCTTCCGACAGCCGGATGACGAGCGTGTCGCCCTCGGCCTTCACCTCGATGTCAGTCGCCCCGCCGCCGGTGAGCGTGGCGACGGGCGTGGCCATCTTGCGGACGATGGCGGCGGCCTGATCGACAGCCTCGGGCTTGCCGATGCGGATGCGCAGCTCGTCGGGCGGGCTCTGGATCCGGCGGATCGGGCCGACCGTGTCGCGGGCCTTGCGGAGCCTGTCCCTCAGCTCGGGCCAGTAGCTGTCGAGCCGCTCGGCATAGACCTTCTCGATCTTGACCTCGACCAGGAGATGCGCTCCGCCGCGCAGATCGAGCCCGAGATTGACGATGGTCGAGGGCAGCCAGCCGGGCCAGGCCGCGAGATCGGCCTCGAGCTCAGGCGTGCGCGGCGCGCCGGCCTCGATCTTGCGCAACGCCTGGTTGTGGCGATCGACCCGGTCATAGAACAGGTTGGGCAGGGCGAAGATCACGCCGAGGAGGCAGATCCCCCAGATCAGCACCTTCTTCCAGGCGGGAAAGTCCAGCATCTCGTGGCTCCGATAGCGGGGTGAGCGGCATCATGCGACGAGCGGGAGGAGGAGCCTCCGGCCGCGTCACTCTCCCTTGGCAGGCTCGGTTCGGTTCATCACCTGCTGGATGGTATGCTTGACCACCTTCACCCGCACACCGTTGGCGATCTCGATCTCGGCCTCGTCGTCACGGACCTTGACGACCTTGCCGATGATGCCGCCCTGGGTGACGACCACGTCGCCCCGCCGCAGCGATTCGATCATCGCCTTGTGCTCCTTGAGCTTCTTCTGCTGAGGGCGGATCAGCAGGAAATACATGATGATGAAGATCAGGATCAGCGGGACGAAGCTGGCAAGCCCTCCGGCGGCGCCACCACCGGCGGTCTGGGCATAGGCAGGCGTGATGAACATGGAAACCTCGTTCCTTGGATATGAAGACGCTGCGCGTCATTGTTCGGCTCTCGCGGCCCGTCCCGCCGGCCGCCACCCCTCCCCCTTCACGGGGCGATGGCAAAAGACGCCGGCAGGCTTCGCGCCGCGGTCGGTGCGCACCCTACTCAAGCCGCAGGGCCGGGGCAAGCCGGTCGCCACGGAAGAAGAGCCGGTGACACGGCAAATGCCGGAGCTCACGAAAAATTGCGGGCCGCGCACATCTCCCGCCGCGCGTCACCCGCACCCCGGGGTTGCGGGCACCCTCGGCGAAGGCCGGCCGGCCCGGTCCCGTCTCCCGGCTTTCGCGTTCCCGACTCCCGTTTCTCAGCTTTCGGCGAGGATCTGGGCCTTGGCCTCGGCAAGACATTCGCGCAGCTTTTCGCGGATGGCGGCCTCGTCGGCCTTGCCTTCGAGATCCTTGACGAGCTTGCGGACGACATCCTCGTCGCCGGCTTCCTCGAGATCGGCCTTCACCACCTCGAGGGCATAGGTCTCGGCCGTCTCGCCCGAAAGCCCGAGGAGGCCGGCGGCCCAGAGCCCCACCAGCTTGTCGCGCCGCGCCCGGGCCTTGAACTGCATCTCCTCGTCATGGGCGAACTTGGCCTCGAAGGCGTTCTCGCGTTCGTCGAAAATGTCGCTCATGGATCCTCCATCATCCCTTTGGCATTTCCCCATGTCCCCCGTGGCTCCATCGCCCCGGTGACCGTCTCCCGCCGCCTGCACCCTGGGGGCCGGCGTCGGGCCTTGGCCCCGATATGGCCTGCATTGCCGCCCGGAGCAAGGGGAGGAGGCCTTCCCAAAGACGGATCGCCGCCCTGCGACGGGCTGCCGCGGCTTGCCCCTTCTCCCGCTTCTCCCTATATGAGCCCCATCGCCGCGCACCGCCGCGGCCGGCAAGGAACACTCTCATGGCACGGCGCAAGCTGATCTACGAGGGCAAGGCCAAGATCCTCTACGAGGGGCCGGAGCCCGGAACGCTCATCCAGTATTTCAAGGACGACGCCACCGCCTTCAACGGCGAGCGGCACGAGGTTGTCGAGGGCAAGGGCGTGCTCAACAACCGGCTGAGCGAATTCTTCATGCTGGCCCTCGCCAATGTCGGCATCCCGACCCATTTCATCCGCCGCCTCAACATGCGCGAACAGCTCGTGCGCGAGGCAGAGATGATCCCGCTCGAGGTGGTCGTGCGCAACTTCGCCGCCGGCTCGCTCACCCGGCGGCTCGGCATGGACGAGGGTACCCAGCTGCCGCGGCCGCTGGTCGAGTTCTACCTCAAGGACGACAGCCTTGGTGACCCGATCGTCGCCGAGGAGCACATCGCCGCCTTCGGCTGGGCCAGCCAGCAGGAGATCGACGAGATGGTGAACCTCGCGCTGAGGGTGAACGACGTGCTCTCGGGGCTGTTCTTCGGTGTCGGCATCCGCCTCGTCGATTTCAAGATCGAGATCGGCCGCATCTGGGAGAACGACTATCCACGGCTGATCGTGGCCGACGAGATCTCCCCCGACAGCTGCCGGCTGTGGGACATCCGCACCGGCCGCAAGCTCGACAAGGACGTGTTCCGCCACGAACTCGGCGATCTGGCCGACGCCTATACCGAAGTGGCGCGCCGCTTCGGCCTGCTGCCCGCGAACGGCTTTCCGAAGCGCCCCACCCTCGTCAACTGACCCTGCCCGCGCTGGAGACGCCCATGCCTCACCCCTTCAAGGCCCGTATCGAGATCATGCTCAAGCCCGGCGTGCTCGACCCCCAGGGCGAGGCCGTGCGCCATGCTCTTGCCACCCTCGGCTTCACCGGCATCGACAAGGTGCGCCAGGGCAAGCTGATCGAGATCGACATGGAGGCCGAGAATGCCGACGCAGCCGCGGCCCGGGCCCGCGAGATGTGCGAGAAGCTGCTCGCCAACACGGTGATCGAGGATTACCGGATCGAGATTTCCGGGCGCTGAGCACCGCCTCTCGCGGCCGCGGGGCGACAGATGGTCCGCCGTCGCCTGTCCGCCCGATTGTCAAGGAGCAAAGATGAAAGCCGCCGTCATCGTCTTTCCCGGATCGAATTGCGATCGTGACCTCGCCGACGCTCTCGGCGCCGTGGCCGGAGCCGAGCCGGTCATGGTCTGGCACAAGGAAGCGGCCCTGCCGGCGGGCATCGATCTCGTCGCCATTCCCGGCGGCTTCTCCTTCGGCGACTATCTGCGCTGCGGCGCCATCGCCGCGCGCTCGCCCATCGCCCGGGCCATCGTCGATTTCGCCGGTCGCGGCGGCCCGGTCCTCGGCATCTGCAACGGCTTCCAGGTGCTCACCGAAACCGGCCTCCTGCCCGGCGCCCTCATTCGCAATGCCGGGCTGAAATTCGTCTGCCGCGACGTGCCGCTCAGGGTGGAGACCACCGAAAGCCCCTTCACGGCCGCTTATGCGCCGGGGGCGGAGGTGACGATCCCCGTCGCCCATCACGACGGCAACTACATCGCCGATGCCCAGACGCTTGCGCGGCTCGAGGGCGAAGGTCGCATCGCCTTCCGCTACCTCGACAATCCGAACGGTTCCCTGGCCGACATCGCCGGCATCCTCTCGGAAAACCGCCGCGTGCTCGGCATGATGCCCCATCCCGAACGCGCCGCCTTTCCCCATCAGGGCAACGAGGACGGCGCTCCGCTCTTCCGCGCACTCGCCGAGGCACTCGCCGGCGTCTGACGGACCGGCCCGCACGGGCGGACGAACCACGAGGGACATCGCCCCCTTCCGGGCAGGGGCGCGCTTCGACCCCGCCGGCCGGCTTTCGCTCCCCGTTGCCTCCGTCTCACAGGAATGGCCACAAATCGGTCACGAAAGAACCGCCATGCCGGCGCTGCCCCGCCCATCGTCCCGACCGCGGCCGGCAACGCTTGTGACGGCAGCGCCACTCGCCTAGATTCGCCCCATGATGGACACGCGTTCCGACAAGCGGGAATCCGCCTCGCCGGAGGTGGCGGTGGAAGACGCCATTGCCGACGTTCTCCCCGAGAGCGAACAGCGGGAGGGGCACCGTCTCCTCTACCGGCTGGTGGCGATCGGCATCGTTCTCATCGCGCTTGCCGTGGTGATCGGCACGCACATGTTCCTCTCCGAGCGCTATGCCAGCAAGGCCCGCGCCGAGGCGGAGAGACGGCTGGCGCTGCATGCCTCGGCCATCGCCGCGCAGCTTCAGCGTTACACCACCGTGCCGCTGCTGCTCGCGCGCGACGGGGCTCTCGCCAAGGCCCTGTCCGAACGCGACTTCGCCGACACGTCGCGCCGGCTCATCAGCTATCTCAAGGAAATCGGGCCGGGCTCGCTGATCCTGCTCGACGCTTCGGGCAAGGTGGTCGCCGCCACCGACCGGCAACTCCTCGGTCGGGACATGGGGCAGGCCCGTTTCTTCATCGACGCCCTGCGCACCCCGCGCACCGTCTTCGCCATCACCCCCGACGAGGCCGGACGGCGCCGCTTCTTTCACGCCCGCCGGATCGAGGCGGACGGCAAGCCGCTCGGGGTGATCGCCGCCGAAGCCGATCTTTCGGGGATCGAGGCCGGCTGGCGCGGGACGATCGACGGTTACATCGTCACCGACAGCACCGGCGAGGTGCTGCTGGCCTCGAACCCCGTCTGGCGCGACAAGCCGCTCGAGGAGGCCCTCGCCGCACTGCCGCCGGAGAAGGCGCTCGAGGAGGCGCGCAACCGCCTGGGCGACTGGCGCTTCGCGCCCGGCGGCTTCGCACCGGGCAGCAGCACCAGCCTCATCCGCAGCGAGGTGCGCATCCCTTTCCGCGGCTGGCGCCTCATTCATTTCTCGACCACGGAGCCGGTCCGCGAGCGTATCAATGGCATCATCGCCATCGAACTGATGGCCTTTGCGCTGCTGGCCGCCTTCGCCTTCTACATTCTCTCGCGCCGGGCCCTCACCCGCTCCTTCGCCTTCGAGCGCGAATCGATCGCGCTCAGGCGCCTCAACGAGCGCCTTCAGCAGGAGATCGCCGAGCGCGAGAAGGCCGAACGGCACCTGAAGGTCGCCGAACAGTCGCTCGAGCAGTCGTCGAAACTCGCCGCGCTCGGCGAGATGTCGGCCGCCGTCAGCCATGAGCTCAACCAGCCGCTGGCGGCGATGAAGACCTATCTCGCGGGCGCCCGGCTCCTGCTCCAGCGTGGCCGGCGCGAGGAGGCGATTGCCTCCTTCCAGCGGATCGACGATCTCATCAGCCGCATGAGCACCATCACCCGCCAGCTCAAATCCTATGCCCGCAAGGGCGGTGACGAGCTCAGGCCGGTGGACATGCGCGATGTTGTGAGCGGCGCACTCGACATCATGCGCCCCCAGATCCGCGACGAGAACGTCCGCACCGAGACCATGCTTCCCGACCGGCCGGTGATGGTGATGGGGGATCAGATGCGCCTCGAACAGGTGCTGGTGAACCTCGTTCGCAACGGCATCGACGCCACCCGTGGCCAGGCGGAGCGGCGGATCGAGATCATGCTCACCGGCGGCGACAACGTGCTGCTGTCGGTGCGCGACAACGGCCGGGGCATCGCCGATCTCGACCAGCTGTTCGAACCCTTCTACACCACCAAGAAGCCGGGGGACGGGCTCGGGCTCGGCCTCGCCATCTCCTCGAGCATCGTTGCCGATCTCGGCGGCCGGCTCTCGGCCCGCAACGGCGAGCAGGGTGGCGCGGTCTTCGAGATCCACCTGCCGGGCTGGCAGGAGGAGGAGCCGCGCCGCGCGGCCGAATGACCCCGTCCGGCAGCCATGACGGCGCACACACCCAGGCAGGACGGCAGAACAGACGACAGGCAGTTACAGGCAGAACGGAACAGGCGGAAAGATGGCAACGAAACAGGGCTTGAAGATCGCTGTGGTCGATGACGAGGAGGACATGCGCCAGTCGATCGCCCAATGGCTCACGCTGTCGGGCTTCGCACCGGTGACCTACGCCTCGGCCGAAGACGCGCTCGGCGAGATCGGCCCCGACTGGCCCGGCATCGTCATCACCGACATCAAGATGCCGGGCATGGGCGGCATGGCCTTTCTCAAGCGGCTGGCGGCAATGGATTCGCAGCTGCCGGTGATCGTCATCACCGGTCATGGCGACGTGCCGATGGCGGTGGAGGCAATGCGGATCGGCGCCTACGACTTCCTCGAGAAGCCCTTCGACCCGGAACGCATGTCCGATCTGGCGCGGCGTGCGTTGCAGGCGCGGCGGCTCGTGCTCGAGAACCGCCAGCTGCGCCGCGAGCTGGCCGATGGCAGCACGCTCATGCGCAAGCTCGTCGGCACCTCGGCACCGATGCAGCGGCTGCGCGAGGAGATCCTCGACATCGCCCAGGCCGACGGCCACGTGCTGATCGAGGGTGAGGCCGGCACGGGGAAGAGTCTCGTCGCCCATGCGCTTCACGCGGCCGGCCCCCGTCAGGGCAGCCGGCTCGTCACCGTCAACTGCGCCGCCCATGCCCCCGACGAGCTCGAACGGCTGCTGTTCGGACCGGCCGAAGACCCGGCTCGCCCGCCGGCTGTGGAAGCGGCCCGCAGCGGCACGCTGGTGCTCGAGGATGTCGAACAGCTGCCGCCGCCGGTGCAGGCGCGGCTCCTCGAGCTTCTCGATGGTGACGAAACGGTCGATCTGCCGCGGATCGTCTCGATCTCGAACCACCCCGACGCCGGGATGGGTGCCGAACAGGCGCTCAGGCCCGATCTCTTCTACCGCCTCGCGGCGCTCAGATTGCGCCTGCCGCCCCTGCGTGAACGCGGTGAGGACGTGCTGGCCCTGTTCAATCGCTATCTCGAGATCTTCGCCGAGGATTACGGCTGCGCGCCCCCCGAGATCTCCGCCGCCGACGCCGCCCAGCTGATGCAGGCGCCCTGGCCCGGCAATGTCCGCCAGCTGATCAACCTCGCCGAGCGCGTGGTGCTGCAGAGCCGGCGCGGCGAAGGATCGATCACCCAGCTTCTGATGGAAGAGAACCGCGACGCCCCGCCGAGGGCGCTCTCGGCCGAGGGCAAGCCGCTCAAGGAATATGTCGAGGCATTCGAGCGCATGCTGATCGACAACGCCATGCGGCGGCACAAGGGATCGGTCGCCAAGGTGATCGAGGAGCTGAAGGTGCCGCGCCGTACCCTCAACGAGAAGATGGCCAAATACGGCCTCTCGCGCGCCGACTACATCGGCTGATCTCGGCCCTCGCCGAGCTGGCGGGTGCGGGGCGTCCCGTCCCGACCCTGTCGCCTGCGCTCGATCGCATCTCGCGCCATGACCGCGCACAAGGGGCAAGGGTGCAGGTGCAGCAGGGCGGCGGCCAGAGGATGAGGAGCCGGGAGAGGGGGGCCGGGAAACCGCGCGGCATCCCCCGTCCGGCACCTGCAAGGAGAGTGTTTCCGGGACGGCCTTTCCGGGACGCCGGCAGGGAGGGGGCACAACCGGCTCGCTCACGACGGCGGCAGACGAGCGGAACCGTCAGCAGAAGCGGCGGGCATGGAACATCAGCCCGACTTCCGGGCGGCTTGGGCTTTGTCACGGTGCGCCCCGCCCCTTTCCTCCCCGCCTGATACCGTCTCCCGCCTGGCGGCCGTGCCCGCCGCCGCCTCGAGCACCCGCGCCAGATCACCGAAGCCGGTGAAGCGCCGCTCGAAGGCCAGTCCGAGGCGCGCCGCCGCCGCGGCCGCCGCTTCGGCCAGCGCCGGGTCATCCATCTGCGCGAGATGAACGAGCTTGTCGTAATGGCCGAAATAGGCGTCCTTGAGCTCGGGGTGGCGGTCGAGACCGAGGGGTTTCCATACGAAGGCGTCGAACTGGCGGACGAGAAAGTCGGTGAGATAGAAGGTCCCCGGCTCGTCGCGCGCGGCAAAATCGTCAACACCGCTGAAGAAGGCATAGCAATGGGCGCCGGGCAGCATCTCGACCCCGAGCGCGGCACAGCGGCGCGCCAGCTCTCCGCCGGTGCCGCAATCGCCATAGGCCACCAGGATTTCGGCGAAGCGGCCACGATTGGCCTCTACGGTGGCGGCCACCGCGTCGGGGATCTTTTCCGGGACGAGATGGAGATCGGCCGGCAGGCACAGGAGCGTGACATGATCCCAGCCATTGAGACGAACGAGACTGCGGATCTCGCGGGCAAGCGCGCCGCAGGCGATGACAAGGAGCCCGCCCGTCCCGCCGGAAGCGATCCGCCCGCCCGGTGCGGCGCGCACAACATGGGCCGCCCGCCGCGCCTTGCGTCCGCCACGACGGCGGGAGGAAGCGGAGACGTTTTCCTCATCCCGTGCCGGCATGTCTGTCTCCTCCGCCCTTTCCTCGGCCCGCCCCGGCCAGAGCGCCCGGTCAGCCCTTCGGATGATGTGCGGCGCCGGTCCGCCGGCGGTCGCATCGCCTGCCGCTGCCGGCACAGGCTCCGCCTTCCGCTCGACATCCGGGCACACCTTGCCCTTCCCCGCACAGCCGCCTTCACGCATCCGCCACGGTCCGGCATGTCCTGCCACGTTCCGCCATGTCCCGCAGCCCCGCCCGCAGGCGCGAGCGGCCGGCTCAGCCCGGCTTGCTCTCGCGGCGGCGCAGCAGCCACCAGAGCATGAGGACGATCAGGATCGAGGCATAGCCGTCGATGGCGTAATGATAGCCGGTATAGACCGAGGTGAACAGGATCAGCGCCAGGAAGGGAATGCCGGGAATCAGCCAGCGGCGGCTGCGTTCGGCGAGATAGATCACCGTCACCGTCGCCACGGCCACATGGACGCTGGGAAAGGCGGAAATGCCGGAGCCGATCACCACCGCCGACTGGCGATAGACTTCCCACAGCCGCTCCTGGATGATGCCGAAGGAGGAGGTGGTCACGCCGCTTTGCTGCAGGGCGGCGACCAGATCGGCAAAGCGCGTCCCCCCGAGAAGGCGGTCGTAATAGACCGGTCCGACCGAGAGCCCCGCCAGGGCCAGCACATTGCCGATCAGGATCCAGGCAGCAGCATAGAGAATGAGGGTGCGCCGCACGCGGGCGGCATCCCGGTCGGTCAGGGCGAGAATGATCGGCAGGGTCATCGCCGGGAAGGACCAGATGACGAGATAGACCGTCTCGAGAAGGCCGACCGACATCTCCCCGTCTCCCAGAGCGTGAGTAAGCTTCCAGGGGCTGATCCCGAAATGGAGCCGGGAGTCGATATCGGCGAGGAGGGCATCGGCGAAATAGGGGGTGAGATACGGCAGCGCATTCTTGATCAGCATGTAGCCGGTGGACAGGGCAATGGCAGCGAGCAGCGCCAGACCGGCCGCATGGATCCGCGCGAGGAACTCCCGCGGACCGACCAGCACCACCAGCAGGGCGAGACCGGCTGCCACCCCCAGAAGATAGGTCCGCCCGATCCCTTCGAGGATCAGCAGGCTGGCATAGAAGGAAACAAGCATGCTCTGGCCGGATGGCAGATAGAAATGCGCGATGACGAGCGCCAGCAGGAGATAGACGAGACAGAAGCGCAGATAGAGCTGCAGCACCTCGACCACCGTTCCCGAAGCCGGGGGGGCGGCGTGCGGTGCGATGGCGCTCATTGAAGGGATCGCCCGTCGTGTGATGCCCTGCATGTTCATCTCGTGCCCCGCTCGTTCGCCTGCGGCCTGACCGGGCCGGCAGGCACCCGTCTCCGCACGCACCGGCCTGCCCGTCTGTCATCGAGAATCATCACGGTTCTTGACGAGAACGAGGCATGTTCGCGGATTTGTCTGGGCGTTCCGGGCCAACCCGTTCCTGTCGGCCGGCTGGCGCGGCAGGCCGGGCCGCCCCGCGAACGCAAGGCCGGAACCGTGAGCCTGGACGTGCTGTTGACCGAGGCGGCGGCGCAACGGAGAAGTGCCCCTGGGGCATGCCGCTGGCGCTCGAGCGGCGACGGGACGGATGACGAAGCCCCGGATCGGCCCCTGGCCCTTGCGCTGCTCCGCCCCCGGCTCCGGTGCTCCCGGCATCCGGTCTCGCCCCCGACAGAGATGCCGGACGACAGCTGCATCGGTCACCGCTCCCGTCATGTCGGAGCTGCGGCCCCGTCGGCCCGCCGAGACGAAGACCGATCGGGCGCTCAACGCGGAGCGCGAAGGCCGCGCCTTCGACATGCCGGCCACCCGTCATTCGGGCCCATGCTTTCCGGGACTTGCACAGAGGGGCACGGGCGATGGCCATCGCGTCCCTTGAGGCACCTGCCTGCGACCGAGGGTGACCGCGCCACCGCCCTGTGCTCATCAGCCCGCGGCGCCGCGCCGCGCGATCCGTCATTCACGATCCGCCCGGCAGCGGGCCGACGGATGACTCCGCCCTCTCCCCCCTGCCCCGCCTGGCGCGGCGGCTCAGGCCTCGGCCATGTTGTGGCGGCGTTTCATGAAGCTCTTGGCCGTCTCGACCGCCACTGCCGCGTCGCGGCAATAGGCGTCGGCGCCGATCGCCTTGCCGAATTCCTCGTTGAGCGGGGCACCGCCGACGAGGACGATGTAGTCGTCGCGGATGCCGCGGCTCTTCATCTCGTCGATCACCACCTTCATGTAGGGCATGGTGGTGGTCAGGAGCGCCGACATACCGAGGATGTCGGCCTTCTCGCGCTCGAGGGCCTCGATGTATTCCTCGGCCTCGGTGTTGATGCCGAGATCGATCACCTCGAAGCCGGCGCCCTCCATCATCATGCCGACGAGGTTCTTGCCGATGTCATGGATGTCGCCCTTGACGGTGCCGATCACCATCTTGCCCATCTTGGGGGCGCCGGTCTCGACGAGAAGCGGCCGCAGGATCGCCATGCCGGCCTTCATGGCGTTGGCCGCCAGCAGCACCTCGGGCACGAACAGGATGCCGTCGCGGAAATCGTCGCCGACGATCTTCATGCCGGCGACCAGCGCCTCGGTCAGCACCCTGTAAGGCGCCCAGCCGCGTTCGAGCAGGATCCGCACCCCCTCCTCGATCTCCTCCTTGAGACCGTCGTAGAGGTCGTCGTGCATCTGCTCGACGAGTTCCTCGTCATCGAGTTCGGACAGGATGATCTCGTCTTCTTCCTCGGCCATGTTCAGCCCTCCATCGCACGGGCGGCACGCTTGCCGCCCCCGGTCCACATGCGCCACGCTCGCCCACGGACGACACCCCCGCGAGGCCGCAGGCGACCTGCGAGACGCGCCGGGCGACATGGCTTGCAAATGTTCTCATTATGTTCTAGTTTGGCGCCATGACAGAGAGTGGCTCCATCACCCCCCATGACCCGACCCTCGCCCGGCCCGCACGCGCCGCGAAGGCCGAAAGCGCGCCGCCACGCCCACCCGGGCAACGCCTGCGTGGCAGGGGCGCGGCCGCAAACCCGGCGATCCGCTTCCATGCCATCCATCACGAGCCGGTCGATGACGGCTGGCCCGCCCCGTCCGAAGGCGCGGCGCCGCTTCTTCGCACCGAGGTCGCGACCGACCCGGCGCGCACCATCCTCACGCGCAACAGCTCTCCCGACGTGCCCTTCGACCGCTCCGTCAACCCCTATCGCGGCTGCGAGCATGGCTGCATCTACTGCTACGCCCGCCCCTCCCATGCCTTTCTCGACCTCTCGCCGGGGCTCGACTTCGAAACCCGCATCCTCGCCAGGCCCGAAGCGGCGAAGCTGCTGCGCCGTGCGCTGGCGAAGAAGCGCTACAAGGTCGCCCCGATCGCGCTCGGCACCAATACAGACCCGTGGCAGCCGGTCGAGGGGCGGCTCGGGATCACCCGCGAGGTGCTCGAGCTTCTGGCCGTCTGCCGCCACCCGGTGGCGATCGTCACCCGCGGCGTGCTGATCGAACGCGACATCGACGTGCTCGGGGCAATGGCCGGGCTCGGCCTCGTTCATGTCGGCATCACCGTCACCACGCTCGAGGCGGCGCTGGCGCGGCGGATGGAGCCCCGGGCGCCGGCACCCCACCGCCGGATCGAAACCATCCGCCGCCTCGCCGAGGCCGGCATCCCGGTGCGGGTGATGGTCGCCCCCGTCATTCCGGGGCTGACCGACAGCGGCATCGAGGCAGTGCTCGAGGCCGCCGCCGCGGCCGGGGCGCGCTCGGCCGCCTGGGTGATGCTGCGCCTGCCCCACGAGGTGGCACCGCTCTTTGCCGACTGGCTCCGCC
>WFPA01000279.1 GCA_015487815.1 Albidovulum sp.
CCGGCCAGCCGGCGGGCCAGTCAGCGGGCCGCCAGCCCTCAATCAGCCTTGCGGCGAAGAGCTCGAGCCGCTCGACGGTGTCGCCCGTGCTGCGCCAGCGATCGGGGGTGAGATCGGCCAGAAGGGCGGGGCGCGGCCCTTCCCAGCGCGCGGCCATGTCGCAATCGAGCGGATCGAGATCGAGGCCGAGATCGGCGGCCAGCGCCTGCACGAGCGAGGCGTTTCCCCCCTTGCCGTCGCCGCGGGGAATCCGCACCAGCGCCTGCACCAGATCGCGCGCCTGCCGCCCTTCGGGCGAGACGCCGAAGATATGCAGCCCATCACGGATCTGCGCTTCCTTGAGATCGCACAGCCAAGCGTCGAGCCGGGCGAGATCGGCCTCGACATCCTCGCCCGAAAGCCCGGCATCGGCAGCAATGCCGGTGGCCTCGCACAGGGTGACGATCTCGCCCTTCAGCCGCTCCACCCGCCGCGGATCGACGCCGGCGGCCTCGTAATACTCATCGACCAGCGCTTCGAGATCGCGCAGCGGGCCGTAGCTCTCGGCCCGGGTCAGGGGCGGGGTGAGGTGGTCGATGATCACCGCCTGCGCCCGCCGCTTGGCCTGGGTGCCCTCGCCCGGATCGTTGACGATGAAGGGGTAGATGTGGGGGATGGGCCCGAGCGCCGCCTCGGGCCAGCAGCTCGCTTCGAGCGCCACCGCCTTGCCGGGCAGCCATTCGAGATTGCCGTGCTTGCCCATGTGAACGATGGCATCGGCTCCGAACTGGTGCCGCAACCAGAAATGGAAGGCGAGGTAGTTGTGGGGCGGCACCAGATCGGGGGAATGGTAGGTATCCTTCGGATCGATGTTGTAACCCCGTGCCGGCTGGATGCCGACGACGACATTGCCGAACTGGTGGATCGAGAGGCGGAAACGGCCGCAATCGGTCTCGCCCGGCACGAAGAACGGGTCGGCCTCGGGCGGTCCCCAGCGTTCCTCGATGGCGCGGCGGAGCGGGTCGGGCAGCGCGCCGTAGTCGATCATGTAGTCGGCGAGTGAGAGATCGACGCCGCCTTCGCGGGCGAAGCGGTCGACCAGCCAGTTGGTCGGCCCGGCCATGAGCCGCGCCATCAGCGCGTCGGCATCGGCCGGGATGCCCTGCAGCCCGTAACCTGCGCCCGCAAGGGCCTGCATCACCTTGACGGTGGCAGCTGGCGTGTCGAGACCGACCCCGTTGGCGAGTCGTCCGTCGCGATTGGGATAGTTGGCCAGGACGATGGCGACCCGTCGCCCGGCCGGCGGCTTTTGCCGCAGCCGCACCCAGCGGGCGGCGAGATCGGCGACGAAGGCGATGCGGTCCGCGCGCGGTTTCCAGGTGGCGATGGCGCATTCCACCGCCGGGTCGAAGCGCGCCTCGCTCTTGAAGGCGATCGCCCGCGTGAGCACTCGCCCGTCGATCTCGGGCAGGGCGACATTCATCGCGATGTCGCGGCCGGTGAGCGAGGCGGGGTTGTCGTCGTGGAAACTCTCGGGTGTCGAGGCGAGGACCGCCTGGAGGATCGGCGCCCCGTTGGCAGCGGTATCGGCCAGCGGGTTGACGGCGCCCGATTCTCCCTCATGGGGCGTGCCGGTGGCGAAGCTGGTGAGGTTGAGGATCACCGCGGGCGGCGCCTCGGCAAAGACGTCGGCAAGAAAGGCGGCGGAAACAGGGTCCTTCAGCGATGTGACGAAGATCGGCAACGGTGCGAGTCCCCGCCGGTGCAGCGCGGTGACGAGATCGGTCACCGGGCCGAGACCGCCGCCCTGCAGCAGCGCGCGGTAGAAGACGACCGGCACGATCGCCCCGCCCTCGGGCCAATGTCCCCGGAGCGTTTCGAGATCGACCTGCCCCGCCCCTTCGCCGGGCCACCAGAGCCCGGCCCGCACAAGCGGCCGCGGCGCCGGCGGCCGTTCGGCATCGTCGAGCATGGCCCTGGCGTGGCGCAGGAAGGTGACCGCGTTGTCCACCCCGCCTTCGGCAAGCGCCCGGTGCAGCGCGAGGTAGTCCTCGGCGGGAATCGTGGAGAGGGCGGCAAGCTCGGCGTCGGGGTTCTCGTCTCCGGGCAGGAATGCCACCTTCACCCCGGCCTCGCGCAGCCGGGCCGAGTATTGCTCGACGCCATAGCGCCAATAGCCCATCCCGCCAAGCACGCGCACCACCACCAGCCGGGCATGGGTGGCGCACTGGTCGAGATGCAGATCGACCGAATATGGATGAGCAAGATGGGCGATATTGATGAGCCGGAGGCTCGGTGCCGCCTCTCCGAGGAGCGCCCGGGCTTCAGCGAGGGTGGCGATCTCGCTGTCGGCGGCGCTGATGACGACGAGATCGGCCGGGCTCTGCCCCGGATCGACGGGCTCGGTGCCGTCGGCGATCGTGCCCGGTGTCGCGGCGAGAAGATGCATCAGAGCGCCTTTTCCATGAACAGGCTGGCCGGGTGCGCCGCATAATCGCCGAAGGGCCCGCGCTCACGGTAGCCCCGTCGGCGGTAGAGGGAGACGGCAGCGGTGAGCTTCGGCCCGGTTTCGAGCCGCATCAGGCCAAGCCCGGCCTCGCGGGCGCGGGCCTCGGCCGCGTCCATCAGCGCGTCGGCCACGCCCCGGCCGCGAGCTTCGGGACGCACGTAGAGCCGCTTGATCTCGCCGTAGCCCCCCATGTCGACCAGGGCGACGCAGCCCAGCGGCACACCTTCGGCCTCGCGGGCGACGAGGAAGGCGATACCGGGCCGGGCCAGCTCCTCCGGGGTGAAGGTGAAGCACTCGTCGGGGCCGTAGTGCTCGCGCAGCGCCGCTTCGGACCCCTCGAGCAGGGCGCGCCCGTCGGCTGACAGCGGATCCTCGATGGTGATGCGGAGCGTGGCGCCGGCCATCTCAGGCCGCCCTTCGGCCTGCGGCTTCGGCAAGGGCGCCCGTAATGGCAACCTGGTCGAGCCCCGCCTGTCCGATGACGACGAGCCGCCCCTGCCGCTCCTCGTCCGGGGCGAAGGGCCGCTCGAACCAGCTCTCGACGCGCGGCCCGACCGCCTGGATGGCGAGTCTGAGCGGCTTGCCGGTGACCGGCACGAAGCCCTTGAGCCGCAGCACGTCGTGAGCGGCGATTACCTCGCGCAATGCCTCGAGGAAGACCGCCTGGTCGGCTATCTCCCCGGTCTCGACCAGAAAGCTGGTGAAGTCGTCATGGTCATGCTCGTGATGATGATCTCCGTCACCGTGGTCGTGATGGGGCGCGCTGCGCCCGGCCATGTCGGCCTCGGCAGCGGCACCGATCCCGAGCAGCACATCCGTTGGCAGGCGGCCATGGGCGGTGCGGACGATCGACACGCCGGGTCGCACGTGGCGGGCAATATCGGCCTCGAGAGCGGCGCAATCCTCCTCCTTCACGAGATCGGTCTTGTTGATGACGACCATGTCGGCGCAGGCGAGCTGATCCTCGAAGAGTTCCGAAAGCGGGGTTTCGTGGTCGAGCATGTCGTCGGCCTGCCGCTGCGCCTCGATTGCGGCGGGGTCATGCGCGAAGCGACCATCGGCCACCGCCCGCGCGTCGACGAGGGTCACCACCCCGTCCACCGTCACCCGCGTGCGGATCTCGGGCCAGCCGAAGGCACGCACGAGAGGCTGGGGCAGGGCGAGCCCCGATGTCTCGATGATGATGTGATCGGGTGGCGCGTCACGCTCGATCAGGGCCTGCATGGTGGGAATGAAATCCTCGGCGACCGTGCAGCAGATGCAGCCATTGGCCAGCTCGACGATGTCTTCCTCGCCGCAGGCCTCGTTGCCGCAGCCCCTGAGGATGTCGCCATCGACGCCGACATCGCCGAACTCGTTGACGATGAGGGCAATGCGCCTGCCGCCGGCACTCTCCATCAGGTTGCGGATGAGGGTGGTCTTGCCGGCGCCGAGAAAGCCGGTGATGACGGTGGCGGGGATCTTGCGGAACATGGGTCCTCTCCTTGAAGCGGCCCCGACGGCGGGTCGGGGCCGCATGCCTCTTCTCACAAGCCCGGGGCGCCGGGTCTGTCAAGCGGTCGTGCGCTCAGGACGAGGCGGGGGCGAAGAGCCGCCGCGTCACGAGACCGCTCCTGCCGAGCCCCCGGATGGCCTTCGCGCCGGCCAGGAGCGCCAGATCGACCAGCGGCTCGATCAGCACCACGAGCATGTAGGCGCCGGCAAAGGTGGCGAGTTCGGGCAGGGCTCCCAGCCCCCGGCCATAGAGCACCCAGAACGCCACCCAGCTGACGATGCCGGCCTGGAATGCCACCGACAGGGCGAAGGTGTGACGGTAGCCGAGATCGACATAGGGCGTATCGGCCGGAATGATCCGCCGCGCGAGCGCCGCGATGCCGAAGAGCGGCACGAGGAGCGTTGTGACGTTCATCCCGAATTGCGGCAGGTCGAAAGGTGCGAAGAACAGGCCCTGGATCAGGAGACCGAGGGCAAGGCCGATCGCCGCCGGCGCGGCGCCAAGGATCAGGAACAGGCTCGAGCCGAGGATCAGGTGCACCTCCGAGACGCCCACCGGGTGGTGTGGGAAGATCTCGAAGAAGGTGAAGACGGCGGCGGTGGCGATGGCGCTGCGGGCGAGCACCGAGCCGATCCCGCGGGCGCGCATCTCCCGCAGGGCAAGCTTGCCGGCGTAAAGCATCGCGCCGGCGGCGGTGGCGTAGGAGAGGGCGATCTTGGCGCCGGTCACGACGCCGGGTTCGATATGCATGGTTGCTCTCCTTTCGTGGTTGGCAAGGTCGATGTGTTCGCGTCTGCCGAACAGACGGCGATCAGGTGTTGTGGTGTTCCCGCCCCCAGTAGAGCCCGGCGAGCGCGCCCATGACGAGCCAGGCGGCCCCGTTCACTGCCAGAGCCCGGCCGACGAACAGCCCCTGCAGCTCGGGCGGCACCACACCGCCGAATTCCTCGGGGTGCGGTGCGCCGGCGAGATGGGGCAGGAGCACGAGCCCGAGGCCGAGCGCCACCGGCCACCAGCCCCTTCCGAAGGCGATGAAGGCGATGCCGGCGGCGGTGAGGATGACCGTCGCGGTCCACCAGATCTGCCGGGCCGCGAGCGGGGCGGCCGAGCTGCCGGGCAGCTCGGGCGGCAGGCCGGCGGCCGGGGCGAGGTGGACGGCGAGAAAGCCGCACATGCCCCAGACGATGCCGCGCCGCCAGTCGAGCGGACCGGCCAGTCCCGCCCCCTGCGCCAGCGAGATGGCGATCGAGAGCAGAATGGCGAAGGCCGTCCAGGTAACGAGATCGGCCGAAAAGGTCAGCACATGGCGCCGGAGAGCGCCTTCTTCCTCCTGATGGGCCTTTTCGTGGGCCGCGACCGCGGCCCTTTTCTCCTCGGCATTCGTCGCTTCGGCCTGAGCGGGGGCGAAATGGGTGAGCACGCCGGTCTCGTAGAGCTCGGCTTCGAGGATCAGCGGCACGGTCAGCCACAATTGCAGCACGGCGGCGAGCACACCCGCCCCGAGACCGGCGAGCAGCCCGCCGGCAAGCAGTCTCTTCAGCATGTCGAAGTCCTCCGTGAGGCCGGCCCGGCGCACGGATCATCCGTCCCGCCCCTTGCGGGGCAGGAAGCGGGCCGGGGGGAGCCCGGTTGCAGGGCTGGATGGATCAGTGGCAGGCGAAGCCGATCGAATGCCGGGCGTCATGCGCGCTGTCGTGGAAGACGGCGGTCTCGGCGAAGCCGGCGAAGAAGATCAGCACCAGCGCGATCGCGCCGGCACCCAGAATGGCCGGCAGCTGACTGGCGAGAGGAAGCGCCTTTGCGGCGACGGATCTGGTCGTGGTCATGTGTCTCTCCTTTCCCGTCCACCCGACGGGGCTTGATGGAACCGATGCACGGCCGGTCTCCTGGCTCGCGGGTCATCACGCGGCTCCGCCTTCCCGGCCTTTGCCAGTGGCATGATGGAGCGCACTCGCCGCATACAGTCGCGGGGGCGGCTGCGGCTTCGGGCCCCGGCATGGGTCGCCCTGTACCGCATTCCCGTTTCACCCCGGATGCTTTGCATCCCTTTGGGGAACCGTGCAGGCTCCATTATTCGCCCTTCGCGGCCCCCGTCAACGCTTTTCTGCCGCTTCTCTGTCGCGCTGGATGGTCTTCGCTGACTGCAAGGGTGGCAATATCTGGTGGGCCGCTGCCATTCGATCGCCAGATCTGGCTATCGCGTTGACAGGGGCGCCCCCCTCGCGCATCCTTGATCGTTGAATCGCAGCCCCGGCATCGCCCGGCCGAGAGAAGCAGAGGATCCCGTGCAGTTCACCCGCCTTCGTCTCAACGGGTTCAAGAGTTTTGTCGATCCGACCGAGCTTCTCATCCGCGAGGGGCTGACCGGCATCGTCGGGCCCAATGGCTGCGGCAAGTCGAACCTTCTCGAGGCGCTGCGCTGGGTGATGGGGGAGAACCGGCCCAAGGCGATGCGCGGCGCCGGGATGGAGGACGTGATCTTCGCCGGTTCCGCCACGCGGCCGCCGCGCAACTTTGCCGAGGTCGCCCTCACCATCGACAATTCCGACCGCACCGCCCCGGCCGCCTTCAACGACAGCGACACGCTCGAGGTCGTCCGCCGCATCACTCGCGACGCGGGGTCGGCCTACAAGGTCAACGGCAAGGATGTGCGGGCGCGCGATGTGCAGATGCTGTTCGCGGATGCCTCGACCGGGGCTCATTCGCCGGCCCTCGTGCGTCAGGGGCAGATCGCCGAACTCATCAACGCCAAGCCGGCGGCGCGGCGGCGGATCCTCGAGGAGGCGGCAGGCATCGCCGGACTCTACCAGCGGCGCCACGAGGCGGAACTGAGGCTGAACGCGACCGAGGGCAATCTCGAGCGCATCGAGGACGTGCTCGAACAGCTCAAGGGGCAGCTGGCTGCTCTCGCGCGGCAGGCGCGACAGGCGGCGCGCTACCGCGAGATCGGAGCGAAGCTGCGCAAGGCAGAGGCGCTTCTTCTCTACCGTCGCTGGCAGGCGGCGGGAGAGGCGGCGGCGGCGGCCGATGCCGAGCTTCGGGCGCGGACCGGGGAGGTCGCGCGGCTTTCGGCGGAGGCTTCCGAGGCGATGCGGATGCATGGGGATGCCGAGGCCGCCTTGCCGCCCCTGCGCGAGGAAAGGGCGATCGCCGCCGCGCTTGTGCAGCGGCTCGCCCTCGAACGCGACCGGCTCCGGGCCGAGGCCGAGCGCGTCCGCGACGAGATCGACCGCACCCGTCGCACCATCGCCCAGCTTGGCGAGGACATGGCCCGCGAGGAGGCGCTGGCGAAGGATGCGGCCGGCACCATCTCCCGCCTCGAATGGGAGGCCCGCGAGATCGAGAAGGCCGCCGAAGGGGCTGACGAGCGGATCGCCGCCGCCTCGGCCGCGGCGCGCGAGGCGGCCGAACGGCTCAAGGAGGGGGAAGCGGCGCTCGATGCGCTCTCGGAAGACCTTGCCCGGCTCACGGCGCGCCATCAGTCGGCGGAGCGGCTGGTGAACGATGCGGCCCGGATGGCGGAACGCAACGCCCGCGAGGCGGAGAAGGCGCAGGCCGAGGCGGAGAAGGCCCGGGCCCGCGAGACGGCGGCCGAAGCGGCGATGGCAGAGGCGGCCCGGCAGCTTGCCGATGCCGAAGCCGCCACCCGCGCTGCGGAGGACACCCATCTCGAGATCGAGGCCCGCCGCGCGGCCCTTCAGGAGCGGGAGGCCGAGGCCCGGGCGCATCTGTCGCAGATGGAGGGCGAGGAAGGGGCGCTTCAGGCCGAATTCGATGCCCTGCGCCGGCTCGTTGAGCGCGAGGCATCCGAGACCGACGCCTTGCTCGACCGGCTCAGGGTCGCGCCCGGCTGGGAGGCGGCGGTAGGCGCAGCGCTCGGCGACGACCTGCAGGCGCCCGAGCTCGAGGGCGAAGCGGCCGAGGCCGAGGAAAGCGGCTGGGTCGCGCTGGAGGATGATCTTGCTCCGCCCTCCTGGCCCGCGGGGGTGACACCCCTGGCCGCGCATGTCGATGCGCCGCCGGTGCTGGCACGGCGCCTTGCCCGCATCGGTGTGGTCGAGAGGGTGGAGGACGGGGCGCGTCTGCAACCCCTGCTCGGGCCGGGCGAGCGGCTCGTCAGCCGCGAGGGCGATCTGTGGCGCTGGGACGGCTACCGCATCGCCGCCGGTGACGCCGCCGGTTCGGCCGCGCTGCGCCTGCGCCAGCTGAACCGGCTGGAAGCGTTGCGCCATGAGCTCGAGGAAGCCCGGGCCCGGGCCGAGGGGGCACGGCAGGCTCACGCGCTGTTGCGCCGTCAGCTGGCGGAGGTGGCCGGGGAGGAGAAGGCGGCCCGGGAGGCCCGCCGCACGGCAGACCGGGCGCTGGCCGAGGCTTCGCGGGCGCTGTCGAAGGCCGAGGCGGAACGCAACATCGCCGCCGGGCAGCGCGAGCAGCTCGAACTCGCGGCCCGGCGCCATGCCGAAGAAGCGGCGGCGGCGCGGGTCCGGCTCGAGGAGGCTCAGGCGGCTCTGGCGGCGCTCGAGGATCCGGCGGCGCTGCGGATGGCGCTCGAGGAAAAGCGCACCGCGGTCGAGGACATGCGCCGGGAGATGCTTCAGCGTCGCTCCGAGGAAAGCGCGCTCATGCGCGAGGTCGAAGCGCGGACGCGACGGCGGCAGGAAATCACCCGCGAGCTTTCCGGCTGGCGCCACCGGCAGGAGACGGCCGGCGAGCGGATCGCCGCTCTGGAGACCCGGCTCGGCGAAGCCCGGGAGACGCTCGATGCCCTGGAGGCACGTCCCGAGGCCATCGCGGCCGACATCGCGCGGCTCGATGCCGAGCTCGAGACGGCGGAGGCGCGCAAGGCCGCCGCCGGTGTGGCTCTCGGCAAGGGCGAGGCCGCGCTTCAGGAAGCGGCGCATCGGCTGCGCCAGGCCGAGGCGGCGCTCGGGGCGGCGCGCGAGGCGCGGGCCGGGGCCGAAGCGCGGGCCGAGGGTGCCCGCGAGGCCCTGCGCGAGGCCGCCGCCATGCTGGAGGAGGAGACCGGCCATCGCCCCGAATCGCTTCTCGAGGCTCTCGAGGTGACGCCCGAGGAAGTGCCGCCCCTCGAAAGGCTCGAGGTCGAGATCGCCACCTTGCGCCGTCAGCGCGACGCCATGGGGGCGGTCAACCTCAGGGCCGAGGAGGATGCGGCCGGGATCCGCGAGGAATTCGAGACCCTCGAGCGGGAGAAGACCGATCTCGAGGCAGCCGTCGCCAGGTTGCGGCTTGGCATCCAGAGCCTCAACCGCGAGGGGCGCGAGCGGCTCCTGACGGCATTCGAGGAAGTCAACCGCAACTTCGCCACCCTCTTCACCCATCTGTTCGGTGGTGGCGAGGCACGGCTGGTAATGGTCGAATCGGACGATCCGCTTTCGGCCGGGCTCGAGATCATGTGCCAGCCGCCGGGCAAGAAGCTCTCGACCCTGTCGCTGCTCTCGGGCGGGGAGCAGACGCTGACGGCGCTCGCGCTGATCTTCGCCGTCTTTCTCGCCAACCCGGCGCCGATCTGCGTGCTCGACGAGGTCGATGCCCCGCTGGACGACGCCAACGTCACCCGCTTCTGCGATCTGCTCGACGAGATGATCCGTCGCACCGAAACACGCTTTCTCATCATCACCCACCATGCCATCACCATGAGCCGCATGGACCGGCTCTTCGGCGTCACCATGGCGGAGCAGGGGGTGAGCCAGCTCGTCAGCGTCGATCTCGAGGGGGCCGAGCGGCTGGTGGCCTGACAGGTTGCCCCCGCCGCCGGTCATGTGCAGGATCGAAGAAACGCCTCATGAGGAATCGTGAATGATGACTGTTCTGACCCGCCTTCGCTCCGTTCCTGCCGCTCTTGTCTGTGCCGCCCTGACGGCGGCGGGCGCTGCGGCCGGCAATGTCGTCGCCTCCGACCCGGTGGCCATGCAGGCCTACTTTCTCAATGAAGGCGTGCCGATGAAGCTGACCGAGGACGAACAGGGCGATCCGCTCCTCCAGGGCCGCTATTACGGCACCCGCTTCTCGATCTATTTCTTCGGCTGCACCCGGGGCCGGGAGTGCTCATCGATTCAGTATCACGCCGGATACGGGCTCGACGGGCCGGTTCCTTTCGACGTTCTCGATGGCTGGAACCGCAATTATCGCTATGCCCGTGCCTATCGCGACGGGAAGGACGATGCGGCGGTGCATCTCGAATACGACGTCTTCCTCGGCAGGAAAGGGCTCGACGAGGCCGATTTCGGCGAAACCTTCACCATCTGGACCGGGCTGATCGAGGATTTCGAGAACATGCTTGAGAGCTACTGAGCGGCCCGGGCCGTCTGCGTCTCGGCGCCGTGATGCTTCTCGCAGGGCGGTGGTCGGAAGCGGGAGACGGGGCGGGGCGGCGAAGGGCCGGTCATGTGGTGGCGGGCTCCCTTCCGCCCCTTCATCCGGTGGCTTCCCGGCCTTGATTCCTCGGGGCCGCTAGGATCTTCAGCGCGATCAGAGCCGCTCGAGGAGCGTCCGCGTCGGCCAGCCATCGGCCGGCAGGCCAAGGCGCGCCTGTTCCTTGCGGACGGCGGCGCGGGTGCCGGCGCCGAGCACCCCGTCGATCCGGCCGACATCATGGCCGCGGGCACGCAGCTTCTTCTGCAGCGCCTTCATCTCGGCAAGGGAAAGCGGCGGGTCGGGATTGCCCGGGTCGAATGGGGGTGCGCCGGCAAGGCGGGTGGCGAAATAGGCCGCCGTCGTCACATAGACGAAGCTCTGGTTCCATTCGAAGAAGACGTCGAAATTGCGGAACACCATGAAGACCGGCCCCTTGCGGCCCTGTGGCAGGATGATCGCGGCCGGCATGTCGTCCTTCACCGGCCAGCGGGGACGGTAGCGCAGCCGCACCCCGTCGGCGCGCCAGGCGCGGACCGGGCGGCGGGCGACAAGACCGGTGAGCGTCCAGTCGAGATCGGGCGGCACGTGTACCTCGACCATCCACGGCTCGCCGCGGTGCCAGCCGAACTCCTTCAGGAGCCGCGCCCCCGTGAGAAGGGCATCGGCGGCACTTTCCTTCAGGCGCACATGACCGTCGCCGTCGCCATCGACGCCGAGGCGCAATATGTCGGCGGGAAGCATCTGTACCATGCCGATCTCGCCTGCCCAGGCGCCGGTGGTGCGGACCGGGTCGAAATCGCCCTTCTCGAACAGGCTGAGAGCGGCGAAGATCTGCGGGCGGAAGAGGGCGGGCCGGCGGCAGTCATGGGCGAGGGTGACGAGGGCATTCAGCGTGTTGAAGTCGCCCTGAAAGGCGCCGTAGTCGGTCTCGAGGGCCCAGAGGGCGAGAAGCACCGGCCCCGGCACGCCGAAGCGCCGCTCGGCCTCGGCGAGGATGGCGGCAGCTTCCTTCGCCCTGCGGCGGCCGACGACCAGCCGGTTCTTCGAAATCACCCGACGAGCGAATTCGGTGAAGGTGAGACGGAAGACGCCCTGGGCCCGGTCGCGTCCGAGCACCTTCGGGTCGGGCCTGACATGGGCGAAGAAGCGGCGCACGGCCGCCGGATCGTGGCCGCGGGCGATGGCTTCGCGCGCGAGCCCCTGGACGAATCGGCCGAAATCCCCGCCGCAGGGCGTTTCCTGGGCGCCGGCGTTCTGGGAAAGGAGGCCGCCGACAAGGACCGCAAGCGCGGTCATGCGGATGAAAGCGCGGGGAAGGAACATGGACAAACGCATCTACAATGAACGGGACAGCAAGGGGCGGGATCAGAAAGCCGGTCAATGTCTCGAGGATAGCGCTTCCCCGTCCGATGCCAAGAAGAATGTGTCGCCGCCCGCCCTTCAGCCGGTTCGCCATGCCGGGACCACATGGATGAACCGTCATGCATTGGCGCGAACGGGTCAGCCGGTCGCGCGGCGGGGAGGCAGCAGCCGGTCGAGCGTGACAAGAATGTGCCGGCCCCGTTCGTTGACGAGAAGGCCCTCGCCGAGCCGGTTCATCACATAGGCTGTGGCGAGGCGGCGGGCGGGGTCGGCGAGCACGAAGCTCCCGCCCATGCCGACATGACCGAAACTGCCGGGAGGTATGGGGAAATCCATGTCGCGCATCCCATCGGGGGAGTGCATGGCGAGCATGGCTCCTTCCGAGAAGGCGGTGTCGGCGAGGAGCAGCCGGTCGGGGCCGCGGGAGACGGGCCGCGCCAGCGCCGCCACGCGCTCGGCCGAGAGAAGATCGCCGCCGCCCATCGCCAGCGGTGACACCAGCCCGGCAAGCCCGCGTGCCGTGCCGACGGCACCTGCCGCGCCGATCTCGGCCCGGCGATAGGCGGGGTCGTTCCAGTCCCAGCGACCGGTGTTGAGCATGGCCCGCCCCTGAAGTGAATCGGGGTCGGCAAAGACGGCGGCATAGAAGGGTGCGGGCGGGTTCTCCCGGTCGATGCGGCCTTTCAGGACCAGGGCGACGCGGTGATCCTCGCTCTCGGGCAGGGAGATGTGCAGATCGATGCCGAGCGGGCCCGCGATGCGGTCCCGGAAGAGTGCGTCGAGCCCGGCTCCGCCGGCGCGACGCAGCACCTCGCCCACGAGCCAGCCGAAAGTGAGCATGTGGTAACCATGATCCGTCCCCGGTGCCCAGAGCGGGGCGGCCTTCTCGAGTCGGCCCACCATGGCGCCCCAGTCGAGAAAGGCTCCTTTGGGCAGGGGGGTGGGAAAGGCCGGGAGACCGGCGCGATGGGCCAGCATGTCATGCAGCGTGGTATCGGCCTTTGCGGGGGTGGCGGCGGCATATTCGGGCCACCAGCGGGTGACGGGCACGTCGGGCAGGAGCAGGCCCTCGTCGATCAGCCGATGGGCGAGGATGGCGGTTGCGAGCTTGGTGTTGGAGAAGACCGGCACGAGCGTGTCTTCCCGCCAGGGCCGGCCCTGGTCGGGATCGGCCATGCCGCCCCACAGATCGACCACCACCTCCCCCTCGAGGATGACGCACAGAGCCGCACCGATCTCGCCGTGGCGGGTGAAATTGTCGGCAAAGGCATCGGCCAGGGGGGCAAAGGTCGGGTCGGCATGGCCCGCGATCGTCGCTTCCGTCATCTGCATTTCCTCCTGCGGCCTCTCGCAGAGCTACCATCCCGGTTTTCCGGCAAGCCGATCCGCCCGGTTCCCGTCTGAAGTGTCGCACCGCGGATGTTTGCCTTTGTGATTGACTTGAGGCAAGTTGAGAAAGATAAACTAGGTATGTCGTTACCTTTCCGGGCTTGTGTGGCGCCTGTCTGTGGAGAATGCATTTCGTGGCTAGCGATCTGGGGCGCATCTTCCGTCAACTGGTCACACTTGCGGAATACGGCAATTACCGCAAGGCCGCCCAGCGGCTGGGGATCACCCATTCGGCCCTGTCGCAGGCGGTCTCGCGGCTCGAGGCAAGCTACGGCGTGCCGCTTTTCGAACGCAACGGACGGCGCACCGAGCCGACGGTCTTCGGGCAACGGCTGGTGGAGGCGGCCCGGATATCCCTTGCCGCCCTCGAGGAAGCCGAGCACGACATCGCCCGCTGGCGGGCGCAGGCGGCGGGAGAGCTGCGGATCACCGCGGCTCCCTGTCTTGCGGGCGGACCGCTGGCCCGGGCGGCTGCGGTGGCCCTGGCCGAGAACGGGCATGACCGGCGCCTTGCCATCGAACCGAAATCGCGACAGGAGGCGCTGCGGGCACTCGGTGCGGGTCTGCTTGATCTCCATGTGGACTATCAGCCGCAAACCCTGCCCGACGGTTTCGTTGCCGAACCGCTGCCGCTGCCGCCGCTCGAGGCCTTTGTCCGCCCGGAACACCCCCTGGCAGAGGGGGCGGCGCCCGTTCCCCTTGCACGGCTTCTCGACGGACCGGTGATGATGCCGCAAGGGCCGGCATGGCTCCACAGGCGGCTCATGGATGCTCTGGGAGAAGATGGGGAGACGATCCGCGACCGCATCCTGCCCATCACCGATGCCGGTTTCATGCTGCATCTTCTCGAACTGCACGACATTGTCGCGCTGGTGCCCCGGACCACGGTGGCGGCCGCTCTGGCGAGCGGCCGGCTCGTCGGAATCGAGATCGCGGATTCGCCCTTCGCCGCCCCTCTGCCCGGTGTCGTCTTCCACGACGGAAAGACCGAGATGCACCCCGTTGCACGGCGGATCCTGGCGTTGATCCGGGAAGAGGCGACCGCCGCCGCGTCCTGAGACACCGGCTCGAGAAAGGGGGTAACGCACGGGGGAGGAAGGCTTCCCTTCCTCCCCCGCATCCGGAACGCTGTGGTTTCAGGCGGCCTCGGCGGTTCCGGCCGGGGCGTCCTTCACCTCGAATTCGAGTGGCCGCACCTGCCGGAAGAGGCCGGTTTCCTTGAGCTCCTCCACCGCCTTCTGCGGCACCGGCACGTCGAGCGAGAGCATGGCGATGGCCTCGCCGCCCACTTCCTTGCGGCCGAGGGTGAAGTTGGCGATGTTGATCTCGTTCTCGCCGAGCACCCGGCCGAGCGTGCCGATGATGCCGGGCACGTCGCGGTTGGTGGTGTAGAGCATGTGCCGCGCGATCTCGGCGTCGATGTTGATGCCCTTGATCTGGATGAAGCGCGGCCGGCCGTCGGAGAAGATCGTGCCGGCGATCGAGCGCTCGCGGGTCGGCGTCTTGATGGTGAGCTTCATGTAGGCGTCGAACACGCCCGACTTGTCCTGCTTCGTCGTCGAGATCTCGACCCCGCGTTCACGGGCGACCATTGGCGCCGACACCATGTTGATGTCGGGGTTGGCGGTCTTGAGGATGCCGGCGATGGTGGCGGCGTTGAGTGCCTCGGTGTTCAGCTCGGCGGCGCGGCCGTTGTAGAGGATGTTGATGGCCTCGATCGGCTCGTCGGTCAGCTGGCCGACGAAGCTGCCGAGATGGCCGGCAAGCTCGACCCAGGGCATGAGCCGCGGTGCCTCCTCGGCCGTGATCGACGGCATGTTGAGCGCATTGCGCACCGCCCCGTCGAGCAGGTAGTCGGAGATCTGCTCGGCGATCTGGATCGCCACGTTCTCCTGCGCCTCGCGGGTCGAAGCGCCCAGATGCGGCGTGCAGACCACGTTGGGCGCGTCGAACAGCACGTTCTCGCGCGCCGGCTCCTCGGAATAGACGTCGATCCCCGCCGCGCGGACATGGCCCGAGCGCAGCGCTTCGGCCAGCGCCTCCTCGTCCACGAGCCCGCCCCGGGCGGCGTTGATGACGATGACGCCGGGCTTCATCTTCGCGATGGCCTCGCGCGAGAGGATGTTGCGGGTCTTGTCGGTGAGCGGCACGTGCAGGGTGATGACGTCGGCACGACGCAGGAGCTCGTCGAGCTCCTCGACCTTCTCGACACCGAGCTCCTTCGCCCGCTCCTCGGAAAGATAGGGGTCATAGGCGACCACCTTCATCCCCAGCCCCTGGGCACGGCTGGCGACGATCGAGCCGATATTGCCCGCGCCGATGAGCCCGAGGGTCTTGCCGGAGAGCTCCACCCCCATGAACTTCGACTTCTCCCACTTGCCGGCCCGGGTCGAGGCGTCGGCTGCAGGGATCTGCCGCGCGGCGGCGAACATCAGCGCGATGGCATGTTCGGCGGTGGTGATGGCGTTGCCGAAGGGGGTGTTCATCACGATGATGCCGCGGCGCGAGGCCTCGGGAATGTCGATATTGTCCACGCCGATGCCGGCCCGGCCGATCACCTTGAGCTTCTTCGCCCGCTCGAGGATCTTCGGCGTGACCTTGGTCGCCGAACGGACGGCAAGGCCGTCATAATCGCCGATGATCTCGGCGAGCCTTTCCTTGTCCTTGCCGACCTCGGGCATGAAATCGACGTCAATGCCGCGATCACGGAAGATCTGGACGGCGGTTTCGGAAAGCTTGTCGGAAACGAGAACGCGGGGAGCTGCCATCTTGGCCTCCTTGGTTGATGATGTCGTGTGGAAAATGGCGTCAGGATGCGCGCAGCCATGCCAGGGCTCCGAGCCCTGGCGCTGCGGGCGGGGCAGGACATCGCCATGATGGGATGTCCCGAACCCCGTATCAGCCGGAGGAAGCCGCGCGCTCGGTGGCGTAGGCCCATTCGATCCAGGGCATGAGCGCCTCGAGATCGGCGGTCTCGATGGTGGCGCCGCACCAGATCCGCAGCCCCGGCGGCGCGTCGCGATAGGCGCCGATGTCATAGGCCACGCCTTCGGCCTCGAGCCGCTTCACCACCGCCTTGGCAAAGGCCGCCGGGTCGGCGATGGCCGGGTCGGTGAAACGCAGGCAGACGGAAGTGGTCGAGGCCGTGGCCGGGTCCTCGGCAAGATTGGCGATCCACTCATGTTCGGCCACGAATCGGTCGATCACCGCCGCGTTGGCTTTGGTGCGGCGGATGAGTTCGGGCAGACCGCCGATCTCGCGCGCCCAGTCGAGGGCGACGAGCCAGTCCTCGACCGCGAGCATGGAAGGGGTGTTGATGGTGGCGCCCTGGAAGATGCCCTCGTTGAGCTTGCCGCCCTTGGTCATGCGGAAGATCTTGGGCAGCGGCCAGGGCGGGGTGTAGCTCTCGAGCCGCTCCACCGCCCGTGGCGAAAGCACGATCATGCCGTGCTGCGCCTCGCCGCCCATCACCTTCTGCCAGGAGAAGGTGGTGACGTCGAGCTTGTCCCAGGGCAGCTCCATGGCGAAGGCGGCCGAGGTGGCGTCGCAGATGGTCAGCCCCTCGCGATCGGGGTCGATCCAGTTGCCGTCGGGTACGCGCACGCCCGAGGTGGTGCCGTTCCAGGTGAAGACCACGTCGGAGGCGAAATCGACCGCCGCAAGATCGGGCAGCTGGCCGTAATCGGCCTCGAGCACGGTGGCATCGAGCTTCAGCTGCTTGAGCACGTCGGTCGCCCAGCCCTTGCCGAAGCTCTCCCAGGCAAGCACCGTGACCGGGCGGACGCCGAGCAGCGACCACAGCGCCGCTTCGACGGCGCCGGTGTCGGAGGCGGGCATGATGCCGATGCGGTAGTCGGCGGGGATGCCGAGAATCTCGCGCGCGCCCTCGATGGCCGCCTTGAGCTTTGCCTTGCCCACCGCGGCACGGTGGGAGCGGCCGAGGGCGGCGTCCGCGAGCTTGTCGAGCGACCATGTGGGGAACTTGGCGCAGGGCCCCGAAGAGAAACGGGGATTGGCCGGGCGCCGGGCCGGCTTCGCTTGTGCAGTCATGTCGATATCCTTCCAGATATGCGCCCCTCGTTGGGGAGGGGTGTCCCGCCGCCGCGCTTACGCCTCTGCCCGGGCTGGTGCAAGGGCAAAATCTGCGATATGTGCCGCATCGCAGCAAAAAAGCGACACACCCTGCCCGCGGCAGGAGTAGCCCGCCGGAGGAATGCGCCATGCCCATCGCCGTTCTCGTTTCCGCGCCCGATGCGCCGGCGCTCGATCCGGCCCTTCTCGACATGCTCAGGGCCGAGTGGGGTGGCGGCGATGTGCGCTGGCTGGCGCCGAGGGAGGCGGCGGAGTTCCCCGTCGAGCGGCGCCCCGAGATCGGGGCGGACGTGGCCGGTCTGCTCGACGGTCGACGAATCGACGTCGCCTTCGTGCCCGAGACGGGGCGACGCAAGAAACTGCTCATCGCCGACATGGATTCGACCATGATCGGCCAGGAGTGCATCGACGAGCTGGCCGACGAAGCCGGAGTCGGCTCCCGCGTGGCCGAGATCACCGCCCGGGCGATGAACGGCGAGCTCGACTTCGCCGGTGCGCTCAGGGAGCGGGTGCGACTCCTCGAGGGGTTGCCGGCCGATGTGATCGACCATGTGCTGGCGCACCGCATCACCCTTGCCCCGGGTGGAAAGACGCTGCTTGCGACCATGAAGGCGGATGGCGCCCATGCCGCCCTCGTATCGGGTGGTTTCGTCCAGTTCGCGGACGAGATCGCCCGGCGCCTCGGCTTCGACGAGGCCCGTGCCAACCGCCTCGAGATAAGGGGTGGCCGGCTCACGGGACGGGTTCACGAACCGATCCTCGGACGGGATGCCAAGCTGCACGCGCTCGAGGAAGTCAGCGCCCGGCTCGGCATCACCCCGGACGATGCGCTGGCGGTGGGAGACGGGGCCAACGATCTGGCGATGATCGAGCGCGCGGGGCTCGGGGTGGCGCTCCATGCCAAACCCCATGTGGCCGCCCGGGCACCGGTTTCGATCCGCTACGGCGATCTCACGGCTCTACTCTATCTTCAGGGCTATCACCGCGACGAATTCGCCACGCCCGAAGCGGCGTAGGAGCGGCATGGGGACAGGCAGATCAGGCTTCTGTCATCATGCCGCCGGCGAGGCAGTCGGGGCCTTCGGCATTGGCGGCCAGCCCGCCGCGGATGAAGCGCACCGCCAGATCACCGTATTCGGCCCGCGAGAGCCCCTTGCCGGGCCGGTGCCACATGTAGACCCAGTTGAGAATGCCCCAGGCCGTCATCGTCAGTGCCCGTAGCCGGTCGGGGTCCTCGCAGGCGGCGGGACATTCGCGCCTCAGGGCCTCGCCCATCAGGCGGATGAGAGCGCGTTGATGCGCCAGCAGCGCCGCCTGACGTTCGGGAGGGAGGACCGAGAGGCTTTCGAGCTGAAGCCGATGTTCGGCATCGGCATCCTCATAGGCGTCGAGAATGGCAGGAACGAACGCTTCGAGCGGTCGTTCTCCACCTTCTTCAAGCGCCGCTTCGGCCACTTCCACGAGGTGTCCGAGATGCGTGTCGAGGATGTCGAAGAGCAGCGCTTCCTTTCCGGGCCAGTAGTGGTAGAGCAGCGCCTTGGAGACCCCCGCCTCCTCCGCGAGGCCGGCCATCGACGCCCGGTCGAAGCCGTGGGAGGCAAACACGCGGGCGGCTGCCTTGCGCAGAGCCGCCCGCTTCGCGTCATGGTCACGCGCGAGGCCCCGGGGCATCTCTCAGCCCTTGGGGCGGTTGTCGATGATACGCACCGCCTTGCCCTGGCTGCGGGCGACGGTGCCGGGCGGGTGGATCACCGGCGAGACGGAGACGCCCACCACGTCCTTGATGCGCTTGCGCAGCCGTGCGGCGAGCGCCTCGCGCTCCTCGCCCGAGGCATGATCGGGCAGCGCCTCGGCATGGACGATCATCTCGTCCATCCGCCCGGGGCGGACGAGCTCGATCTGGAAATGCGGCGCCAGCCCCTCGAGAGCGAGGATCTGCTCCTCGATCTGGGTCGGGAAGACGTTGACGCCGCGCAGGATGATCATGTCGTCGGAGCGGCCGGTGATCTTTTCCATCCGCCGCATGCTGCGCGCGGTGCCGGGCAGGAGCCGGGTCAGATCGCGTGTGCGGTAGCGGATGACCGGGAAGGCCTCCTTGGTCAGCGAGGTGAAGACCAGCTCGCCGAACTCGCCGTCGGGCAGCACCTCGCCCGTGGCCGGGTCGATGATCTCGGGGTAGAAGTGATCCTCCCAGATGTGGAGCCCGTCCTTGGTCTCGATGCATTCCTGCGCCACGCCCGGGCCGATCACCTCCGACAGGCCGTAGATGTCGACCGCGTCCATGGCAAAGGCCTCCTCGATCTCGCGGCGCATCTCGTTCGTCCAGGGCTCGGCGCCGAAGATGCCGACCTTGAGCGAGCTCTCCCGGGGGTCGAGGCCGCGGGCGCGGTATTCGTCGAGGATGGCGAGCATGTAGGACGGGGTAACCATGATCGTCGTCGGTCCGAAGTCCTCGATCAGCGTCACCTGCCGCGCGGTCATTCCCCCCGAAATCGGAACGACGGTGCAGCCGAGCTTCTCGGCCCCGTAATGGGCGCCGAGCCCGCCGGTGAACAGGCCGTAGCCGTAGGCGACATGGACCACGTCGCCCGGCCGGGTGCCGGCGGCGCGGATCGAGCGGGCCATCACCGTCGCCCAGGTGTCGATGTCGCGCCTGGTGTAGCCGACCACGGTCGGCTTGCCGGTGGTGCCAGAAGAGGCGTGGATGCGCACCACCTTCTCGCGCGGGACGGCGAACATGCCGAAGGGGTAGTTGTCCCGCAGGTCCTGCTTGGTGGTGAAGGGGAACTTGGCCAGATCCTCGAGCGACTTCAGATCGTCCGGGTGCACGCCGGCCTCGTCGAATTTGCGCCGGTAGAAGGGCACGTTCTCGTAGGCGTGTCTGAGCGACCATTTCATCCGCTCGAGCTGCAGCGCCGCGAGCTCGTCGCGCGAGGCGGTCTCGATCGGCTCGAGCATGTCGGGATCAGGTTTCATCGGGTGCATCGGTTTCCTCCCAAGGTGCCGGTGATCTGATGAGCGTATGAGCGTATCGGTGCGATTCGTCTCAGGCACCGCCTCCCTCCCCTTCGTCGAAATGGGTGCCGGGGATCTCGCGCGAGAAGCCGCGGAAGGTGGCGACGAGGCGTCCTCCCTCGCCGCGCACCTCGACATCGAAGATCCCCGATCGGCCCTGTCGCACGACTTCGCGGGCGGTGGCCGTCAGCGTCTCTCCGGGCTGGCCGGGAGCAAGATACGAGACGAGACAGTGCTGGGCGACGGTATTGCGGTTGCTGCTGTTGCAGGCGAAGGCGAAGGCGCTGTCGGCAAGGGCGAAGATCACGCCACCGTGGCAGATGCCATGACCATTGAGATGATGGGGCGCGACGGTGAGCGACATTACCGCGTGGCCCGGTCCGATCTCGTCGAGCGTCATGCCGAACCAGCGCGAAGCCTCGTCGCCCGACCACATCGCTTCGGCTGCTTTCCGGGCCCGCTCTTCGGGTGTCATGCGCGTCTCCTCCCATCCCCTGGCTTCGTCCTGTCGGCCGCACCTTGCCGCAAAACCGACCGCGCGGTCAAGAGTGTTGCAATCACAACGATTCCGGTGCACCTTGCGCGGCGACAGCGAACGAACGGGAGGGAGGACGACATGCGCAAGCTCGAAAGCCACGCCGCCGGCGAATGGGTGCCGGCCCACGGGCGGCTGAGGGAGATCCGCGCCGCCGCCACCGGCGAGCCGATCGCCGTTGCCGGTGCCGACGATCTCGATTTCGCCCGCATGATCGAGTGGGCGAAGGAGAAGGGCGGGCCGGCGCTCCGAGCGATGGGCTTTCATGAACGGGCGAAGATGCTGAAGGCCCTCGCGCTCCATCTCGACAGGCACAAGGAGGAGCTCTACGCCCTCAACCCGCTGACCGGCGCCACGCGCAAGGACGGCTGGATCGACATAGACGGCGGCATCGGCACGATGTTCGTCTTCGCCTCCAAGGGGCGGCGGGAGATGCCCGACGGCAAGGTCTATGTCGATGGCGATGTCGAGCAGCTCTCGCGCAAGGGCACCTTCCTCGGCCAGCATTACGCCGTGCCGCTCAGGGGCGTGGCGGTCCACATCAACGCCTTCAACTTTCCGGTCTGGGGCATGCTCGAGAAGCTGGCGCCCACCCTCCTCGCGGGGGTGCCCGCCATCATCAAGCCGGCGACGCAGACCGCCTATCTCGCCGAGGCTGCCTACCGTTTGATGGTCGATTCGGGGATCCTGCCCGAGGGGGCGGTGCAGTTCATCGCCGGCGGCACGGGCGATCTTCTCGAGCGGCTCGGTCCGCAGGACGTGGTATCCTTCACCGGCTCGGCCGAAACCGCCGCCGCGCTGAGGCGCGCGGGCCCGATCGCCCGTGGGGAAACCCGCTTCATCGCCGAGCAGGACAGCCTCAACGCCTCCATTCTCGGCCCCGATGCCGTGCCGGGAAGCGAGGAGTTCGACATCTTCATCCGCGAGGTGGTGAACGAAATGACCACCAAATGCGGGCAGAAATGCACCGCCATCCGTCGCATTCTCGTGCCCGAGGTGCTGGTCGATGAGGTCACCAAGGCTCTCACCGAGCGGCTCTCGCGCGTCACCATCGGCGATCCGGCCCGCGAGGGAGTGAAGATGGGGGCGCTGGCCTCGGCGGGGCAGAAGGCCGACGTGCTGGAGAAGGCCGCTGCCATCGCTGCCGAGGCCGAGCGCGTCTTCGGCGACCCGGCGGATTTCGCTGTCGAGGGCGGCGACCCCGAGAAGGGGGCCTTCCTGCCGCCGATGCTGTTCCGCTGCCCCGATCCCGACAGCGCCGAAGCGGTGCATGCCGTCGAGGCCTTCGGGCCGGTCTCGACCATTCTGCCCTATCGCGGCGCCGCCCATGCCGCCGGGATCGCCAATCGCGGCAAGGGGTCGCTGGTGCTGTCGGTGATGACCAACGATCCGGCCTTCGCACGTGAGATCGCCCTCGAGGCAGCCCCCTGGCACGGGCGGATCTACATCAACAACCGTGCCTCGGCGAAGGAGGCCACCGGCCACGGCTCGCCGCTGCCGCACATGATTCACGGCGGGCCGGGTCGGGCCGGCGGCGGGGAGGAGCTCGGCGGCGTGCGCGGCGTGCTGCACTACATGCAGCGGGTGGCCGTGCAGGGCAGCCCCGACATGCTGACGGCGATCGGCGAACGCTGGGTGAAGGGGGCGGAGGAAAAGACCCCGCCGGTCCATCCCTTCCGCCTCCATTTCGAGGATCTCGAGATCGGCCACACCATCTGGACCGAGCCGCGCACCGTCACGCTCGAGGACATCGAGCATTTCGCCCATTTCACCGGCGACACCTTCTACGCCCACATGGACGAGGAGGCGGCGCGGCGTAACCCCTTCTTTCCCGGCCGCGTCGCCCATGGCTATCTGCTCTTGTCCTTCGCCGCCGGTCTGTTCGTCGATCCCGAGGAGGGGCCTGTGCTGGCCAATACCGGGCTCGACGGGCTCAGCTTCCAGAAGCCGGTGAGCCCGGGCGACAGCATCCGGGTGCGGCTCACGGTCAAGCGCAAGACGCGGCGAACGGATGAGTATGGCGAAGTGCGCTGGAACGTCACCCTGTTCAACCAGGAGGACGAGCAGGTGGCCGAATACGAACTGCACACCATGGTGCGCCGCCGCGCGGGCGCCGTGGAGGCCGGCTGAACAGACCGGCGTGAGCACAGCGCGGCGCACCTCGGCGCATGGGTCCCATGCCAGGGGCCGGCTGCCGTGCCGCTCCGATCCCAGCCCCTTGCCGATCGCATGGGCGGCCGGGTGGCATGCTGGGGGAGCGGCGTCGTCCGGTCCTTTCCGGGGGAGGCGTCCGCGTTTCATGGTCGCCTTTCGCCGCAAGGCGGGGTGGGGATGCCGAGGGGAGTCTGCGCCGTCCGCTTCACATGTGCAGGTCGGGCGGCTAGGGTCGCCCGGCAACCACGCTGGAGCATTCCATGGCCGATCCCCTTGCCCCGCTCATCGACCGGCTGCACGGCGAAGGTCGCCTGCGAGTGTGGTCGCTGGTGATCACCGTCTTCGGTGATGCGATCGAGCCGCGGGGAGGCGAGGTGCATCTGGCCCGCCTTCAGGCCCTTCTCGGGCGGCTCGGCATCGAGCCCGGCGCCCTGCGCACCGCCCTGTCGCGACTTGCCGCCGATGGCTGGGTGAAACGGGCGCGCCAGGGGCGCAACGCGCTCTACCGGCTGAGCACGCGTGGCCAGCGCGAGTTCGGCCCGGCGGCGGCGCGGATCTACGCCCCGCCCCGCATCCGGCCCGTGGGGCGCTGGCTGCTGATGATGGGAGAGGCCCTGCCCGAGGGAGGGCTGCCCTGGGGGACGGGCCCCGGTGGCGTGCCGATGCGGCTTTTCGCGGCTGACGAAGCCCCGCGTCTTCCTGCCGGTGCCTTCGTCATCGCCGGCGAGATCATGCGGCCGGGAAGCGGCGAAGGGATCGGGCCCGAGCCCGGAAGCGTCGAAATGCGCGAGGCCCTGCGGTTGCGGCAGGACATGGCGGCTCTTGAGGGAGAGATCGGGCGGCTCGACCCGCTAGCAACGACGGCTGCGCGCATCCTTCTCGTTCATCGTTTCCGCCGCATCGTGCTGCGCGGTCCGGAATGGCCCGACGAGCTCCTGTCTCCGAACTCGCCACTCAGAGGGCTGCGCCGCGATGTCGCCGGTCTCTATCATCGTCTCGTGCCCGCTTCCGAACACTGGCTCGATTCGGAAGCGCCGGGCCGCTTTCCGCCTCTGCCTTCGCCCGGCCCGTCCATCACGGCCCGCTTCGGCGGCACGGTCGCCGCACGGCAAGGGAAAAGCGCCAGCTCCGACGAGCGCCGCGGCGACTGACTTCACGTCAAGGCTCCATTCGGAAGAATTGCTGCTATGCTCTCCTGAAGGCATGGCAGTGACGGGAGAGGGAGAGGCTTCATGGCCTATGAAATCCGCGTGAACGGCAGGACCCATGCCGTCGATCTGCCGGGGGACGTGCCGCTTCTTTGGGTGTTGAGGGACGCGCTTGGCCTCACCGGCACGAAATACGGCTGCGGCATTGCCTCCTGCGGCGCCTGCACGGTGCATGTCGATGGCGAGGCGGTGCGCTCGTGCCAGCTGCCGCTTGCCGAGGCGGCGGGGCGCGAGATCGTCACCATCGAGGGGATCGGCTCTCCCGAGACGCTGAGCCTGCTGCAGGAAGCCTGGCTCGCCCATCAGGTGGCCCAGTGCGGTTACTGCCAGTCGGGGCAGATCATGCAGGCGGCGGCGCTTCTGGCGGCCAATCCCGATCCGTCGGATGACGAGATCGACGAAGCGATGGCAGGCAATCTCTGCCGCTGCGGCACCTACCCGCGGATCCGGGCGGCGATCCGCACGGCGGCGCAGATGATGAGGGAGAAGGGCTGATGGGACGGCTGGGCAGGATCACGCGGCGCGCCTTTCTCGTTACCTCCGTGGCCGTGGCCGGCGGGGTAGCCCTCGGCGTCTGGCAGGCGAAGCGCGATTTGCCGAACCCGCTGGAGCCCGACGAGGGTGAGATACCGCTCAATTCGTGGGTGATCATCACCTCGGACGGATATGCCATCGTCACCCCGCGGGCCGAAATGGGGCAGGGGGTGCACACCACCCTCGCCGCGCTTGTTGCCGAGGAGCTCGAAGTGCCGTGGGAGGAAATCCGCACGCTCCACGGCCCCGCGGCCCAAGCCTATTTCAACGGTGCGCTGCTGCGCGCGGCCGTGCCCTGGCCCGATTACGAGATCACCGGCTGGAAGGAGTGGCTGGCCGATGCCACCTTCGTTCTGCCGAAGATGCTCGGGCTGCAGGTGACGGGCGGTTCGACCTCGATGCTCGACGGTTTCGAGAAGATGCGCCTCGCCGGTGCCGCCGCCCGCGAGATGCTGAAGACGGCTGCGGCCCGCCGCTGGGGGCTCGAGGTCGAGGATGTGCGGGCCGAGAACGGCAAGGTGATCGCTCCTGACGGTCGCGCCATCCCCTATTTCGACCTTGCGGCGCAGGCGGCGGACATCGAGCCGCCGTCGGATCTCGAACTCAAACCCCGCAGCGAGTGGCGCTACCTCGGCCATGCCATGCCGCGGGTGGACATGGTTCCCAAGATCACCGGCCGAGCCGGCTTCGGCATCGATGTGCGCCTGCCGGGAATGAAGTTCGCCACCGTGCGCCGCAACCCGAAGCTCGGTGGCAGGATGCTCGACCACGACCCGGCCCCGGCCCTTGCCATGCCCGGCGTGGAGAAGGTGATCGCCCTCGAGGACGGGGTGGTGGTCGTGGCGAACAATACCTGGCTGGCGATGCGGGCGGCCGAGGCTGTTGCTATCGAATGGGAGGAGTCCCCGCATCCGCCGACGACGCCGGCCCAGATCGCCCGTCTCGAGGCGGCTTTCGAGACCGAGCCGGATTCGGTGATGCGGGACGAGGGCGACGCGGTGGCCGTCATCGCCCGGGCCCCGACCGACAAGGTGGTGGAGGCGGAGTATCGCGTGCCCTGGCTCGCCCATGCCACCATGGAGCCGATGAACGCCACCGCCCTGCTCGAAGAGGACGTGCTGACGATCTGGGCCCCGAATCAGGCACCGACCCTCATCAAGGCCAAGGCGGCGGCGCTTGCCGGCGTGCCGGAAGATCAGGTCGAGGTGCACACGACCTATCTCGGCGGCGGTTTCGGCAGGCGGGCCGAGACCGACTTTGCGCTGATTGCGGTCGAGGCGGCGAAGGCCATGCCCGGCGTGCCGGTGCAGGTGAGCTGGTCGCGCGAGGAGGACATGACCCACGACTTCTACCGCCCCGCCGCCATGGCCCGGATGAAGGGCGTGGTGAACGAGGAGGGCATTGTCGCCTTCTACGGCCGCGTGAGCGCGCCGGCGCTCGGGCGGCAGGCGGGCCGGCGGCTTTCTGGCGTCGCCTCGCCGGGGCCGGACCGCATGATCGTCGAAGGGATGTTCGACCAGCCCTACGGCATCGCCGATTATCGCGTCGAGGGTTACGCCGCCGATCTCGACATCCCCGTCGGCTTCTGGCGCTCGGTCGGCAATTCCTACAACGGTTTCTTCCATGAATGCTTCATCGACGAGCTTGCCCGCGCGGCAGGACGCGACCCGCTGGAGCACAGGATCGAGCTCGTGCGCCGCGTGCATGAGCCTTCGGCGAAGGTGCTCGAGGCGGTGGCCGAGATGAGTGGCTGGGGCAGGTCGCGGCGCGAAGGGGTGGGGCGTGGCGTTGCCTTCACCTATTCCTTCGGCACGCCGGTGGCGCAGGTAATCGAGATCGGCCATGCCGATGAGAGGATTCGCCTGCTCCGGGCCTGGATCGCCTGCGATCCGGGCATCGCTCTCGATCCGCTCAATGTCGAGGCGCAGATGATCTCGGGCATGGTCTATGGACTCTCGGCCGCCATCTTCGGCGAGATCGGTTTCGAGGACGGGGCGGTGATCCAGTCGAACTTTCCCGATTACGAGGCGTTGCGGATGCCGCAGATGCCGCAGGTGGAGGTGCGGATCGTCGAGGCCGGCAAACCCCTCGGCGGGATCGGCGAGCCCGGCACGCCGCCCTCGATGCCGGCGCTGGCGAATGCCGTCTTCGATCTGACCGGCAAGCGGATCCGCACCCTGCCCCTTGGCAAGTTCATTTCCTTCGCCTAGCTCGCGGGCAGCTGGAGAGAATGGGGAGAGCGCCATGAACATTCTCGGCATCTGCGGATCCCTGCGGAAAGGTTCCTTCAATCGCAAGCTGCTCCGTGAAGCGGTGGCCGTGCTGGCCCCGGACAGCTTCGCCGAGGCCGATCTGCGCCTGCCGCTTTACGATGGAGATCTCGAGGCGGCCGAGGGCATTCCGCCCGAGGTGCAGGCCCTGGCCGATGCCATCCGGGCGGCCGACGGGATCATCATCGCCTCGCCCGAATACAACAAGGCCTATTCCGGCGTGCTGAAGAACGCGCTCGACTGGGTGAGCCGGGTGAAGGGCAATCCATGGGAAGACAAGCCGGTGGCGATCGTCTCGGCGGCAGCGGGGCGCGAGGGCGGGGCGCGCGGCCAGTTTGCCCTGCGGCTGGCGCTGGCGCCCTTCCGGGTGCGGATCGTGCCGGGGCCCGAAGTGCTGGTCGCCCAGGCGGCCGATCAGTTCGACGAGGAAGGCCGCCTCGTCCCCGAAAGCTACCGCAAGGCGCTCGAAGGGCTGATGACCGCGCTCCGGCGCGAGATCGCCCGCTCCGCCGCGGGCTGACAGGAGGCGAAGCGCGACCGTCTCGTTTCGGAGCATCGACTCCCGGAGGAAGCCGACCTTCCGGGCGTGGCCCCGGAAATTCGTGCCGGCAATCTGCATGACGCAGGCGCCTTTGCATACGGGGTTCGAGGAGCTGTCCTACCCCTCCGCCTCACGGCCGGGCAGGGTGGCGGCACGTTCGTCGAAGACGCCGGCCAGATGGGCGATGAGCATGAATGCCCGGGCCGAGCGCGTGTCGGCGAAGGCGGCGATGTCCGCATCGGAGGCGTTTTCGGCCCAGGCGGTGAAGGTCAGCTCGAACTGGCGCAGGAAATGCAGCGCCGCGTCGCGGAAGACCGGATCCTTCTTCATCCGTCCGCGGGCAAGGGCGAGGGCCGAGCGATCGCGGATGCCGGCCAGCTCGCGCACCGCCTTGCCGCGCTCGCCGGCGGCGAAGCGCCGCCAGGCCTCGACGGGAGCGTGCACCGGCCTGAGATCGTCGGTATAGATTCCATCCTGCGAAAGCAGTGTGAGCGTGTCCTGGGCCGCGCGCAGGAAGCGGGCCATCTGCGGATCACGCAGCGCCTTGCGGAGGACGGCGAACCCTTCGGCGTCGTGCTCGTCATGGGGGAAGTTGGCCGCACGGATCACTTCCTCGATGGTCAGCGGTTCGGAAGGTGGTGACGGATCTTCGGCAAGGCCGAGCCCGAGGCTCGGCTGATCCGGCGGGGTGTCATCATGGTGATGCCCGGGCACAAAGGCCGGGATTTCCCGGGGCCGGTCAGCTCTCTCGTCCCTGAGCGTCTCGAGCATGGCTTCGGTGCGCCGCTGGGCTTCGGCCAGTTCGGCGAGGCGCTTTTCGAGGACGGGGCTGATCTGCCCGGACTGGGCCTGGACCACATAGCTGTGGCGCAGCGCGTCGATCGCGGCCTGAAGCCGCCGCGCCTCCTCGCGCATCACCCGGGCAGTGCGTGCAGCGATCGCCGCCACCCAGATGATGGCGACGGGAAGAAGAACCGCGATCAGGGTGATGACGAAGCGCGTCGGGTCGAGGGTGATCCCGCCTTCCTCACCGACGAAGACGAACAGCACCACCACACCAAGCCAGAGAACCGTGAGAACCGAGGCCGCAAGCTCGATGGCGGTGAAACGCGGCCGTCGCTCCCGCCTGAACAGGAGCCCCATGTTGAGCGGCGGATCCTCTTGCTGGCGCCGTGTCATCCCGTCCCCGTCTCCGGCCGCGCTGCATCTGTCCGGGGCAGGGCACTGCCTCCCGGGAGGGCCGGTCGGTTCAGATATACTCGACCTTGAGGATTTCGTAAGAGCGAATTCCGCCCGGCGTCCGCACCTCGACGCTGTCCCCTTCCTCCTTGCCGATCAGGGCGCGGGCAAGGGGGGATTTCAGGTTGAGCTTGCCGCGCTCGAGATCAGCCTCGGCCTCGCCGACGATCTGGTAGGTCTTCTCCTCGTCGGTTTCCTCGTCAACGATGGTGACGGTGGCGCCGAACTTGATCGGCCCCGAGAGACGGGAGACGTCGATCACCTCGGCACGCGAGAGAATGGCCTCGAGCTCCTTGATCCGTCCCTCGATGAAGCTCTGCTTCTCGCGGGCGGCATGGTATTCGGCGTTTTCCGACAGATCGCCATGTTCGCGGGCTTCGGCGATGGCGCGAATGACGGCCGGTCGCTCCTCGCTCTTGAGCCGCTTGAGCTCTTCCTCGAGGGCGGCATAGCCCTCGCGGGTGATCGGTATCTTGTCCATCTCTCGTCCTGCCTGACAGGTTTCGCCACAGGGCATGTCGGGCGCCATGCGGCCGGCCTGGTTCCATCGGGCCTTCAGACCCGGGCCGCATCGCCGCGGCACCGCTTCGAAAGCCGGATAAAGCCCCTGCCGCACCGTCAAGTCAAGGGGGCGTCCGCGCGCAGGAACGGGGCTGCCGGTTCAGCCGCCGGAGCACCGCCCGAAGCGACGCAACGTCCGCTGCGCTGCGGCGATTGACCGGCGGGGGCGGGGCGGCTAGACCTGACGGAAACGTCAACTGCCGCAATCCGCCAGCACGGGGAGCTCCAGATGAGCGAACAGATCGAGCGCGAGACGATGGAATTCGACGTGGTGATCGTGGGGGCCGGCCCGGCGGGGCTGTCGGCCGCGATCCGCCTCAAGCAGCTCGACCCGGATCTTTCGGTGGTGGTGCTCGAGAAGGGTTCCGAGGTCGGCGCACACATTCTCTCGGGGGCGGTGCTCGACCCGGTCGGTCTCGATGCCCTCATCCCCGACTGGAAGGAAAGGGGCGCGCCCGTTACCGTGCCGGTGAAGGAGGACCGCTTCTACATTCTCGGCGAGGCCGGGCAGATGCGGATCCCGAACTGGCCGATGCCGCCGCTGATGAGCAATCACGGCAACTACATCGTCTCGATGGCCAATGTCTGCCGCTGGCTGGCCGAACAGGCCGAGGGGCTTGGCGTCGAGATTTTCCCCGGCATGTCCTGCAACACGCTGGTCTGGCGCGAGGACGGCTCGCTCCACGGGGTTGTGGCCGGCGAATTCGGTCTCGAGAAGGACGGCACGCCGGGGCCCAACTACGAGCCCGGTGTCAATGTGGTCGGCAAGTATGTGCTCCTGGCCGAGGGGGCGCGGGGCAATCTCACCAAGCAGCTCATTTCCCGCTTCGAACTCGACAAGGACAGTGACGTGCCGAAATTCGGCCTCGGCATGAAGGAAATCTGGGAGGTGAAGCCCGAGAACCACCGCGAGGGTCTCGTCATCCACACCATGGGCTGGCCCCTGGGCCGGAATGCCGGCGGCGGCGGCTTCATCTATCATCTCGACAACAACCAAGTGTTCGTCGGTTTCGTCGTCCATCTCAACTACGAGAACCCGCACCTGTTCCCCTACATGGAATTCCAGCGCTGGAAGCACCACCCCCTGGTGGCGAAGATGCTCGAGGGCGGCAAGCGCGTGGCCTATGGCGCACGGGCGCTCTCTGAGGGCGGGTGGCAGTCGATTCCGAAGGTAGTGTTCCCCGGCGGCGCGCTCGTCGGTTGTGCGGCGGGGCTCGTCAACGTGCCGCGCATCAAGGGCAATCACAACGCCATGCTCTCGGGCAAGATGGCGGCCGAGGCTGTGGTCGAGGCGATCCGCGCCGGCCGCGAGGGCGACGAGCTCACCGCCTATGAAACCGCGCTGCGCACGGGGCCGGTGGCGAAGGACCTCAAGCCGGTGCGCAACGTCAAGCCGCTCTGGTCGCGCCTCGGCATGTGGGCCTCGCTCGCCCTCGGAGGGCTCGACATGTGGGTGGCGAGCCTCTTCGGTGTCAATCTCTTCGGCACGCTGCGCCACGGCAAGACCGATGCCGCATCCACCGGCAAGGCCGCGGATTTCCCGAAGATCGACTACCCCAAACCGGACGGCACGCTCAGCTTCGACCGGCTGACCAATGTCGCCTATTCCTTCACCAATCACGACGAGAGCCAGCCGAGCCATCTCAGACTCAAGGACCCGGAAGTGCCGATCCGGGTCAACCTGCCGCTCTATGACGAGCCGGCGCAGCGCTACTGCCCGGCCGGGGTCTATGAGGTGGTCGAGGAGGGCGAGACGCCGACCTTCGTCATCAACTTTCAGAACTGCGTCCACTGCAAGACCTGCGACATCAAGGATCCGAGCCAGAACATCGTCTGGACCTGTCCGCAGGGAGGAGACGGACCGAACTATCCGAACATGTGAGTCGGAGCGCAGCCGCCGCCATGGCCCGGATGTGCAGGGGCGGTACCCGCGAATCTCGCCGGAACGCTCCGGCAGCGCGATGGAACCGGCCTGCGGCCGCCGGTTTGCGAAACGGGTTGCGGCGTCCGGCCGGGATGCGCTCCCGTTTCGCCGTAGGATGCTCCCGCGCCCGGAAGGGCACACCGCAGCGATGCGCCGTGGTGTGCGCACAACTCTCGCACATGCAGCTGATGCCTGGCTGCCCTCCCCGTCAGCGGATGCCGTTCGCCTGCTGCAATTCGCGGATGTAGCGGACGATGAGCTTCACTTCGCCCTCCGTGATCGCCTCGACCGGTGGCATGTTGCCGAAATTCCAGTGATGGGCCTGCACCCCGTTCTTCGCCGCCAGCACGAAGGCGATGTCGGCGTGATGGGCGGGACGGTAGATCTGATGCACGAGCGGCGGCGCCACCCCGGCTTGTCCGGCGGCATTCTGACCGTGGCAGGTGGCGCATTTGGCCTCGAAGATACGCCGGCCCATCTCGGCCTGGGGCGACAGCGTGGCGGGCAGTTTCACCTCGGCAAGCGGGCTCCCCGGTTCGGTGGCACCGGCCGCGCCGCCTGACTTCTGCGAGGCGGAGCTTCCTTCGTTCCCGGAAGGGGTGATGCTCTGCCAGACCATCCAGCCGCCGATGCCGAGCACTGCCAGCAGTCCTGCAACAAGCCATGTCCTGTTCATTCGAGCAGCCTCCATGTCCCCGTTTCTGGCCTGCCTGCATCCTGGCAGCAGGCCATGGCTCATGGCCCGGATCATTGCATGAGAGCACGCCGCTGTCGCCTCCTGCCCGGCGTGGAAGCGGTGACAAATGCGTGAATGGCCCGCAGAGATGCGACGCACTATCCAAGGGCCTGCAATGAGGCATCTCGCCGGGGCCGGAAGCGGGAAGAAGGTGGTACCGCCTCCTGGATTCGAACCAGGGACCCCCAGATCCACAATCTGGTGCTCTAACCAACTGAGCTAAGGCGGCACGCGCAGCCCAATTATCGTTCCGGGCGGGCGATTGCAAGAGCCCCGATCGCCCATCTCTCTTCCCTTGTCATCTCCGCGGCGCTGGGCCAGATTGCAGCGAAGAGGGGGAGAGCGGGAGCGGAAAATGGGCATCGACAAGGAAAGCGACATCGTCGCCAATCTCCAGATCGGGCCGACGACGCTCGGCATGGTGCGGATCTATGTCGAGGGGGAGGGGGTCGAACTGCCCCTCGATTTCGACCCGGAAGAGGCCGAGGAGATCGCCGAGGAAATCCGCGCCGCCGCCGCCGCGGCCCGCCGCATCGCCGAAAGCGCGGCCAATGCACCCCGCAAGCCGCGGCGCAGGAAGTAGCGCCGGTGCAGAGACACTCAGAACGGATCGTTACGACTTTGAGCCACGATCGTTCTCCAGCAATCCAGAAAGCGGTTTGGAGACGCCGCGGAGCCTTTCAGGGAGAAAACGGCCAATCTTCGGCCCTCGGCGTTCATCAATGCCACCGCAAAGCCTTTCTTGAGCTCGCGGAAGAAACGCGCCGCCTTGTCGGCATCGCCGGGGATGACCGCCACGCTTCGACCTTCCGCGTTGCCCGTCATGCGCCAGCGACTGTAGTCGACATCGACGAGAAACGTCACCTCTCGGGCCACCAGTTCCCAGCGGGGATCAGCGAAGAGTATCATCAGCCAGCCTTGTTCATGACCGACAAGCATCATGCTCTGCCGCCGGGAATTTGTCGTGCGGGCGCTGCATGAGAGCGTGCCATCGTCCGAATCATGGAGCAGATCGACACGCCATTTCCCCTTGTGGAAGAGGGGGCGAGTCTCGATCCCGCCGGAAACGGGCGATGACAGCGCCAGAAGGCAAAGGGAGATGACGATGAAAATGCGCGGCGGCGTTTCGTGTTGATGTCCGCCTTTCTTCCAGATTGGATCGAATGAAGCCGCGGATCAACCCCGGGGTGCATTCACCCGGCGCGAAGGCCCCGTGAACACTCCCCCGTCTCGAGTCGGGCCAGCCGGCCGGCGGCGTGGCGGGCGTGGCGCACCGTGAGCGCCCGGCGGCGGGCGTGGCCGAGGCGCCTTTCCGGTCCCATCCGCAGGATTTCGCCTTCGTGGTCGTCGGCGACGATCAGCCCGTGCTCCTCCGGCAGGATCGCGCGGGGGAACGTCTCGGGCACGGCGAAGAAGAAGCGGTCGCACCACGGCAGGTAGCCCGGCCATTTGCGGTCGGTGACGAAATCGGTGCGCGATGACTTGCACTCGACGATCCAGATCTCTCCGCCCCGCCCGAGTGCCATCACGTCGACCCGGCGGCCGCGCTCGGGCACGAACTCGACGACCGGCATCATGTCGAGGGAAAGGAGCAGTCGGCACACACCGCGCGCGAGGCGGCGTCCGGGAGGCATGACGGGTGTCGCGGAAGATGGGAGGAGAGGCATGATCGCATGGGAACACATGGCGAACAGCCCGTCAAGTGTCCTGCACGATGTGCTTCGGCCCGCCTATGTCATGCGCGGTTGCCCGGCGCTTCGGCCGCCCCGGTGCGGCCTGCTGCCCCATCTGTGGTTCAGGAGGCGAGAGCCTCTTCCCTCCCGATCGGCATCACGTCGTCGTCTTCGGTATAGCTGCCGGTCCGCACCTCGATCAGCTGCAGCGGCACCTTGCCGTGATTCTCTATGGCATAGGGCTTGCCGAGGGGGACGAAGACGGTGGCGTTCTCCTCGAGGAAGATCTCCCGCCCTTCGAGACGGATCCGCCCCGCCCCTTCGACGACGATGAAATGTTCGGCCCGGTGGTAATGGGCCTGCATCGGCAGCGCCGCGCCGGGGCGGATCACGAGATGGCGCACGCGAAAGCGCCGCGCCGCGAGCAGCTCCTCATGGGCACCCCAGGGCATGGCCCTGTCGCCCTGGCTGGGGGTGTCACCCTGGAACGGCATTTCCATGCGGGTCATGATGTATCCCTCCCGTCGTGTCCATGCCGTCAAGCTTCCCGACGAATCGGTAAACAAAAGGTAAATTTTCTGACGGATTTGAGGAAAATCTGGCCTCCCGCCCCGATTGCGCCTCATTTCGAACTCAGCCGAAAAGAGCCTGCCAGGCCGGGCGGAGATCGCGGGCCATGGGCGTGGCGGCGTGGACGGCCCGGGCGATGGCCCGGGCGAGGGTCCGGGCGGCGGCATGACCGAGAACAAACGGGTCGAGCTGGTCGGCAAGGGGCTTTGCGCCGGTGCTGACGGCGAAGACGAGGTCGCCGTCATGAGGCGTGTGGGCCGGCACGAGGGCCTGGGCGATGCCGTCATGGGCGGTGATGGCAAGGCGCTTGAGGCC
>WFPA01000280.1 GCA_015487815.1 Albidovulum sp.
GCGAGATCCTCGTAATGCCTCCGCGCTTCGGCAGCCGGGCCGCGCCGCTCGGGGAGGGCGAGGATGCGGATCACCCGCACCTTTGGGCCGAGGGGGAAGGTCAGCACGTCCCCGACGCGCACCGGCGACGCCGGCCGGACGACCTTGCGCGCATTGATGCGGACCCGGCCGGCGGCGACGAACCGGGCCGAGAGGGCACGGCTGCGGAAGAAGCGGGTCTGCCAGAGAAAACGGTCAAGACGGAGCGTCTCGGGAGCGGCAGACCCGGTCTTGTCGTCTCCCCATCCTTCCCGGCGACGGGCCATCCTGATTCAGAGCCGGTCCTTGAGCGACTGGAGCACAGCGAAGGGGCTGTCGGGATCGACCGGCCGTTCGCGCCGCACCGGCTTCGCCTTCCGTGCCCGGCCGCCCTCCGCCGCGGCAGCAGGCGTCGCCGTGCCCTTGCGCTTCCTGCGCCCCTTGCCGGAGGGTTTCGCCGCCGCGCGGCCCGGCCCCGCATTCCGCGCCCGGCGCCTCGGCTGCCAGGTGAAGACGTAGAAGACCTCGATCTCCTCCTCTCCCGCCATCCGGGCGGTTTCGTCTCCGGCAGTGCCTTCCTCGTTCGCGACCGCTCCGGCGGCAGGCTCGGCCGCTTCGGCGAGAGGCGCCCCGCTCTGCGGCTTGGCGGCCCTCTGCCCGTCACCGCCCTGCCCCGCAACGGCCCCGGCCGCTTCCGCCGCAGGGGTTTCGGCCGGAACGCCGCCGCCGGCCTCGACCCCGGCCTTCTCCGCGCAGTCGGGGCAGTCGGCATCCTCGAGAAGCGGATCGCGGGCGGCCTCGTCATCCTTCCTTGCCGTGCTTGCCGGCTCCTCCGCCGAGCCGGCCTCCTGACGACGCGGCGGCTTCGGCCGTTCGCCGCGCTCTGCCCGGTAACCCAGCCCCTGCATCAGATCGGCGAACTGCTCGAGGGTCAGACCTGTGATCGACAGCATGTCGGCCGTGGCCTCGAAACCGCCGCGGGTGTCCTTGTCGCGGATGAGATCGGCGAGCCGCTCGAGCATGTCCACACGAATCGCCCGCTTGCCGGCAGGGCGATAGCCCGCCATCTGCCAGTAGCCCTCGGGCATGGGGCGGGACGGCATCTCGACGGTGACGAAACCGGCGGGCGGGGCCGGTGGAAACTCGTCGAGCCCCTGCGCCAGCGCCCACAGCACGAGGCGCAGACGCGTCGGGGCCGGCTTGAGAAGCGCCGGCATGAAGATGGTGAACTGGCCGAAACGCACACCGTGACGACGCAGCTTGCCGCGCTCATCCTGGCCGAGCGCCTTGACCTCCTCGGCCACCTCGGCCCGCGGCAGCACTCCCATCGCCTCCTCGAGACGGAAGGCCAGACCGCGCGCAAGGCCGGTGATCTCCGTGTCCTTCGCCAGGGCGAAGAGCGGTTCGAACAGGGTGGCGATGCGCCGCTCGACGAAATGGCCCAGCCGCCGCTCGACCATCTCCTTCACCTCGGGCCCGGCCTCGTCATCGACGAAGGCGACCACCCGCGGCCGGAGTGCAGTCTCACCCGTCGCCAGGCGGCCCACCGCCTCGGCGCCCCACATGAGCCCCCCCTGTTCGGTGATGTCGAACTCGGTGTCGGGCGCACGGTAGAGCCGCTCGGCCTTGAGGCGGAACTGCGGCCCGAGGGCCTTGAGTGCCGCCGCCCGCAGCGTCTTGCTCTCCTCGGCGCTGGCCGCCCCGTCCTGATGGAAGCGGAACCCTTCGAGACGGCCGACATGTTCACCCTCGACCGTTACCTCGCCCTTGTCGTTCACCTCGGCCACCAGGTTCTCCTTCTCCTTCAGCCGGCGCATGAGCACGCTCGTGCGCCGATCGACGAAACGTTGGGTCAGCCGCGCATGCAGCGCATCCGACAGGCGGTCCTCGAGATCGCGCGTCACACCGCGCCAGTGGTCCCGGTCCTCGAGCCAGTCGGGACGCTGGGCAACATACGTCCATGTGCGCACATAGGCCAGCCTCTTCGACAGCGTGTCGATGTCGCCGTCGGTGCGGTCGATGCGGGCCACGCGCAGCGCCAGCCAGCTTTCGGGGATCCGCCCCTTCTCGGATAGGAAGGTGAAGATCTCGCCGACGAGGCGGGCATGCTCGGCCGGCATGGTGTTGCGGAAGTCGGGGATCTGGCAGGCCTCCCACAACAGCCGCACGTCGCGGGCATGGCCGATGCGGGCGCGGATGAGCGAATCGGCGGCGAGCATGCGCAGCGTGCGCAGATCCTCGGCCTCGCGGGCGCGCATCAGGAGCGGGTTGTCGCTGGTGCGCTCCAGCGAGGCAATGAGCCGCTCGGGCGAGGCGAAATCGAGCCGGGCGTTGCGCCATTGCAGCCGCTCGATCGGGGCGAATCTGTGGCTCTCGAGCGCCTCGGCCAGCTCGGGGGAGAGATCGGGCGCATCCCCCGTCACCCCGAAGGAACCGGGGCGCATGTAGCGGCCGGCGCGTCCGGCGATCTGCCCCATCTCAGCCGGGGTGAGGTCGCGCATCCGCGCCCCGTCGAACTTGCGACGCGAGAAGAACGCCACATGGTCGATGTCGAGATTGAGCCCCATGCCGATGGCGTCGGTCGCCACCAGGTAATCGACATCGCCGTTCTGGTAGAGGGCGACCTGGGCGTTGCGCGTGCGCGGGC
>WFPA01000281.1 GCA_015487815.1 Albidovulum sp.
AGGCGGCGCCCCCCCGCAGCTTCGAGGCGTTTCAGACCCGGCTTGCGGGGCTGACCGACCGCCTGCCGCGGCGGCTGCGCCAGTGCGCCGACTACGTCGCCGCCCATCCCGACCGGATTCCGCTGGCCACCGTGGCCGAGATCGCCCGCGGTGCCGGGGTGCAACCCTCGGCGGTGATCCGCTTCTGCCAGCTGATGGGGTTCTCGGGCTTTTCCGAGATGCAGGCGCTCTTTCGCGAGCACTATGCCGGCGGCTGGCCCGACTATGCCACGCGGCTGGCCAATCTCAGGGCCCAGGGCGAGGACAGCCCCGGCAAGCTCCTGGCCGAGTTCACCGAGGCGGGCCGCGCCTCGCTCGAGCGGCTGGCCAGCCAGATCGCGCCCGACGCGCTCGAGACCGCGGTTTCGGCCATGCTCGAGGCCCGGGTGATCCATATCGCCGGCATGGGCCGGGCCTTCCCGGTCGCCGCCTATCTGGCCTATGCCTTCGACCGGATGGGGATCCCGAGCTTCCTGCACGACAGGGTCGGCGGGCTCGATCAGCGCAACTCCCTCCTGCCGGGAGATGTTCTCCTGGTGATTTCCTTCAGCCCCTACGCCGAGGAAACCGTGGCGCTGGCGCGCCATGCGGCCGCCCAGGGCGCCGCGCTGGTGGCGATCACCGATGCGATCAACAGCCCCTACCATGCCCTTGGCGCCCATGCGCTGACCGTCAAGGAAGTCGATGTCGGCGCCTTCCGCTCGCTGTCGGCCACCCTGATACTGGCGATCACCCTTGCCGTCGCCGTCGGCACCCGGCGGCATGAAAGCGGATAGCCCCCTTCGCGGGAGCACTCCGACCCTGCTGCGGTGCCCGCCACGCAAGGCCGAATCCGAGATTGATTTTTCGCAGAATTTGGAATAAATATTCTATTTACCCCGTGGCACGGTCCGCCTTCTGACCACCTCGACCGCGCCATGGCGGGACAACAGGGAGGGAAAAGAGAATGAAACTTGTCAGGAAGCTCATGATGCTGGCGGCTGCGGCTGCCATGCTCGCCGGTGCGGCAACAACCGTGCGGGCCGAGGGCGAGCGCTTCGTGCTCATCAGCCACGCGCCCGACAGCGATTCGTGGTGGAACACGATCAAGAACGCGATCAAGATCGCCGGCGAGCAGATGGACGTGACGGTGGAATACCGCAACCCGCCGACCGGCGATCTGGCCGACATGGCCCGCATCGTCGAGCAGGCCACCGCCTCGAACCCCGACGGCATCATCGTCACCATCGCCGATTTCGACGTGCTCGAGGGTCCAATCACCGCCGCCGTCGATCAGGGCATTCCGGTGATCACCATCAACTCGGGCACCGCCGAGCAGTCCGAGAAGCTCGGCGCGCTGATGCATATCGGCCAGCCCGAATACACCGCCGGCAACGAGGCCGGCAAGCGGGCGAAGAAGGAAGCCGGCGTCAAGAGCTTCCTCTGCGTCAACCACTACATCACCAACCCCGCCTCGGTCGAGCGCTGCAAGGGCTTTGCCGATGCGATCGGCGCCGACGTCAAGACCAGCATGATCGACGCGGGGCAGGATCCGGCCGAGATCAAGAACAAGGTGCTGGCCTATCTGCAGGCCCATCCCGACACCGAGGCGGTGCTGACGCTGGGGCCGACCTCGGCCCACCCCACCCTGGCCGCGCTCGACGAGGCGGGGCTCGCCGGCGAGATCTACTTCGGCACCTTCGACCTCTCCGGCCAGATCGCCGAGGCGATCAAGAAGGGTGTCATCGCCTTCGCCATCGACCAGCAGCCCTTCCTGCAGGGCTATCTGCCGGTGGTGCTGCTGACCAACTACAACCGCTACGGGGTGATCCCCTCGGGCAACATCAACTCCGGCCCGGGCTTCATCACCAAGGCCAACATCGGCCTGGTAGAGAAATACGCCGGCGTCTATCGCTGAGCGGGGCCGCGCCCGGCCGGCCGCAGCGGGCCGGGCGCATCGGCCTTCACGGCCCGCGGGCGGGACGGTCCGCCCGCCGCCCGCCGGCCGCCGCCCGGCTCAACCGACAGGGGGGAACAGATGACAGACACCGCCGCCGACGAACGGCTCAAGCCCATATCACCCCTGCGCCGCGCCCTGATCCGGCCCGAGCTCGGCGCCATCTCCGGGGTGATCCTCGTCTTCGCCTTCTTCCTGATGGTGGCGGGCGACAGCGGCATGTTCGCGCCGCAGGGCATCCTCAACTGGTCCACCGTCTCGGCCCAGTTCGCCATCATCGCCGTGGGCGCCTGTCTTTTGATGATTGCCGGCGAGTTCGACCTCTCGGTCGGCTCGATGATCGGCTTTTCCGGCATCGTCATCGCCATCCTCTCGGTGCAATGGGGCTGGCCGGTGTGGGCGGCGATCCTCACCGCCTTCGCCCTGGCGCTGGCCATCGGCTTTCTCAACGGCTGGCTGGTGATCCGCACCGGCCTGCCCAGCTTCATCGTCACCCTGGCCTTCCTCTACATCCTGCGCGGGCTGACCATCTGGCTGTCGATCCTGACCACCCAGAAGACGGTGATCGGCGGGGTGAAGAAGGCGGCCGAAGGCGACTGGCTGGCCGCGCTGTTCGGCGGCAAGGTGCTCACGGGGCTGTTCCGGTGGATGGGCGAGATGGGCTGGATCGCCACCTTCACCCGCGGCACCCGCGCCGGCCAGCCGGTGGTCGAGGGGGTGCCGATGCTGATCGTCTGGGCGCTCGGGCTGGTGGTCCTGGGC
>WFPA01000282.1 GCA_015487815.1 Albidovulum sp.
GCGACTTGTCGAAACGGGTGTTCTTCATCTCTTTCCTCCGGCGTTCCTCTCGCCTAGTGCATAATCGGCAGGCGGTAGGGGAGCAAGCGCCCATGCAGGCGCAGACCGGCGGGAGGCACGGATGAGGGATGTGACAAAAGGGCTGGGAGAGAAGGGGGGCGCACCGCAGCCGGTGGCGGATGGGAAGAACGCTTCTTCCTCCCCGTGGTCCGCGGGCACGCGTCCACCGGCGCTGCCCTCCCATGACGGGCCGTTCCGTCCGCTGAGGGACTATGCCGCCCTCGCCCTGCCGCGGGTGGCGCTGTGGCACACCGCGCTCGGTCTCGGGGTAATGGTGCTGTCATTCCTCGTGCTGTCGGTCGCCTATGCACTCCTGATCGTTCAGCTGGACAACAGCGGAAAGTGGGAGGAACAGCTTTCGGTCAACCCGCTTTCGGGCGCTCCGGGGCCGGCGCTGATCTTCCTCGCGAGCTTCCTGCTCATCCACCTCTCGCTCCTCGTTTCTCTCAGGCTGGTGCATGGGCGCGGCTGGGCGAGCCTTCTCGGCGCCCCGCCCCGGCGCAGATGGCGCCAGTTCTGGATCGGAGCGGCGCTCGCCCTTGCTCTCGCGCTGGTGCCGGGGCTCCTCGGCACCCTCATCGACGGAATCCTCGCCCTGCTTTCGACCGGCGCCGAAGACTCGGCCGGCGGGCTGAGGCAGATCCGCGCCCTTGGCGAATGGCTGCCCTGGGCGCTTCTGGCCCTGCCCTTCATCCTGGTGCAAAGCGCAGCGGAGGAGCTGATCTTCCGCGGCTATCTTCTTCAGCAGCTGGCCGCCCGTTTCCGTTCACCGGTCGCCTGGGCGGTGATCCCGTCACTTCTCTTCGGTCTTCTGCACTACAACCCCGCCGCTCTCGGGGCGCTCACCTGGCTTCACGTGCTCGTCGCATTCGTCGGCGGACTGATCCTGGCGCTCGTCACCGCACGGCTCGGTTCGCCGCTGGCGGCCATCGGCCTGCATTTCGCGCACAATGCCATCGGCCTTCTTTTCATCGGCATCGAGGGGTTCCAGGATGCCTTCGCCCTTTTCGTCGAGGAAATCCCGCTCACGGAACACGGCCTTGCTCCCGGCCCCTTCATCGCCTCGGCCATCATCCAGATCATCGTCGAGCTTGCGGCCTTTGCCTTCTGGTGGCGCTGGATGAACCGCCGCGAGACCCGGCGCGGGGCCGGCTGATTGCGCTTCGGACTCTCTGGGACTAAATGAGAGGCAAGCCCGAGGAGCCGCCATGAACTGGATCACCAACTACGTTCGCCCCAAGATCAACTCGCTCTTCTCGCGCCGCGAGGTGCCCGAGAACCTGTGGAAGAAATGCCCCGAATGCGGCACGATGCTCTTCCACCGCGAGCTGAAGGAAAACCTCAATGTCTGCGTCAATTGCGGACATCACATGCACATCACACCGCGCGAACGCTTCAAGGCGCTGTTCGACGGCGGCATCTTCACCGAGATCGACGTGCCCGAGCCGGTCGCCGATCCTCTCAGGTTCCGCGATCAGAAGCGCTATCCCGACCGGCTCAGGGCAGCCCAGAAGAAGACCGGCGAGCGCGAGGCGATGCTGGTTGCCGAGGGCGAGATCCTGCGCACGCCGGTGATCGCGGCCGGGCAGGACTTCTCCTTCATGGGCGGCTCGATGGGCATGTATGTCGGCAATGCCATCATCGCCGCCGCCGAGCGCGCCGTGGAACGCCGCCTGCCGCTCATCCTGTTCGCCGCCGCTGGCGGAGCCCGGATGCAGGAAGGCATCCTCTCGCTGATGCAGATGCCCCGCACCACCATCGCCGTCGAGATGCTGAAGGAGGCGCATCTGCCCTATGTCGTGGTGCTCACCCACCCGACGACGGGGGGCGTCACCGCTTCCTATGCCATGCTCGGCGACGTGCACATCGCCGAGCCCGGCGCACTGATCTGCTTCGCCGGCCCGCGGGTGATCGAGCAGACCATCCGCGAGAAACTGCCCGAGGGTTTCCAGCGCTCTGAATATCTCCACGAGCACGGCATGGTCGATCGGGTGACCGACCGGCGGCAGCTGCGCGAGGAGCTCGTCTCCATCATCCGCATGATGATGAAGCAGCCACCGGCGATCCGCGGCGATCTGCCCGAGCCGACGGAGGCCGAAACCGCAGCGTCGTCCGACGCGGCTGCGACAGGAAAGGGCGCGACAGACGAGGGCGCGGCGGCCGGAAGCTCCGCCGGAAAGGACGGGTGACACGCCCTGCAAGCGGGAGCGACATCATCCTCGAGAGGATGATGCGCCTCCATCCGAAGGTGATCGATCTCACGCTCGAGCGGGTGCACCGGCTTCTGGCGCGGCTCGGCCATCCCGAGCGCGACCTGCCGCCCGTGATCCACATCGCCGGCACCAACGGCAAGGGCTCGACCCTGGCGATGATCCGCGCCGGCCTCGAGGCCGCCGGGGCGCGGGTGCATGCCTACACCTCACCCCATCTCGTGCGCTTTCACGAGCGGATCTCCCTTGCCGGCCGGCCGATCGACGAAGACCGGCTCGCAGCCACTCTCGACGAATGCGAAAGGGCCAATGGCGGCGCGCCGATAACCTATTTCGAGATCACCACCTGCGCCGCCTTTCTCGCCTTCGCCCGCGAGAAGGCTGACTGGCTGTTGCTCGAGGTGGGGCTCGGCGGGCGGCTCGACGCGACCAATGTCATCGAGAGGCCGGCGCTCTCCATCATCACTCCGGTCTCTCTCGACCATCAGACATTCCTGGGGACCACGGTCGGGGAAATCGCCGCCGAGAAGGCCGGCATCCTCAAGCCCGGCATACCGGCCGTCATCGGCCCGCAGAGCGAAGAGGCGCGCGAGGCGATCGAGGCTGAGGCCGCGCGGCTCGGCGCGCCGCTCTCGGTCCACGGGCAGGACTGGCTGACCTTCGAGGAGCGCGGCCGGCTCGTCTGGCAGGGGCCCGACCGGCTGTGGGATCTGCCGCTTCCGGCCCTGCCGGGGCCGCATCAGGTGGAGAACGCCGGCACCGCCATCGCCGCGCTCGTTGCGCTCGGCGTCGGGGAAGAAGAGGTCGCCACCGCCGCGCTGCGGAACGCCCGCTGGCCGGCGCGGATGGCGCGGCTCGGGCCCGGGCCGCTCACCGCCCTTGCGCCGCGGGCCGAGATCTGGCTCGACGGCGGGCACAACGCGGCGGCGGGCGCGGCGCTGGCGACGACGCTGAAGCGCCTGCCGCCCCGGCCGACATGGCTCGTCGCCGGCATGCTCGAAACCAAGGACGCGGGCGCCTTTCTCGCGCCCCTCGCCCCCCTCGCCGATGGGCTGATCGCCGTGCCGGTGCCGGATCAGCCGGCCGGGCTTGCCGCCGAGCGCCTTGCCGCGATGGCGGAAACGGAGGGGCTCACCACCGATGTCGCCCCGGACGTGGCCTCGGCGCTTTCCCGCATCCACGCCCGATCACCGAACGGCCGCATTCTCATCTGCGGTTCGCTCTATCTCGCCGGCAGCGTGCTGGCGCAAAACCGGAGCGATACCTTCTGACGCCTCTTCCCCGGACGGAAAAGGCCCCCGCGAGGGGGGCCTTCGTCATCCGTCGGTATCGGCAGTGATCAGATCGACTTCTCGATCCAGTCCTTGAGCGCGGCCTTCGGCGCGGCGCCGATCTTGGAGGAGACGACCTTGCCGTCCTTGAACAGGAACAGCGCCGGAATGCCCCGCACACCGAGCGCCGCCGGCGCCTGCGGGTTTTCGTCCACATTGACCTTGGCGATCTTCACCTTGCCTTCGAGTTCCTGAGCAATCTCCTCAAGAGCCGGGCCGATCATCCGGCAGGGGCCGCACCATTCGGCCCAGAAATCCACAACCACGGGAATGTCGGACTTGACGACTTCCTGTTCGAAGGTCTGATCGGTAACAGCGACGGTAGCCATGGGAATCCTCCAATGTCATGAATTGGCCGATACCTAGGCGGCCGACAGAGGCAGGTCAAGACAGGCTCGCGAGAAGGCGGCGGCGGCAAGCTCGGGCGGCACGTCCATCAGCATCCCGGTCCGCGTCCAGAGAATGCGCAGACGCACCGGCCTGTCGGGCCAGATATCCGCGAGTGCCCGGCCATAGGCACCCATCTGCCGCAGGATGCCCTCGGGGATCTCGTCGGGTGTCGCCGGCACCTCGGCATTGGTCTTGAAGTCGATCGCGACGATCTCGTCATCGGTGACGATCAGTCGGTCGATCGTGCCGCGGAATGGCCGGCCGGCAAGCCCGGCATCGCCGCCGAGCCGGCCGGCCAGATCGACCTCGGCCAGCGCTTCGGGACGGAAGACCTCGCGCGCGAGCACCGGATCGTCCAGAAGGCGCAAAGCATCGGCGATCAGGCTTTCCTGCATTTCTTCCGCGGGCGGGGCAGGGTCGGCATCGAGCAGCCAGCGGGCCACCACCGCCCGGTCGCCGGACGACACATCGGCCAGATGCTCGAGCAGCTTGTGCAGCCAGGTGCCGTAGAGCGCACCGCCTTCGGCCTCGTCCGCCCCTTCCGCTGCCTCTTCCGCACC
>WFPA01000283.1 GCA_015487815.1 Albidovulum sp.
CCTGCCGAGGCCGCCATTCTCCTCCTACACCACCTCGATCACTTCGGGGTCGATGGCCAGCACATAGCCCTTGCGGGGGATCGAGCGGATCAGGAGTTCCGACACGATCTGGTTGCCCAGATGGTCGCGCAGCCGCTTGATGCGCATGGCGCCGGCGGCCTCGTCGCATTCCTCGACCGGCTTGCCGGTGATGAGCGATTCGAGTTCGGCCCCGGAGAGGAAGTCGCCGTCGAGCCGGGCTTCGCACAGCACCGAGAGCGTTTCGCAGCCCGAGGGGGTGAGCTTGAACTCCATGTCGTTCAGAAGCACCGCCGGCGTGGCGCGGTCCACCGTCAGCCGGTTGATGTGAATTCCCTTGCGTTCGATCTCGGCCATGCGCCGCCCGAGCGCGATGATGGTCAGGAGGAAGACGAGGGCGGCCACGAGCAGCGCCGCGGCGAACAGCATCAGGACGAGGATGATGCGCTGATAGGAAGCGATGGTATCGGCAAAGAGGCTGCCCGACCGTGCGAGGATCTCGAGCAGCTTGATCTCGGCCTGATCGGTCAGGTTGTCGTTCTCGATGAAGAGCCGCTCCACCTCGCGATTGAAGAGATCGGCATCCGGCAGGTTGACATAGAGCACTGTCGAGACAGCGAGAAGGATGACGAGAATGGCCCCGATCCCGCCAAGCACGATGCCGTTGCCCCGTCCTGCGAGGTGCGGCAGGCGCCAGCGTCCGCTCCTCTGGTGACGGGCCGGGGCGAGGGTCCTGTCAGTAGCGGAGGAAGTATTTTCCGGCACGGCGACGCAACTCCCTGAGGCGGCCCGGATCTGCCTGGCGGGCCGAGAGGATGACGAGAAGCGTCCAGCCATCGCGACCGATCCGCTTCTGAACGAGAGCCGGGAGCTGTGCCTTGCGGGCACAGGCGCCATCGGGCAGCGCGATCACGCCGTAATGCAGCTGGAGGGGTGGTCCCTTGCGCGCCTTGTATTCGACGACGCAGGCGGCATCGGCCGCGCCTGCCCCGGACATCTGGACAAGGCCGACGGCAAGAGCGAGCATCAGGACTTTCAGCAGCAGCCGCATGGATCTGTCCTCCGTACCGGACCCCTCCGCATCGGACCCTTTGTGCCCGGCTCGGAAGGATTATGCGATAACAGCGCTGCCCTGTCATCCGCTCCGTGCATGTTATCCGCTATCAGCAGCCCGATATTGCCTCTCCTGCACCTTCCGCAAGAGGCTGCCCCCATCGAGGCACCGCGCCCTTTGCGGCAGGTGCTCACAGGGATCAGGCAAGGAGGACGGGACAATGACAATCATCAACGATTTCGGAAATGCCATGCGGGCCGGGAAGGGGCCGATCGGGCGCGCGACAGAACTGCTGACGAAGGGGGCGATCGTCGCCATCACGGCCCTGTCGATTTCGCTGTCGGGGGTCGCGTCGGTCGAGGCCCGGCCGGCCCGCCGCAATGACGATCTCACGGCCTTTCTTGCGGCCATGGCGGCAATGGCGATCATCGCCAGCACCGTGAACAACAGCCATGCGGCGCCGCGCCCGGACGAGCCGCCGCGTTCCCATCCGCCGCGTCCGCGCAAGGTTCTGCCGCGCCGCTGCCTGTCGGTGGTGCCGGGGCCCTATGGCGGCAAGCGGCTCCTTTACCGGGCCTGGTGCCTCGAGCGGCGCGTCACCCGGCCCCTGCCCGAGATCTGCCGGACGAGCGCGTGGATCGGCGGGCGCTACATCCCGGTCTATCGCGGCCGCTGCCTCGCACGCCGCGGCTGGTTGATCTGACGCTTGCTTTTTCAATCGGCATGGTGTTTCAGAGATCGGCCCATGCGTGTGTGAGACCGTGTTTGTTGGGGAGGGCCGGAAGGGGGTGAGGCGCGGATCTCGCCCCCTTCTTTGTGCGAAAGACACGGTGCCCTTTCCTTGCCCTCTCGTGCCGATTAAGGACGGGACAGGAGGGGCAGGATGGATCTGCGGAGGTTCGACGAAGGTTTCGGTTTCGGCATGGGGCGCATCGTGGCAGGGGTGGACGAAGCCGGCCGCGGCCCGTTGGCCGGACCGGTGACGGCCGCCGCCGTCATCCTGGATCCGGCCCGCATCCCCGACGGGCTGGCCGACAGCAAGACGCTGACCGATGCGCGCCGCCGCGCCCTTGCCGCCCGGCTCGGGGAAGTGGCGGTGGTCGCCGTCGCCCATGCCACGGTCGAGGAGATCGACAGGCTCAACGTGCTGCGTGCCTCGCTTCTTGCCATGCGCCGGGCGGTGCTCGCCCTTGCACGCCGGCCCGAGATCGCCCTCGTGGACGGGCGTGACATCCCCGAGGGGCTGCCCTGCCGCACCGAGGCGGTGATCGGCGGTGACGGACGTTCCCTCGCGATTGCCGCAGCCTCCATCCTCGCCAAGGTCGCCCGTGACGACATCATGCGCCGGCTGGCCGAGGAATACCCCGGCTATGGCTGGGAGCGGAACAACGGCTACGGGACGCGCGAGCATCTCGAGGCCCTGCAACATCTGGGGGTGACCCCACATCATCGGCGTTCCTTCGCACCCGTCCACAAGATATTGTGTGAAGAATCTCGCACAACTCGTTGATTCAAAAAAGAAATTGACTTCGTTCCGAAACTCGGCACACTGGGCGCAACGACAATCGGCGGAACAACCGCAGTTGCGAGGCAGTGATGGCAAGGCAAGGGCTGGCGAAGCGCGGAAAGGCGCTTCCTCTCGACAGGATTCTGGCAGGCGACTGCATCGAGGTGATGAACGGGCTTCCCGAGGGCTCGGTCGATCTGATCTTTGCCGATCCACCCTACAATCTCCAGCTCAAGGGCACGTTGCACCGGCCTGACAACAGCCGTGTCGATGCGGTCGATGACGACTGGGACCGCTTCGACAGTTTCGCCGTCTATGATCGCTTCACCCGCGCCTGGCTCAAGGCGGCGCGGCGGTTGCTCAAACCCGACGGCGCCATCTGGGTGATCGGCTCCTATCACAACATCTTCCGGGTCGGGGCTGCTCTTCAGGACCAGGGCTACTGGATCCTCAACGACGTGATCTGGCGCAAGTCGAACCCGATGCCGAATTTCCGCGGCAAGCGCTTCACCAACGCGCACGAGACGCTGATCTGGGCGGCGAAGTCGGAAAAGGCCCGCTACACCTTCAACTACGAGGCGCTCAAGGCCCTCAACGAGGGCGTGCAGATGCGCTCGGACTGGGTGATCCCGATCTGCGGCGGCCATGAGCGGCTGCGCGACGAGGAGGGCAACAAGCTCCACCCGACGCAGAAGCCCGAAGCGCTGCTGCATCGCGTTCTCCTTGCCACAACCAACCCGGGCGACGTGGTGCTCGACCCCTTCTTCGGCACCGGCACGACGGGCGCGGTTGCCAGGAAGCTCGGGCGGCATTTCATCGGCATCGAGAAGGAAGAGAAATACCGCCGCATCGCCGAGC
>WFPA01000284.1 GCA_015487815.1 Albidovulum sp.
GGCGATCCAGGCGCTGTCGATGACCGCCTCGGGGTCGTCGTCGAGCCGACGGGCGGCGATCTTCGAGCGCGGGTTGAAGGCGAAGGTGCCGATGGGCCGCGGTGGCGTTTCCCGCCCCGCGGCGCTTTCGAGCCGGACGATCGTGCCCGGCTGCGGACCCATCTGTTCGATGCGCCCTTCTGGCGATGGGTCCATGCCGAGGGAGACGGGCTGCCCGGCGTGGTGATCGACCGCTTCGGCGAGGCTGCCGTCATCCAGCCCAACGCCGCCTGGGCCGAGCGGCTTCTGCCCTGGTTTGCCGAGGCGCTGGCGGAGGCCGGCATCGGCACCCTCGTCATGAACGGCACGAGCCGCGGCCGGGCGCTCGAGGGGCTCGAGGAGCGTGTGGAACTCGTGGCCGGTAGGCTCGACGGCCCGGTGAAGGTGCCGATGAACGGGGCAGTCTATCTCGCCGATCTCGTCGGCGGGCAGAAGACCGGTCTCTACTACGACCAGCGCCTCAACCACGCCTTCGCCGCCCGGCTCGGCCGCGGCGGGCGGGTGCTCGACGTCTTCGCCCATGTGGGCGGCTTCTCCCTCGCGGCGCTCGCGGCCGGGGCGCGGGAGGCGCTTGCGGTCGATGCCTCGGCACCGGCGCTGACGCTGGCCGAAGCCGGTGCGCGCGAGAGCGGTGTGGCCGACCGCTTCCGCACCATGCGGGCCGATGCCTTCGAGGCGATGGCACGGCTTCGCGCCGAGGGGGAGCGCTTCGATCTGGTGGTGGCCGATCCGCCCGCCTTCGCGCCCAGCCGCGCCGCGCGCGAAGCGGGGCTGCGGGCCTACGAGAAGGTCGCCCGGCTTGCCGCCGGGCTCGTTGCGCCGGGCGGGTTTCTCGTGCTCTGCTCCTGTTCTCATGCCGCCGACCTCGATGCCTTCCGCACCGCCTCGCTGCGCGGCATCGGCCGGGCCGGGCGCCGCGCCCAGCTGATCCACACCGGCTTTGCCGGCCCCGATCATCCGCAGCACCCCCAGCTGGCAGAGACCGGCTATCTCAAGGCGCTGTTCTGGCGCCTCGAGGACTGAGGGCGCCATGGCGGCGGAGCGGGGAAAGAGCGAACGGCTCGTTCTCGACACCTCGGTGCTCGTGCCGCGGGATCTGCGCCGTCTTCTCCTGACGCTGGCCGATCTCGGCGCCTTCGAGCCGGTGATCTCGCCCGGCATCGTCGGGGAATGGCGCTACCGGGTGCGGCGGGACGGGGCGGCGGCGCTGGCGGAGATGGAGGCGGTGCGCACGCGGCTTCTCTCCCGCTGGCCGGGGGCCGAGGTCGCGCCGCGGGAAGCGGATCTCATGATATTGAGCCTGCCCGATCCGACCGACGTGCATGTGCTGGCCGCAGCCATCGCCGCCGGGGCCGACGGCATCCTCACCGCCAATAAGCGCGATTTTCCGCGCCGGACCCTCGCCCGTCACGGCCTGTTGCGCCATGACCCCGATCCGTGGCTCAGCGTGATGCTGGCCGAGGATCCGGCGCGGATGAAAACCGCCCTCGAGGTGACTTTCGAGATGCGGGGCGCACCGCTTCTGGCGCGGCTCAGGCAGCTCGGGCTCAGGCGCTTCGCCCGCGCGCTCGGGGCCGAAGGCATCGTCGGACAGGAAGCTCCCGGTCAGAAATCGCGCCAGTAGCGCGCCGAGAGCACCACCAGCACCGTCAGCATCTCGAGCCGGCCGATATACATGCCGAAGACCAGCACCCATTTGGCGCTGTCGGGCAGGGAGGCGAAGTTGCCGGCCGGGCCGATCACCGGGCCGATTCCCGGGCCGACATTGGCCACCGCCGTGAGCGCGCCGGAAAGGGAGGTCAGGAAGTCGAGGCCGATGATGGCGAGGATGACGGCGATGCCGATCACCGAGGCCATGTAGAGGGCGAGATAGGAGATGACGCCCGACAGCACGTCCTCGCCCACACGCCGCCCCTCGTAGCGCAGGGCGAAATGGCCGTGGGGAAAGCGCACCCGGCCGAGCGTGGCCCGCAGCGCCCTTCCGAGAATGATCCAGCGCATGATCTTGGCACCCCCCGCCGTCGAGCCGGTGCAGCCGCCGACCGCCGTCAGGAAGAAGAAGGCGGCGACGGCAAAGGGGCCCCACAGGGTGTAGTCGGTGGTGGCATAGCCGGTCGAGGAGACCACGGAGACGACGTTGAAGGCCACCTCCCTCAGCGCCGTGAGGA
>WFPA01000285.1 GCA_015487815.1 Albidovulum sp.
ATGATGGTGCCGTCCGCGTCAATGAGCACCGGGTTCACGAAGCCGAACTCGGCGATCGAGGCGGCGATCTGCGCCACCTGCTCCTCGGAGTGGGTGCGCGCGTTGCGGGCATAGGGCGTCAGCGCCTCGATGGGGAAGCGCTCGATGTTCAGATCCATGGTGATTGCGTGCGAACCTCGGGTGCGAACCGCGAACCCGGTTTTTCGGGGTGACGCTGGCAAAACGCCGCGCCTCCGCCCCCCGCAGGGCTCAGCGGTCAGGAAGGACCCGCAGAGGGCAACTGCGGTTGGCAGAAGGCAGAAATGACGAGGGCCCGGGGAGAACCCCCGAGCCCCGAACGCGCTTTGCTCGCGATGCTAGCGCAATCCTAGCGCAAAACCGGCGAAAGTGTTGCAGCCCGAATCGGGTGCGGGTTTCGCAGTGTTGCGCACCGGCTCGCGGCGGCTCGAAACGATCCACAACTTCACGCAATCTCACTCGCACGAATTGGTGTAGCCGTGGCATTCAGGTGACCCACCACCACGGCCAAGGCCCGCTGCCATCGTCGCCAGGCCGTCGTGCGATCGCAGCCCACACGGCGGCAGATGTCGCGCCAGCGCCATCCTTCCGCGCGCATCCAGACCAGATGGCGTTCCTCCTCACCGAGCCACAACACCCAGCGCATGGTCTCCTCCATGCGGTCGATGGCGGCCGGGTCCGGCGGGAAGCGGTAGCAGGCATCATCGCCGGAGAAGGTTTCCCACGGCTGACGAAGGATGGCCGGCCAGGTGTTGAAGTAGCCCTGTACCCGGACGGGTGGCAGACGATGGGCCGTCTGTGCCGCTTCGCGGAACCGCTCGGCCACCTGCTCAAGGGTCCACTCAGTCATGGCGCACCTCCCGACGTCCGTAGAGCCGTTCCCCGATGCGCTGGATGAACTCCCGCTCGATCCAGTCCAGCCGTTCGTCCTCGGGCGAGATCACGAGGATCCCCTGTTCGCGCCAGCCCTCGCGCTTGATGGCCTCGGGGTCGGTGCGGTTGGGTTGCAGGCGTCCCAAGGGACAGCGGTAATGCGGATTGGGGGCACTCATGGGGTCACCTCCTGCTGGGCCATCACCCACAGCAGCAATGCGATGGCGTCCGCCTCGTTGTCGTCGGCCGGCTGAAACCCTCGGGCCTGCACCGCGGCAATTACCTCCCGCTTGGCCGCGTTGCCGCGGCCGGTGGCGTGTTTCTTGATCGTGCCCACCGGCACGCCCTGGTACGGGATGCGCTGGTGCTCGCACCAGGCAGTCAGTTGGCCCAGGAAGCCGCCGTAGGCGTGGGCCGCGTCCACGCCCGCATGGCGGCGTACTTCCTCGAAGTAGATCGCCTCGATCGGGCCGATGGCGGCCTTCAGGTTTTCAAGCCAGCGCCGGAAGCGGAGGTAACGCATGCCGCCGCCTTCGAACCGGCCCGGCCGGAAGGACTCGGTGCCGCTGGTGATACGGCCCTCGGGCGTGCGGACCGCCCAGCCCGTCCGGGTGCCGAGATCGAGCGCCAGCAAGCTGCCGTCGTCCTTCGGGCCCTCCGACAAGGCGGCCAGCGGAGAACCCCTACGACACGGGGGAGAGGAACCAGTGTGTTCCTCTCCCCCCGTAGGGGGGAGGGAGTTCGTGCAAACTGGATTTCTGGCGTAACTTGCTGATGAGACAGAGGAAAAATCCAGTTTGCAGGGATTTGCCGCAAACTGACCCCTGCAAACTGCAAACTGTCGCAACCGATTGATTCCATTGAGATCCAGTTTGCAGGCCCTTTTCAGTTTGCAGCAAACTGCCCCAGTTTGCAGACTGCTCTGCAAACTGGATTTTTCGGCGGCAGGGAACCTCGCCTGCCGGATGGAAGGCGTCAAACTCATCGATCTTCCTCCTCGTGATAGATCCAGACGGTGGGGTCCTCGACCGGCAACGCGGCACCGGTCTGCGGGCACTTGTAGTGGGTGGGCAGGACGGGAAGCCCGGTCGCGACGATCTCGCCGGTTTCCTCGTCGATGCGTTCGGGACCGGGCACGGTCATGCCCTCGACGCACAGGTACCCGAAGCGGGTGCGCGCCAGCGGCGGCAGGCCATAGTCCTCCGCGTTACGGAAAAACTTGATGTAGCCCTTGGTGGCCAGAACGGCCAATCGCTCGTTGATCGTCCGATTGGCGCCGAGACCAGCCTTTCCCTCGAAGGCCTCGGCGAACTGGTTTGCTGTATAGACCCGTCCCTCGGCGGCCTCGCCGAAGAGCAGTTCCAGGATGACGTCGCGCTTGCGCCGACGCTCGGCGTCCAGTCGTTCGCCATAGTCCTGCATCACCAGCCGCTCGCTGGCCTGCACCTCGACCCATTCGCCGCCGACCTTGTCCACGTGCATCGACGGCAGAGCCGGGCCGTTGCGCAGCTCGAAGATCAGCTGGCGGGTGGTGCGGGTCTCGTCGGGGCGGAACAACAGCATCCCGCTCGAGTAGTAACCGCGCAGGCTGCCGGCGCCGGCCAGAGCCTGGAACGGGTCCTCCTCGAACTGGCGCTTGCCGAGCTTGCGGGTGTGGTGGACGAGGATGATGCCGGCGTCCGGATTGACGGCGTCGCGCAGCCGCTCGATGCGCTGCGACAGGAAAAACAGCATCGCTGC
>WFPA01000286.1 GCA_015487815.1 Albidovulum sp.
GACGGCGGCCATCACGGCGATGCCGAGGCCGACGATGGCGGCGGTGAGCACCACCCAGTCAACGGTCACGGCGCCAGCTTCGTCGTCGCGGAAATTGCGGATCATGGCAAAGAGCTTCATGGTTCGTCTCCGTGTTTCGGGATTGCGGGGGGATCATGCCGGGAGTGCCGCGGCACTCCCGGTCAGGTGATCAATCGCTCGAGCGATCAGAAGGTGGTCGAGACCGTCTGCGAGCTCAGCTGGGTCTCGATCTTGCCGGACAGGCTGTCGAGGCCGTTCGAGACGGCGGCCATCACGGCGATGCCGAGGCCGACGATGGCGGCGGTGAGCACCACCCAGTCAACGGTCACGGCGCCAGCTTCGTCGTCGCGGAAATTGCGGATCATGGCAAAGAGCTTCATGGTTCGTCTCCAGTTTCGGTTTCCGGTTTCAGGTCGTGTGAGGCGGGGACCCGATCGGCGGTTGCCTTGGCCTTTCGGCGCCTCGTCACAGGCTCCATATGCGCTGCGGATTCGGGCGCCAATTTGGCGTGGAAAAGGAAAAAGCTGTGCATTTGAAATTTTTTGTTTCCGATTTGGAAAACCAAAGACTTTTCAGTAGATTGTGCCTCTCTCAATCTTTGGCTGTGGCGGAAATCCGCTGATAATCGCGGCCTCGGAAATCGAATGATGGCACCATCGCCGCAATTTCGCTGCAAAAAGTCATGCTTTCCCGACCAGCGACTCATGGCGAAAGGGCATGATGGCAACACCGGGTCGGTGAAGCGGGAAGGCCGGATGAAGGCTGTGGAGGGGGGTGGAATCACCCGGATGGGCCTGGTCGCAGGCCGGCCGGCGGCACTCAGCCGTAGTTCGGCCGGCGTTTGTGCAGTTCGGCCATCACCGCCTCGATCTGGTTCGGGCTGCCGATGAGGCGCGATTGCAGCTCGGCTTCGAGCCTGAGCCCCTCGGCGCCCGGAAGTCGGAAACCCTCGTCCACCAGCTGCTTGGCCGCGGCCAGCACCTCGGGCGAGCGCAGCGCGAGCTCCTCGGCGAAGGCCCAGGCCGCTGCGCGCGGATCGTCGGTCAACCGGGTGACGAGACCGAGCCGGGCCGCTTCCTCGCCCAGAATCACCCGTGCCGTCATCATCAGCTCCTTGGCGATATCGGGTCGCACCAGCCCCGCGAGAAGCTGGGTGATACCCATGTCGGGCACGATGCCCCAGCGCGCCTCCATCACCGAGAGTCGGGCGTCGGGCGTGGCGAAGCGGAAATCGGCGCCGAGGGCAAGCTGCAATCCGCCGCCGAAGGCCACCCCCTCGACGGCGGCGATCACGGGCTTGCCCATCCGTCGCCAGACCATGCAGGGCGCCTGAAAGCGGTTGGCGCCGCTGCCGTCGACGGGGGCTGCGAGATCGGCCCTGAGACGGTCGATCTGCCCGGCCATGGCGGCGATCAGCGCGGTGTCGAGCCCGGAGGAGAAATTCCCTCCCATGCCCGAGAGTATGACGACCCGCACATTGCCATCGACGGCAAGTTCGCTGCCGATGCGGGCAAGCTCGTCGAACATCGCCGCCGACAGGGCGTTGAGCTTCTCGGGCCGGTTCAGCCGCACCTCGGCCACCTGTCCGTCGATCTCGACAAGGATCTCCGCCGTCTTCTCGCCCATCCGTCTCTCTCCCTCCTGCTCAGATGCCGGGCAGGGCCGAGGCTATGGCTTGCGGTGGCGAATGCAAGCGTTACGTTGGGGGAAACCGGTCGAGGATGGAGGGGTTCATGCGGTGGTTGGTGCGTCTGGTCGTGCTGGTGGTGGTTCTGGCGGCGCTGGCACTCGGGGCGCTCTTTCTCCTTCCCGCCGATCGCATCGGCCGCATCGTCGCTCAGGGGCTTTCGCAGGCGCTCGGAGCCGATGTGCGATTCGAGGGCGGCGTGAAGCCTTCGCTCCTGCCCCTCGGTGTGACGGCGAAGGGGCTTGTCGTCAGCCGCGACGGAAGGACTCTCCTCAAGGCCGGGAAGATGGGCATCGGCCTCGACCCGCTGCAGCTTCTCTCGGGGGTGGTGAAGATCCGCCGCATCTCGATCGAGGAGGCGGATGTGCGCGTCACCCGCGACGGGGACGGGAAGATCGACTGGTTCTCCCTCGCCGCGGCCGGAGGGAGCGACGCCGCCGGAGCCGAGGCGGAGCAGGGGCCGGGGGCGGACGCGGCGGGCGGCGGAGCGCCGATCGAGGGGATCGACCGCATCAGCCTCACCCGCAGCCGGCTCCTGTGGGACGACCGGCCGCTCGGTCGTCGTTTCGAGATCACCGGGCTCGGGATCGAGGCCACGCTGCCGGCGCTTGCCGGCACGCTCGATGCGACGCTCGAGGGGCGGATCGAGGGACGGGTGCAGAAGGTCGCGCTCCGTCTCGAACCGGTCGCGGCGCTCCTTTCGTCCGGGCGTGCCGGCTTTTCCCTCGGACTTGATGGTGCCTATCTCGACGGCACGCTCTCGGGCCGGCTCGACATGGGCGCCGTCGCCATTTCGGGCACGGGCGAGATCCGTGCGCCGAACCTGCCGGCGCTCCTGTCGCTGGCGGGTGCCTCCGCCGATCTGCCGCCGCCGCTCCTGCGGGTTTCCCTCGGGGGGGAAATGGCCTGGCAGGGCACCCGCTTCAGCCTGCGCAAGGGGCGGATCGGCCTTGGGCGGCAGGTGCTGACCGGGGATGCCGATCTCTCGCTTGCCGGGGCGCGGCCGAAGCTCGTGGCCCGCCTCGCGGCCGAGCGGCTCGATCTTGCCCCCTTCACCCGCATCGGCGGCGGGAAGGGCAGCACGGGCAGCGCCGCAGGCGGCGGGAACGCCGCCGCTCTCGACCCGGCGCCGCTCCATCTGATGGATGCCGATGTGAAGCTGACCGTCGGCACCCTCACCCACGGCGCGGCGACGGCGGCGAATGTCGATCTGGCCGCTGCGCTCGATCGCGGTCGGCTGGTGGTCGATCTTGCCCGGGCCGGCATCTATGGTGGCGGGGTCAGCGGGCGCTGGGTGCTCAACGGCCGCAAGGGGCTCTCGACGGCGCTGAAGGCGCGCATCTCCAATGTCGCCCTGCGGCCTCTGCTGATGGCGAGCGTCGGCTTCGACCGGCTCGAAGGGCCGCTTTCGGGCGAGATCGACGTTCTCGGCGCAGGCCGCTCCGTGCCGGCGATCCTGCGCAGTCTTCGGGGTTCGGCGAAGCTGGCGATCGGCAAGGGCGAGCTCGTCGGCTTCGATCTGCTGGGGATGATCCTGCGGCTCGATCCGAATTATCGCGGGCAGGAGAACAAGACCATCTTCGACCGGGTGACGGCCGATTTCGCCATTCGGCGCGGCGTGGCCTCGACCGACGATTTCCGTCTTCTCGGCCCGCTGGTCGATGTGGCCGGCAAGGGCACGATCGACCTTGCCGGTCAGAGCCTCGACATGGTGCTGACGGCCACGAGGCTCGACCCGGCCACCGGGGCGGCCAGGGCTGGCGCGCTCAAGGTGCCGGTGCGCATCACCGGCCCCTGGCGCGGCCCGGCGGTGATCCCGCTTCTCGATCAGGCCTCGGGCAAGATCGGCGGCGCCGATCTTCAGGAAGAGAGAAGGAAGCTCGAGACACAGGCGAAGAAGGCGCTGAGCGACAAGATCGGCGTGCCGGCCCCCGCGCCGGGCGAGAGCCCCGGGGCGTTGTTGCAGAAGAAGCTCGAACAGGAGGCGGCCAGGGCCCTCGGCGGCCTCATCGGTGCGCAGTAGCGGCTGCGGAGCGGTAGGGGCGGGCAGGCGGGAGCGGCCGGTATCCCGGCCGGGCAGCCGGTGGTGAGGGGAGTGCCGGTCCCGCTTCCGCTCCCGCTCCCGCCCGAGGCGGGCTCATCGTCGGCACCGCTTGACGGGGTGATCGCCCGAAGAAGGGGTGCGGGAGGGGCGGGACATGTACTCCGCCGGGGTGGCACCCGTCTTTCCCGGGTGGTTTTCGGGCCGATTTCCGTTGTTTCTGATCGGGGCGATTGCGTGTTCGGGGAGTTGTCCCATGCCGGCTGCGCTGGCGGCTCCGGCCGGCCTTCCGGCCTTGGGCACGGGCTCGCATCGGGCCTTCATGCCCGCAATGAAGCCAGCCGCGACCGGTGCGGGCATGCAAGGGGGTGGTGCAGGAACTTGCGGCCGGCCTGAATGAAGGCCTTTCGCGCCATCAGTCGGATCGGCGTGTCATCTTCGCTGCCCTTCGCTTGCCAGGGAGGGCGCTTGCGCCGTTCCGTAACCGTCGAGGGTTCCGGCGAAGACGGTGGACGATCGGGCTCGCAAACGCTTCCTTGCATCCCGGGGCCATGTCGATCCGACCACCATCGCCATCAATGGCGTGGCATGCGGTGGCCCCCCTGTGCCTCGGTTGCCGGCAATGGTCCCGGGACACGCCATGCCGCGCCGCGCTCTGCGAGGTTCGGGGCTGCTTTCCGGGTTGCGGCACGAGCTCCGGGGCGGGAGGGCGTGTCGGGCTGCCGGGACGGCGCACTCTCCGCGGCTGCCTTCGGCGATGTCCGCCATCTTTGACGCCGGGTCTGGAAGCCGCGATCGGCGCACTCTCCGCTTCTTTCCCCTTGAGGTCGGTGCCGCTGGAGGGGGAAGCCCCACATTGGCGAGGCCAACGTCAACAGGAGCTGTCTTTCCCGTTGTGGCCGTGCCACTGGAAAGGGAAGAGGCCGGCCGGTCGCGGCAAGCGGAGAGGCGGGCGATTCGGGACCGGGGATCTTCCCCATGTCTTCCGGCAAGACGGCGCCGGTTGCTCCGCGGCTGCCGGATGAGTCCTCATCACCCGGATGAGTCCTCATCACATGGAAAGAGGCGAGACGGTCCGGTCGGACCGGGATGCCGGCTCCCGCTTCCGGCCGCCCGCACCGGTCGGGCATGGAACAGCCGGCCGATCATGGGACAGCCGACCGATCGCGGTATGTGGCGCCGCGGCGAGACCGCCCTCGGAAAAGGCGAGGCTCGATGGATTTCCTGTTTCTTCCCCGAGGCATTGCGTTTAGGTAGGGGGGCTGTGCGCCGTCCGCCTGATCGGGAATGGCCGGGGCGGGCAGATCCGCGCTTGTCGGAGAGGTTTGTGGAGTGCGAATGATGATGAACAGGCGTTTTTTCCTTCTGGGATCGGCGGCCTTTCTTTCGGCCTGTGCCCAGTCGAAATGGGCACCGGACGAAGCCGTCATGAAGGCGGCCTATCACGACCCCGGGCCACCCTCGATCACGCTGATCACGGCGATCAACAACCGCAACGGTCAGGGCGGGCACTCGGCGCTTCTCATCAACGCCTCCCAGCGTGTGCTGTTCGATCCGGCAGGCACCTGGTGGCATCGCACCGTGCCCGAGCGCAACGACGTGCTCTATGGCATCACCCCCACCATGTGGAAATTCTACACCGACTACCATGCCCGCAAGACCTATCACGTCGTGCTGCAGACCAAGGAGGTGACACCCGAGGTGGCGGAAGAGGCCAGGCGGCTGGTCGAGGCCAACGGCGCCGTCCCCAAGGCACATTGCGCCTACGCCACGAGCGGGATCCTCAGGAGGCTGCCCGGTTTCGAGAGCCTGCCGCGCACCTATTTTCCGCACAAGCTGATGGCGGCCTTCGCCAGGCTGCCCGGGGTGAAGACCGAGAAGATCTATCAGGACGACGGCGACAACAACAAGGCGCTCCTCGCCGCTCAGCAGAACATGCCGGTAGGCGCGAACTGAGGCGCGGCTTCCGGCGACTGTCAGAGCGTATCTGCCGACAATACCATGGTGCATTTGCCGGCAGTGCCTCGACGCCCCAATCCTGGCGCAAGGGGCCTTCGAGCAAGCCGCGTCTTCTGCACGAGGCGCATCTTCTGCACGAGGCGCGTATAGTGCGGGATACGGCCCTGGCTTCCTGGGGGCACGGCAGTGCAGGCGGCTCCTCGCCCCCCTGTATGGCAATCTGCGTCACCACCCGGGGCGGGGCGCGGCCGCGCTGGCGACCGGTAAGGCCATGCGTCATGCGGATCTCCTTTCGCTCGGGTTGCAGGGCACTCGGGTTGCGGGTCGCTCGGGGTGCATGGTGCCCGGGGTGCGGATCGTCCCGGGCGCGGGAGCATTCGGGACGGCGGGTCCGAGGGCGCGGCGCCGCTGGAGACAGCCGGGGCGGGCAGGGCAGGTCGAGCCGGGGCAGCGAGGCGTTGCACGGGCAGGGGGCGATTCCCCGCGATGATGGCAGCCGAATCTTTACGAAAGGTTGACGGCGAACGCAGCCAGCCTCTTTTCCCGACGATTTTCCGCAAAGATCATTGCGTCTGCAGCGCTCCGTTGCGGATCCGCCATGAAGGAGCCGCCGCGCCGCCCGGGAAACGCCGGGGTCCGTGCAACGGGGCTGCACAAGAAAAACCCCCGGGCAAGGCCGGGGGTCGTGGCGCCTTGGCGCCGGTTCGCTGTCGCTCAGGCAAGGTCAGAGCAGACCTTCGCGCTGGGCCTTCTTGCGCGCCAGCTTGCGCGCCCGGCGAATCGCCTCGGCACGCTCGCGCTTGCGCCGCTCCGACGGCTTTTCGTAGTACTGGCGGAGCTTCATCTCGCGGAAGATGCCCTCGCGCTGCATCTTCTTCTTCAGGGCCCGAAGCGCCTGATCGACATTGTTGTCGCGAACCTGTACCTGCATGGAATAGTCACCACCTTTCCGAAGTTGGAGTTGCACATGATTGCAGGAGCGGCTCCTTTAGCAGCTCGTCGCGCCCTTGTCCACCGCGTGCTCCACCACGCCGGATCGGCTGTGCGGCATCGGTCGCGACCGGCGGCAGGGGCGGGGCAGAAGGGAGGACGGCATGACCCGTGAGGAGGAGATCCGGCTGCGTCTTGCGCGTGCGGCAGCGCCGCATGTGGTCTTCGACGGCTGGGGGGAGGCGGCGCTCGGGGCCGCGGCGGCCGAGCTCGGCATTGCCGACGATCTGGCCCGGGCGCTCTTCCCGAAGGGCGGTGTCGATCTGGCGCGAGCCTTCCATCGCTGGGGCGACAGGGAACTCCTCCGGCGCTGGCCGACCCGGCCGGTGAGCAATCTGCGCTATCGTGACAGGGTGGCCGAGGCGGTGATGTTCCGTCTCGAGATCGTCACCCCCGAGCGCGAGGCGGTGCGCCGCGCTGCCGCCCTCTTTGCCCTGCCGCCCAACCTGCCTTACGGGGCCGAAGCGGCCTGGCAGAGTGCGGATGCGGTCTGGACCGCCCTCGGGGATCGCTCCGAGGACCTGAACTGGCACACCAAGCGGCTGACGCTGGCGGGCGTCTTCTCGGCCACGGTGCTGGCCTGGCTCGGTGACGAGAGCGACGATCTTTCCGACACCAGGGCCTTTCTCGAGCGGCGGATCGACGAGGTGATGACGATCGAGAAGCTGAAGGGGCGGCTGCGGGCCGGCCCCCTCGGCCCGCTCTTCGGCCGGCTCGAGCGGGCGCCCTTCCTCGCCCGTCCCCGTCCCCGCACCGATCTGCCGGGACGGGTGAAACCCGGACCGGGCGGCTGAAGCTCCACGGGCCGACCGGGTAGCGGCGCTTTCACGGGCAGAAACGGAAGACAGGACCGGAGGAGAGGATGACGGACGGGATGATGCGCGTGGTCGAGATTGCCGGGCCGGGCGGGCCCGAGATGCTGCGCCTCGCAACGCGGCCCGTGCCGGCCCCCGGCTGGCGGCAGATCCGCATCCGCGTGGCGGCGGCCGGGGTCAACCGGCCCGACGCGCTCCAGCGGGCTGGGCTCTATGCGCCGCCGCCCGGGGCATCCGACCTGCCGGGGCTCGAGGCGGCCGGCATTGTCGATGCTGTCGGTCCCGGCGTCCGGCGCTGGCAGCCCGGCGATGCCGTCACCGCGCTTCTGCCCGGGGGCGGCTACGCCGAGGCGGTGCTGACCCATGAGGACCATGCCCTGCCGGTTCCCGAAGGTCTCGGCTGGGTGAGGGCGGCAGCGCTGCCCGAGACGCTGTTCACCGTCTGGTCCAACCTCTTCATGCGGGCCGGGTTGCGGGCGGGGGAAACCCTGCTCGTTCATGGCGGCAGCTCCGGCATCGGCACGACGGCGATCCAGCTGGCCACCGCGCTCGGGGTGCGGGTCTTCGCCACCGCTGGCTCCGACGAGAAATGCCGCGCCGCCGCCGCGCTCGGCGCCGCCCGGGCGATCAACTACCGTGCGGAGGATTTCGTCGCGGCGGTGCGGGAAGCGACCGGCGGGCGCGGCGCCGATGTCATCCTCGACATGGTGGGGGGAGATTACGTCGCTCGCAATCTCAAGGCGCTGGCCGAGGAGGGGCGGCTCGTCCAGATCGCCTTCCTCGAGGGAGCGAAGGTGACGGTCAATCTCGCAGGCATGATGATGCGACGGCAGACCATCACCGGCTCGACCCTGCGGCCCCGCTCCGACCTTGCCAAGGGGCGGATCCGCGAGGAGATCGAGGCCCGTGTCTGGCCGCTGGTGGCGGCGGGTCGCATCCGTCCGCTGATCGACGGCACCTTCCCGCTCGAGGAGGCGGACCGCGCCCATGCCCGCATGGAGAGCAGCGCCCATATCGGCAAGATCGTGCTCGAGGTGGCCGATCTGCCGCGCGGAGCCCGGGCGGCATGAAGGCGGCGCGGTCCGCGAAGGGAGAAAGCGGCCGGCTGGAACGGGCATGGCAGGCCGGGCCGGCAGGGCGGCTGCATCCGGGGCTTGGCAGGCTTTTCGCCACGGCCCTTCATGCAAGGGAGCGGCGCAAGAAGCACGGGCGCGGCTTCTTCTGCCTGTTCGCGCTCCTGACCGTGCTTGCAGCCTCGGCACCGGCGCGGGAGATCCGCGGTGCCCGGCCGGGAGATTTCGACGGCTACATCCTCGCGCTCAGCTGGTCGCCCACCTGGTGCGCTCTCGAAGGCAGGGACGGGGCCGCCCAGTGCGACCCTGCGGCCGATATCGGATTCATCGTTCATGGGCTCTGGCCCCAGAAGGGCGACGACTGGCCGGCCTGGTGCCGCACGGTCAGGCGCGACCCGACGCGCCGCGAGACGGCGGCAATGACCGATCTCATGGGCTCCGCGGGCCTCGCCTGGTATCAGTGGAAGAAGCATGGTCGCTGCACCGGCCTCGATCCGGCAGACTATTTCGCCCTTGTCCGCAACGCCTCTGGACGCATCCGTCGCCCGGCGATCCTGCGGCGGGTGACGCGCCCCCTCGAAGTTGCCCCGCGGGTGATCGAGGAGGCTTTCCTTGCCGCCAATCCGGGGCTTGCGCCCGACATGGTCACGGTCACCTGCGAGAAGGGATATATCGACGAGGTGCGGGTCTGCCTCGACCGGGATCTTCGCCCCGCCGTCTGCCCTGAGGCGGCCCGGCGCGACTGCGCCCTGCCGCGAGCGCGCCTACTGCCGGTCCGCTGACGGCCGGGGCAGCCCTCCATGCGCCGATCGCATGGGGCAGGCGGCAGCCGGCGCCTCTCCGTCGCCGTTCACGCATCACGGGCGAGAGTCGCGAGAGGAGCACCCCGCGCTGTCTCGGGGCGGGTGATGCCCCTCTTGCCGGCGCTGCCTGCCGGAACGGCTGGCGAACGGCACCCGTCGGGCCTCCTTCTCCTTCCGCTCCCTGGCATCCGTGAGCCCGGCGCCGCCCACGGCCCTGCATCTGGCCCGGGCCCTGCCGCCGGGGGCTGCCGAATGACGCCGCCGGGGTGCATTTGCCCTTTCGCCTGTCGGCCATTCGCCCTATATAGGGGATGACCTCCCCCCAGATTGGAGAGCGCATCCGGGCCTCGGCCGAGGATGCAGCCGGTTCCCGGCGGGGATGATGCATGTGAATTTCGCGAGGATGCACCCATGGACAGACCGTTGATGCCCAAGGCGACCGCCGTCTGGCTGGTCGAGAATACCACCCTTACCTTCAAGCAGATCGCCGATTTCACCGGGCTGCACGAACTCGAGGTGCAGGGCATTGCCGATGGCGAGGTTGCTCAGGGGATCAAGGGGTTCGATCCGATCGCCAACAATCAGCTCGACCGCGAGGAGATCGAGAAGGGTCAGAAGGATCCGAACTACCGCCTCAAGCTCAAGAAGAACCCGCTCTTCGAGGCCGGCCGCAAGCGCAGAGGACCGCGTTACACGCCGCTCTCCAAGCGTCAGGAGCGGCCATCGGCGATCCTGTGGCTGGTGAGGTATCACCCGGAACTTTCCGATGCCCAGATCTGCAAGCTCGTCGGCACCACCAAGCCGACGGTGAAGGCGATCCGCGAACGCACCCATTGGAACATCAACGAGATCCAGCCGGTGGACCCGGTGGCACTCGGCTTCTGCAAGCAGTCCGAGCTCGACGAGGCTGTGCGCAAGGCGGCCGAGAAGAAGAAGGCCGAAGGTGGCGATGCGGTGATGAGTGACGAGGAGCGCGCCAAGCTGGTCTCGACCGAGGAATCGCTCGCTGAGCGCGAGCCGCGCATTCCCTCCGCCATCGCCGGCCTCGAGGATTTCAGCCTCACCGGCGCGCCCGAGAAGAAGGAGAAGGCGGCCGAGGAGATCGACCCCGAGAGCCTCTTCAACCTGCCGCGGCGGGACGAAACCTCGAACGAATGACATGCGCCCTCCCGTCGCGCCTGCGCGGCGAGGGCGGTTGGTGCGGGCCAGGCGTGCCGGCGATCTGACGGGCTGCCGGTCCCGTCCCGTCGTGTCGTTGCCTCGGCCGGGTCCGTGCGCCCCGTCGGAGCGGCTCCCGCTTGGCGGGTCCGGCCGTCCTTGCCCCGTCCGGCCTCATCCTGTTTCCCCGGCCGCCCGGCTCCGTTCAGGGCGGCGTTCGGTGGCCCGGTCTTCGGAGGAGCCATGATGCCTCTCCGGGTCGTTCCGGCTGTGCAAGCTTCGGCAGACAGGCGGATCGGCGCATGATGCCGCGTCTCCTCCTGCCGCCATGCGCGGCCGGCGTGACCGACCGGCAGAGCCCGTTGCCGGGCCCCGCTGCGGCGGCTGCCGGAATGCTCGGGCATGAAGCGGCGAACGGAGGCTCGGAAGGAAAGGGGATGGCGTCATCAGCCGCCGCGCCCCTTCGGCCGTTCCTGACGGTGGCCCCGGCGGGCGGCGGCATGGCGGTCCGGTGAGAGGCGTGGCCGGCGCCGCGCGGCCCCTTCTGCGCTTCGGGGGTGATGCGTTCGGATGGTGCCGCGTCGGGCCGATGTGCGGGAAGGGCAGGGGCGCCGGGCCTCTCAATGAGCGTCGGTGGTCCAGGCCGGATCGAGCAGCGAGCGGCCGCCATCGACCACGAGGATTTCGCCGGTGATGAAGGATGCGGCATCCGAGGCGAGGAAGAGCGCCCCTTCGGCCACTTCCTGCGCCCGGCCGAGGCGGCCGAGCGGCGTCGCCTGGCGCAGCTTCTCGCGCAGCCCGTCATCGTCGCGCAGAAGATCCTTGAGCCGCGCCGTCATCACCGACCCCATGGCGATGCCGTTGACCCGCACACCGTGAGGCGCGAGGCGCACCGCCATCGCCCGGGTCAGCTGATCGAGAGCCGCCGTGGCCACGGAATAGGCCAGCAGCGTCGGCTGCACGCGGATGCCGGCGATCGAGGACAGGTTGACGATGGCGCCGGCCGAACGCACCTCCGCCCCCGCGTCACGCGCTTCCTCGGCCTGCCGGATCATCCGCCGGGCCACAAGGCGCGAGAGCCGGTAGGTGGTGACGAGATTGTGCGACAGGATCTCGTCGAACCCGTCCTCGTCCTCCTTGTCGCACAAGGGGTCGGAAGGGGCGAGGTGGCGGGCGGCGTTGACGAGGATGTCGACGCGGCCGAATTCGTCGATCGTGGCCGAGAGCAGGTTCTGCCGCGTCAGGTTGCGCGAGAGGTCTCCGGCATGGATGCGCGCCCGCTCGGCTTCCTCGCCAAGGGACTCGTATTCACGGACGATGTTCTCCTCGTCCCTGTCGGCCATCATCACATTGGCGCCATGTTCGAGAAAGTGGCGGGCGATGGCGAGCCCGATGCCGTTGGCGGCGCCGGTGACGATGGCGGTCTTGCCCTTGAGGGTGATCGGCATGGCAGGGTCCTGCTTGTTGGGGCTGTCGATGGCCCGGGCTGCGAAGACCGCTTCTCAGCGGCGGCGCCGGTGCCGGATGCCGCCGCCCGAGGGCGGGATCGGCCGGCTGGCCTCGAACAGCTTGAATGCCGGGGTTTCGGCAATGATCTCCCAGTTGCGGAAATGGCTCTCCATCGCCCGTTCATAGGGCAGATGGCGGTTGGCGACGAGATAGAGCGTGCCCCTGGGCTTGAGAATGCGGGCCGCCGCGCCGATGAAGCCGATGCCGAGCTCGGGCCGCGCCCGCCGGTCCTGATGGAAGGGCGGGTTGGTGATGACGGCATCGAACCCTTCCGCCTCGGGCCCGAGACGCAGCACGTCCTCCCAGCGGAAACGGGCGCGCGGATCGGTGACGTTCTGCCGCGCGGCCTCAATGGCGCCGTGGTCGGCCTCGATCAGATCGACCGCGGTCACCGCCTCGTTTGCGAGCGCCTGCGCCGCGAGCCAGCCCCAGCCGGCACCGAGATCGGCGACGCGGCCCCTGAGGGCGGGGCCGGCCTTCTCGGCCAGGAGGGCCGAACCGGGATCGACATCCTCCCAGGAGAACATGCCCGGCGCCGTCGTGAAGCCCGCTTGGTTGCGGCGCGGCCGCGCCGCCTCGGCCCAGCCCCCTGCCGCCTCGAGGAGCGCGGCATCGGGCCGCAGGGCGAACACCTTGCCGTGGCGGCGGGCCTCCACGGCAAGGGGCGGGGCGATCTTGCGGATCTGGCGCAACAGGGCGTCGATGCCTTCGGTCTTCTGGCCATCGACGACAAGCAGCCCCTCGGGATGCAGCCGCTCGAGCGCCGCCGCAAGCCGGCCCAGCGTCTCGCGCCGGTTGCGCGTGGGATGGACGATGGCCAGGGCGACGGGCCCTCCGCCCGACCCTCCTCCGGCCTCCCCGAGCGACGGGACGACGGTCCGGCCGCTGGCGGCAAGGGCATCGAAGGCGGGGCGGAAGGGCTGCACCAGGACGGCCTCTCTCTCCTCCGGCAAGGCATAGGCCTCGGCCGGATCGGCCCCGATCACGAGGGCCGGACCCGCGGGCAGGGCGCCGATCGCGCCGGGCGCGAGGGTTTCGTCGAGAAAGCGCTGAAGTCGGGTCATGACGGCGGCCCCGGGGCCTACTCCCTTTCCATCGTGCATTGCAGCGGGTGCTGGTGCCGGCGGGCGAATTCCATCACCTGCGCCACCTTGGTCTCGGCAATCTCGTAGGTATAGACCCCGACGACCGCAACCCCCTTGCGATGCACCGTCAGCATCACCTCCACCGCCTTGGTGTGGGGCATGTGGAAGAACCGCTCGAGCACGAGGACGACGAATTCCATCGGTGTGAAATCGTCGTTGAGGAGCAGCACCTTGTACATCGGGGGGCGTGCCGTCTTCGGTTTCGGCTTCGTCAGGGCGGTGGTGACGGTTTCCTCCCCGCCGCTGCCTGCGCCCATGCGGGTGGGGAGAGGACCGCTCTGCGCCCCCCCTGCACGGCATGTCGCCACTGTTTCGTCCCCGTTACGAACCCACATGCATTTCATCTCCCTGGCGGCGACCATCTTGCCCCGAACGATCTGTTTGCCCTGTGGCCCGTGACGGCCGCATCCGCCCCGGAACGCCGCCATCGTCTCATGCCGGCCGGCCCCGCCATTCTCGCCGCGGGGCGGAGCGGAAGCGCCACCTCGATCCGGCCCCTGATCCTACCGTCTTTCGCCGCCGGGGCGAAGAGGCGGGCGCTGACGAGATGGCCCATCGCGGGTCCGGCTTCAAGGCCCCTCTCCGTTTTCACCCGCAGATGTTGATGGAAGATTAACCCGCACGAACCATCTTTGCACGACGATTTGCCATGATATGGTCACGATCGAGAGGCAGGTTGTCCGTCAGCGGCTCCCATGTCGATTCGATGCTCCCGATCCGTCGGGACGGGGCGAGGATCGCGTGAGGAGAAAAGGGCGCCGGCCCGGGCAGGTTCGAAGAGGGCCGTCCGCGCAAGAAGTGCCCTGTTGACGGAGGCGATGAACGGGGATGGGCTCCATCCTCGGCATGCAGGCGGAAGGAACGAGCGGAAGGTGAGGCGTTTTCGGTCAGTTGCGTTTTCGGGCAAGGGTTGGCCCCGTCACCTTCTTCTGTGGCTGGTGGCGCTCTTCCTCCTCCTGGCAGGCGGAACGGCGGGTCGCGCCGCACCCTATGCGGCGCTGGTGATGGATGCACGCACCGGCGAGGTGCTCTATGCCCGCAATGCCGATACGCGGCTCTATCCGGCCTCGCTCACCAAGATGATGACGCTCTATCTCACCTTCCAGGCGGTGGAGCGGGGCGAGATTTCACTCGACACCCGCGTGCGCATATCGCGCAAGGCGGCCTCGCAGCCGCCCTCCAGGCTCGGCCTCAGGGCGGGGCAGCGCGTCGCCATCCGCGACCTCATCCGCGCAGCCGCCCTCAAGTCGGCCAATGATGCCGCCATGGCTCTGGCGGAGGCCGTTGGCGGGTCGGAAGCACGCTTCGTCGCCCGGATGAATGCCACCGCCCGCGAGATGGGGATGACGCGCACCACCTTCCGCAACCCCCACGGGCTGACCGAACGGGGGCATCTGTCCACCGCGCGCGACATGACCATCCTCGGGCGGCACCTGATCTACGACTTTCCGCAATACTATCACCTCTTTTCCCGCACGAGCCATGTGGCGGCGGGCAAGCGGATCCGCAGCACCAATCGCAAGTTCCTCGCCTCCTATCGCGGTGCCGACGGCATCAAGACGGGCTATACCGCCGCCGCCGGCTTCAATCTCACCGCTTCGGCCAGGCGCGGCAGCAAGCGCATCATCGCCACCATCTTCGGCGGTCGCTCGGTGCAGGAGCGCAATCGCAAGATGGCCCAGCTCCTCGATCTCGGTTTCCGCCGTGCCCCGGCGGATGCCCCGCTCATCAAGCCGGTGCCGGCCGGGGAGAAGGGGCGGATGCTGCTGGCGCTGGCACCGAAAAGCTCGCCGCGCCCGCAGAGCCGGCCGGTGCCGGCCGAGGCCGTGGCCGCGGCGGTGGTGGCCGACATCGACCGCGCCGTTACCCGTGCCACCCGCAACGAGGCGCGGCAGGCGATGCCCGGCCCGGAGCCGGCGCCGGCCCGGGTGCCGGGGCTCAGGCTCACGCCGCTCGAGGACGGCAGGGTGATCGTCGCGCGCGAGGCCGGTGGCGGCAAGGGTGACTGGGGCATTCATCTCGGCCGCTTCGGCAATCGGATCGAGGCCGAGAAGATCCTGATCCGCACGGCAATCTGGGAAGGCCGCCTGCTCGACGAGGCCCGCCGTCGCATCCGCCTCAGGGCAGGCAAGTTCGAGGCCGATTTCGTCGGTCTCAGCCGCGAGGATGCCGCGCTGGCCTGTGCGCGGCTTGCGGCACGGCGCATGAACTGCCAGCCTCTCGGTCCCGATCTGGCCGCCAACTGACCGGCCTTCGCGCTGACACACGGTTCCCCGGAAACAAGCCATGCCGCCCGTCGGGGCGCCATGTTCCGGTGCGATGCGCTGGCGGCGGCGGGCTGGTGCTCGGCCGGATTTCTCCGCTGACCTGCCCCCCGTTGGTCCCTCATTCATAACGAGAGTCTGCGGGTTTGGTTTTCATAATCTGCGGTTTCGGTTCGGGCAAGCGCGCCGGGCGCGGAGCCATCGGATAGCTCAAGCGTGCGGCGCGCTTGGGCGGGCGTCTGGTTCCCCAGCGATGAGTGGGGTCTGACGTTGTTGTAGTCATAGCGCCACAGGGCCAGTTTTCGGCGGGCATCATCGAGAGTGTCGAACAGCTCCTCGTTCAGAAGTTCATCACGCAGGCTGCCATTGAACGACTCGATGAAGGCATTTTGCTGGGGCTTGCCAGGATCGATGTAATGCCAGTCGACGTCATTGTTGTCCGCCCATTTGAGGATCGCCCGACTGGTGAACTCGGTCCCGTTGTCGGAAACGATGCATTCGGGCTTGCCGTGGAGGCGGACAAGCGCATCAAGTTCGCGCGCCACACGCGCGCCCGAGATGCTGGTGTCGGCAACCAGGCAGAGGTTCTCGCGACAGCAATCGTCGATCACCGTCAGAATGCGGAACCGCCGCGAAGCACCGAACGTGTCGGACACGAAATCCAGGCTCCATCGCTGGTTCGGCCTGATCGCCTCGGGCATTGGCGTTCTCGAGCCTCTGGCGCGCTTGCGTCCGCGCCGCCGTTTCACCGACAACCCTTCTTCGCGATACAGGCGATAGAGTTTCTTGTGGTTCATGGTCATTCCCTTGCGTTCGAGCAACACGCCGATCCGCCGGTAACCGAAACGGCGGCGCTTGCCCGCGATCTCCTTCATCGCTTCGCGGATCTCCGGATAGTCCGGCGGGCGCTTCGCGCCGGACCGTCTTGGGATCGACACCGACCAGCCTGCAGGCCCGGCGCTGCGAGATGCCATGATCCCGCATCGCCCGCAGCGCTGCATCACGCCGCACGCTCGGCGTCGTCAGTTCTTTCCCAGGAGATCCTTCAGAACCGCGTTGTCCAGCATCGCGTCGGCACGCAGGCGCTTCAGCTTGGCGTTTTCATCCTCCAGCATCTTCAGACGCTTCACGTCCGAAAGCCCCATGCCGCCATATTTGGACTTGTATTTGTAGAACGTCGCCGGGCTCAGCCCATGCCGGCGACAAACCTCCGCCGTCGGCATCCCGGCCTCCTGTTCCTTGATCATCGCAATGATTTGCGCCTCCGTGAAATGGCTCTTTCGCATTCGTCTGCTCCTTTCTGATCGGGCAGACTCTACTTCAAAATGCGGGCGTTTGCGGGGGGCAGGTCATCAGCGTGCCGCACTCGTGACCGCTCCGCGCGCCGGATGCAGCCCGTGCCAGTTCACGTGACGGCTGGGGTGCCGGCTTCGCGAGTGCGGGGGGCGGACGGTCGGCGATTCCCTTTCCCGGTGCCGGGAGAGGATCTGTGAACGGGGCAGGAGATACATGCCGGAAGAAACGGTTTCTGGCGGGGCGGAGTACTCGCTCTCCGGCGCATATCCCTCCCGCCCCGGGGTGACGTATCGACCGCCCGCCCGAGCAGGGCCGTGCGTGTGGAGGTGACGGACTTTCCCGCGCCGCCCGTCGCCCTGCCGCAAGGTGCGGTGCGCTGCCCTGCCGGCGATCCATCCGGACGTGCCTTGCCGACCCGCTCATGTGCTCTTTCCAGCCGGGCCGGAAGAGCAAGGTGTATGCGGGGCGAGGCCTGATCTCCGCAGGGCGCCTTACAGAGCGGCAGCAAGCGCCGCTTCGAGAGCGGCGGCGGTCGCATCCACCGCCTCGGGCGAGAAATGAACCGGCAGGCGCACATCAGCCGCTCGCATCAGCATCGCCCGCGTGCGCGGCAGATCGGGAATCTCGCCGATGAAGTGCCAGTTCCAGAAGGCGCGGGCATTGTCGATGTCGCGGCCGAAGATCGACACCTTGACGCCGCGCCGCCCGGCCTCGGCGACGAAGCGGCCGATGGCGTTCTCGTCGAGCCCATCGAGCAGGAACTGGAAGCTGTCGGGGGCGCGCTCCTCATGGGGCAGCGGCGCCGGCACGGTGACGTTCGGGTGGCGGGCGAGCCGGGCGGCGATGCGGTCGTGGTTGCGCCGCCCCTGGGCCACCCGGCGCTCGATATGGGCGATCTGCGGGCGGATGACGGCGGCGGAGAGGTTGT
>WFPA01000287.1 GCA_015487815.1 Albidovulum sp.
ACTTCGCCAACTCGCGCCTCTCCATCATCGAGTTCCGCCGGCGCCTCAGCGCCTGGCAGCACCGGGTGCTGATCCACCAGCTGTGCAAGCCCGTGTGGGCTCGCTGGATGGACACCGCCGTAGTGGCAGGCGCGCTGGATCTGCCGGATTATGCTGCCAACCGCCGCGCCTGGCTGAAGGCCGACTGGCTGCCGCCCAAATGGGACTGGGTCGATCCTCTGAAGGACATCTCGGCCGAGGTGGCCGAGATCGAGGCCGGTCTCAAGAGCCGGTCGATGGCGATGGCCCAGCGCGGCCATGACGCCGACCGGGTGGATGCGGAGATCGCCGCCGACCGCGCGCGCGAGGCGAAATACGGCCTCGACTTCCGCCGCCCCGGCTCGCCCGCCCAGGGTGCGGCACAGCTGGTCGATGCCCCGAGCGATACGACGGCCGATACCACGGACACCACAAACCCATGACCCGAACCGACCTGCTTGCCCGCCGGCTGGCCGCCCGCCCGCTGGCGCTGGCCCCGCGCGCCGTCGAGGCGCTGGTGGCCGCGCCGCGCGCCATTCTCGGAGAGGCCGAGAGCCCGCAAGCCGGCGGCACCGCTTGGCAGATGACTGAGGGCGGGATCGGGCATCTGCCCGTTCTCGGCCCGCTGGTGCAGCGCGGCGACTGGCTGACGGAGATGTTCGGGATCATGAGCTACGACGACATCGCGGCGGCGGCCGAGGCGGCCTTCACCGATCCCGGCACCCGCGCGGTACTGATGGAGATCGACAGCCCCGGCGGCGAGGTGGCGGGGCTGTTCGATCTCGTCGATCGCCTGGCAACGCTGAAGGCCGGGACCGGCAAGCCGCTCTGGGCAATTGCCCGCGAGCAGGCGCTGTCGGCGGCGTATCTGGTTGGGGCCGTTGCCGACCGGTTGTTCGTCACGCAAACCGGCGAGGTCGGCTCGATCGGCGTCATTGCGGTGCATATGGATCAGAGCGCGCAAGACCGGGCCGAGGGCCGCAAATACACCCTGATCCATGCCGGGGCGAAGAAGGGGGATGGCAACCCGCATCTGCCGCTCTCGCCCGAGGCCCTGGCCGACATCCAGGCGGATGTCGACGATCTCTATGCCCGTCTTGTCGCCCGGGTGGCTCGCGCCCGGGGCGTGCCTCCCGAGGTTGTCGCGGCCACCGAGGCCGCCATCTTCCGCGGACAAAACGCCGTCGCGGCCGGGCTCGCCGACGGCATTGCCACGCTGGACAGCGCCCATGCCGCCCTGCTGGCCGCGCTCGAAACATCACCACTCACCCGAACCCCCACTCGCAAATCTCTCGAACAGGAAAGGACCGACACCATGGCAGTGAAAGGCAACAGCAATGCGAAACCTGCGGCGCAGGCGGCGGAAGAGACAACGCAGGCCGGGGCGACTGCGTCCGAAATGGGGGCAACGCCCGAAGTTGGTGCACCGGCAGAAGATCTGGCGCCGGCTCAGGCCCTGACGCCCGCGCCTGTCTCGGCCCCCGCGAAACCCGATCCGGCCGCGCAGATCCGCGAGCAGGCGGCCGAGATTGCCGAGATCGCGGCACAGGCCTCGCGCCTCGGGCTGACCATCGACGCGGCCGAGGCGGTCCGTGCGGGCACCACCCCGGATGCCCTGCGCCGGGCGGTGCTGGAGCAGCTGGCCAGGACCACCGATGCCACCATCGTGGCCTCCATCGCCCCGCCGCCAGCCGAGCCCGCGCCGACCGAAAGCCCCCTGATCGCCGCCGCAAGGGCGGTCGCCGCGACCGCCACCACCTGATCCCCAGATGAAGGACCCCCACCATGCCCGTTCTCACCCAGCCGCCCTCCATGGGCGATCTCCTCAAATACGAGGAAAACCCCGACTATTGCCGCGAGACCGTGACTCTGCTCGCCGGCACGAACTATCCCCTCGGCGCCGTGCTGGGCAAAATCACCGCCAGCGGCAAGTACAAGCTCTCGCCCGATACCGGCACCGATGGATCGGAGGTCGCCGTCGCCGTGCTGATCGAGGCGGTGGATGCCACGTCCGCCGATGCCACCGGCCTCGTGGTCGCCCGCGGCCCGGTGATCGTCTCGAAGGCCCAGCTGAACTTTGACGCCACCGTCGGCACGGCTGCCAAGATCGCCGCCAAGGAAGGCCAGCTGGCCGCCGCCGGGATCGTGCCGCGCGATGCGGCCTGATCCATCCCCCGTTCCCAACCGGAGAAAATCTGATGCCTGCCATCCTGAACCC
>WFPA01000288.1 GCA_015487815.1 Albidovulum sp.
AGGAAGACACCGCCCATTTCCACGCCCGCATGAAGGCCGCCTGCGACAGCCGCGATCCCGAGAGCTACGCCCGCTTCAAGGCCTGGGCCGACGAGTATTTCTTCATCCGCCACCGGGGCCGGCCGCGCGGCGTCGGCGGCATCTTCTACGACGATCTCAATACCGGCGACTGGGAGGCCGACTTCGCCTTCACCCAGGATGTGGGCCGGGCCTTTCTCGAGGCCTTCGTGCCCCTCGTCGAGCGGCGGCGCAACGAGCCGTGGGACGCGGCCGACCGTGAGGCCCAGCTCGTCCACCGCGGGCTCTACGCCGAGTTCAACCTCGTCTATGACCGCGGCACCAGATTCGGCCTCGAGACCGGCCACGACGTCGAGGCGGTGCTGATGAGCATGCCCCCCCTCGCCCGCTGGCCGTGAAAGTCAATCCTCGGGGAGACACCCCCGCTCCTTCTGCCATTTGCGCCAGGCGTCGAAGAAGGGGCCACGCCACCATGAACGTGGTGCATTTAGCCTTTCGTGGGTCCAATGAGGCGGCCGGTTGATCCTGTCTGGCAGAGTGACAGAGGCATCACCAAACACCATATCAACCTGTTCTTGGGTGATTTCTGTTGATGAACAGTCGACATCCCAAAAACCTGCGCATGTCAGATCGGCATTAGAAAAATTTGTCGCCGGGCTGATATGGATGCTTGCCAACAATGCCCCTCGAAGGGATGCTGAATGGAGATTTGTTCCTTCGAGATAGGTCCCTTGAAGTAAAGCCCCATCCAGATCTGCATCCATGAGGATAGCCCTCTCCATATGTGAGCGAAACAATGTAGCATCTTCAAGTTTTGCGTGCCATAAATCTGCACCCTCTAGGTGGGCATCGCTCAAAGATACCTTTCTCGCGCGAGCGTGATTGAGCTTTGCCTTCTCAAGGTAAGCATTATCTAGGACTGCTCCCTCCAGATAGCTATTTGTAAGATTCGAATCTTCCATATGTGCCTTTCTCAAGTCCGCTCCAGTCAAGTTTGCTCCGCTGATATCTGCTTTTTGCAGATATGCGCCTCTCATATTTGCCTCTGTTAACTGACCTGAAAGTAATTCCGCACCTTTTAGGTGCGCATTCCTCAAGTCCGCGCCTTCAAGGCGAATGGCTCGCATGGTGGCGCCATCGAAACAAGTTCTGTGGAGAACGGACCGCTCCATGTAAGCAAAGGATAATTCAGCCCCTTCCAGATGGGCGCCCATCAGATCTGCCCTTTTCAGACTCGCACCATGCAGATCCACCCCCTCCATATGCGCCTCGCGGAAATCGGTGCCGTCGAAGCAGAGGTGGCCGAGATCGAAGCCTTGCAGGTTGGCGCCGCGGAGGTCGATCTGGACGGTGGCGGGGTCGACGCCGGGGATGCGCTTCAGCCGGCCGAGGGTCTGGACCGCCCGTTCCATGTCCGAGCGCACAGGCTTCAGCCCTTGTGCCCATTTCTTCAGGGCGTCCCAGTCCCCTACCGGGCCGGGGAAGGTCCGCGGCCGATGTTCCTTTGAGAGCTCGCGCACATAGACCGAGAGCATCCGCGCCACCCGCGGGGCGATTGCGGGGCGCTCATGCACCAGCCCCTCGAGCCGGTCGATTGCCACCGCGCGGGCGACGAGATCGTCCTGCCACTCGGTCAGTACCTGCTGCCTCTCCCCTTCGCCGACCCGCTCCGTCACCTGCCGGCGCGCCCCCAGCCCCTCGGCCGCGGCGCTGAGCTTGTCGTTGAAGAGGGATTCGTCGGCGATCCGCGCCTGCCGGTCGGCCACCACCGTGCGCCAGACCACGAAGGGCGCACCCATGAACGCAGCCACAACGAGGCCGATATTACGGATTGCTTCGTGTGGGAGGCTGCCCGGCCCGGGGTCAATGAACCCGAACAGAATGCCAGCAAACAGCATGACTGTTGCAATGCTGACCAAGAAAAGCAGCAACAGTGCAAAGAAAACGAGGCAGCCAAACAGCCCCCCGAGCCAGCGCGCCTTGCGCCAGTCCGGCTTGCGGCGGAAACCCAGCCACTCGATGAAACCGCTCTCCCCGTCCTTCATGCCCTTCTCCCCCTCGTCCGCTCCACCCTTGCGCGAGCGAGCGCCCTTTTCAACCGTCCTCAGCGGGCGGCCATCGCCGCCGGCAGCCAGGTGACAAGGCCGGGGAAGGCGGTGATCAGCACCACCCCGACGAGCAGGAGGAGGAAGAAGGGCAGCGCCGCGCGCGCCACCGACAGGATGTCGATGCCCGTCAGCCCCTGGATCACGAACAGGTTGAAGCCGACGGGCGGGGTGATCTGGCTCATCTCGACCACGATCACCAGGTAGATGCCGAACCACATCGGGTCGATGCCGGCGGCCTCCACCATCGGCAGGATGATCGAGGTCGTCAGCACCACCACCGAGATGCCGTCGAGAAAGCAGCCCATCACCACGAAGAACAGGGTGAGGGCGGCGAGGAGTTCGTATTTGCCAAGACCCAGCGAGCTGATCCAGGCGGCGAGGTTGCGCGGCAGGCCGACGAAGCCCATGGCAATCGAGAGGAAGGCGGCGGCGGCGAGGATGAAGGCGATCATCGCCGAGGTGCGGGTGGCCGAGAGCAGCGCCTCGCCGAAGAGCCGCCAGGAGAAGCTGCCCGAGAGCGCCGCGATCAGCGCCGAGAGCACCACGCCGAGCGCCGCCGCGTCGGTCGGCGAGGCGATGCCGGTATAGATCGAGCCGATCACCCCGGCGATGAGCAGCACCACCGGCAGCAGCCGCCGCAGCGCCGCCAGCTTCTCGCGCCAGCCGGCATGTTCGCCCGGATCGGGCGCGATGCGCGGATCCAGCAGCCCCCGCAGCATCACATAGCCCGAGAAGAGCGCGGTGAGCACCAGCCCCGGCACGACACCGGCGATGAAGAGCCGGGCGATCGACTGGTCGGTGGCCACGCCATAGACGATGAGGATGATCGAGGGCGGGATCAGGAGGCCGAGCGTCGCCGAGCCCGCGAGCGTGCCGATCACCATGTCGCGCGGATAGCCGCGGCGCAGAAGTTCCGGCACCGCCATGCGGCCGATGGTGGCGGCGGTGGCGGCCGAGGAGCCGGAGACGGCGGCGAAGATCGCCGAGCCGAACACGTTGACATGCAGAAGCCGCCCCGGCAGCCGCCCGAGCCAAGGGGCGAGGCCGTGGAACATGTCTTCCGAGAGTCGCGAGCGCAGCAGTATCTCGCCCATCAGGATGAAGAGCGGCAGCGCCGCGAGCGACCACGAATGGGAATGGCCCCAGATGGTGGTCGCCAGCACCAGCCCCGCAGGCGGATTGGCGAAGGCGAGAATGGCCACCAGCCCGACGATGAAGAGCGCCAGCGCCACCCACACGCCAAGCGCCAGCAGGGCGATGAGAAGCCCGAGAAGAACGGTGGCGATCAGCGGATCGGACATCAGCCCCGCCCTCCCCTTTCGGCCGGTGATGTCTCGGCCATCTCGATGCTGCCGCCGCCGGTCTCGTCCTGGTCGCGGATCACCGGTGCGCGGCGGAGGAGCGCCTGCACGAGGAGATCGGCAAAGGCGATGGCGAGGATCACGAGGCCGAGCGTCACCACCGTCTGCGGGATCCACAAGGGCACGGCGATGATGCCGGGGGAGCGGTCGCCATAGCGCCAGCTTTCGGCCACGAGGCCGACCAGGTGCCACGAAGCGAAGGTGCTGAAGGCAAGGCCGAGCGCGAGGGCCAGAAGTTCCGCCGCCCAGGCCAGCGGGCGTGGCAGCCGGCCCACCACGAGATTGACGCGGATGTGCCCGCCCTCGACGAGGGTATGGGCGAGCGCAAGAAAGGTCGCCCCCGCGAGGAGGAAGCCGGCGAAATCGGCATAGGAGGGGATGGTGAAGCTCCAGTCGGGGCCGAAGAGACGCGCCAGAAGATTGAGTGTCACCTGGGCGGTGACGATCAGGCAGATGGCGACGATCGCCGCCGCGGCCAGCCATCCGGCCGTCAGATAGAGTCGATCAAGCAGACGGCGCATGTCAGATTCTCCCCTTGTTCCTCCCGTTCCTGTGCCCGCCCTTGCCGGTCGGGCACATCCTTCCGGCATTCAGGCCGGCATCCGGTCTCCCTGCCGGGCAGCCTAGGCCCGCCTGTCGCGGCACGGTGCCTGCGGCACCGCCTGGCCGGCACCGTTCGCCACCTGCTCCCGGCACTCGCCGGATGCTGCCGCGCCAGGCCGGGGCCGGAGCGGCGAAAGGCATGGCCGCCGCCCCTCTCCCCGTCTGTCCGCACTCGACGGGGAAGCGGCGTTGCGCCGTGTCCCGGCATCGGTTTCCGGCGCGCCTGCCTTCCCCGGTGCCCGCCCTGCAAGGCCGCATCTGGCCCGCGCAGCCGGGTGGAACAGGATGGATGCCGCGCCTGCCGGTCCCCCGGCTCCCCCGGGCCGTGGGCTGCGGAACCGCAACCGCCGGTGCGGGAGGCCCTCGCCCCGGCCCGCTCACCATCCGTCCCCGGGCGGCAGGCGGCTAGGCCGATGCCGGCCGCCAGCCCCGCGCGAGGCGGCATGGCAGGCAGGTGCGGGCGGGCGTGACCGTCGGCCGGAACGGAGATCGGGCCGGCCATGACGGGCCGGCCCTTTCAGGACTGCATCATCTGGATGCGAGATAGGCCTCGAGCGCGGCCTTCGCGTCGGGCGAGGCGCTGGCCTTCCAGTCCTCGAGCATGTCGGCACCGATCTTCTTGAGACCGGCCATCAGCTCGGCCGAAGGTTCGGTGACCTTCATGCCGTTCTCGGCGAGGATCTTCGTCTTGGCCTGGGTTTCGGCCTTCGACATCTCCCAGCCGCGCTTCTCGGCCGCGGCCGCCGCCTCGAGGATCGCCTTCTGCGTGCCGGCATCGAGGCTGTCGAACACCCGTTTGTTGACCACGACGATGTTCTTCGGGATCCATGCATTGATCGGGGTGTAGTATTCGACGAAATCCCACGCCTTCGAGCTCACCCCGGTGGAGGGCGAGGTTATCATCGCCTCGACCTGCCCGGTCGAGAAGGCCTGCGGAATGTCCGGCGCCTCGACCTGCACCGGCTGCGCCCCGGCCCGCTTGGCGAAATCCTCGAGGATGGCGTTATAGGCCCTGAAGCGCAGCCCCGAGAGATCGGAAACCGACTTCACCGGCTTCTTGGTATAGAGCCCCTGGGGCGGCCAGGGCACGGCATAGAGCGGCATCAGCCCCTGCTTCTCGAGCAGCTTCGCCACCACCGGTTTCTGCGCCGCCCACAGCTTCTCGGCCTCGGGGTAGGAGGTGGCGAGGAAGGGCAGGCTGTCCATGCCGAAGGCCGGATCCTCGTTCGAGAGCCGCGAGAGGAAGAATTCGCCGATCGGCACCTGTCGCGACCGCACGGCATTCTTGATCTCGGCATGGGGGTAGAGCGATCCGGCCGAATGAACCTTGATCTTGAGTTTCCCGCCGGTGAGCCGCTCCACGTCCTTCGCGAACTCCATGACGTTCTGGGTGTGGAACACCTTGTCGGAATAGGGGGTGGGCATGTCCCAGGTCTCGGCCAGCGCCGGCACGGCCAGCGCCATGGCGGCGGCGAGGGATGTGGCAAATCGGATCATCTTCTCTCTCCCTGTTTCGGCGGGGCTTTCCATGCCCCGGCTCGGTCGGGCATCCTCCTTCGTGCCCCCGACGGACCGGGGGACGAACTCGTGCCCGTCTCTTCCTAGGACGACGGAATGCCGCAGGCAAGGCATCGCCCGGAACACCGTCCCGGCCACGTGCCGTCCGGCGCGCCTTCCCTGTTC
>WFPA01000289.1 GCA_015487815.1 Albidovulum sp.
CCCGCGGCCGACATCCCGACGGTGCAGCTCAGCCTGCGCGCCGATCTCGACCCGAAGGCGCATCTGGCCGCCGGCCGGGCGCTCGCGCCCTTGCGTGAGGAGGGGGTGGTGATCATCGGCTCGGGCAACAGCTATCACAACCTGCGCCGCATGCTCGGCGCCATGCGCGGCGCGGTGCCGGCCGAGCCCGCCGGGCGCGAGTTCGACCGTTGGCTGGGCGCGGCGGTCACCCACCCCGATCCGGCCGAGCGCGAGCGGTTGCTGGCCGGCTGGGCCGATGCGCCGGGGGCGCGGGAGTCCCATCCGCGCGAGGAGCATCTGCTGCCGCTCCATGTCGCCGCCGGGGCGGCCGGGAGCGATCCGGGGCGCAAGATCCTCGAGGACGTGGTGATGGGCGCGGTCGAGAGCGCCTTCGGCTTCGGCCTGGAGGGACGGGTGTGACGATCGAGCCGCAGCCGGGGCCGTGCCTGCGCGCGGCCGATCGCGCTCCGCACCGCCGGATCGGCCAGAACTTGCCAGCGCCGGGCCATGCGCCGTTCGAGACCCGGATCTGTGCATTGCCCTTCGTCAAGTGTCGGCCCCCCGGCGTCCCGGTGCCGGTGCCGGTGCCGGTGCCGATGCGCCGGTGCTGCCGAAGACGTAGGCCTGCGGCCTTGATGATGGGCCGCAAGTTCGCGCATGTTCATCCGGCTTGCGACGGCTCCTCCACCGCCGCTCGCGGCGGTGGAGGAGCCGATCGCCAGGGGCCGGGGAGAGCCGGATCCGATGGCCCGGTTCGGCAGCATCCCGGCCAGTGCTGCGATGGCCCATGACCCGCGCGATGCAGCCGGGATCGGGATGCGCTCAAGATCCTCGCGACGAGCCGGGCCTCGCCCGTGGAAGGCTCGTCGATTCCGCACCGGTTCACTTTCACGATCGAAACAGCCAGGCAGACAGCATGAGGAGGAATGCGATGCACAAGGGACAGGTTGCCGGCACCGAGCCGATCGCCGTCGAGGTCGAGGCGGGCAGGACCTATTTCTGGTGTGCCTGCGGGCGCTCGAAGAACCAGCCCTTCTGTGACGGCAGCCACAAGGGCACGGAATTCCAGCCGGTGAAATGGACCGCCGACAGGTCGGGGACCCGCTTCTTCTGCGCCTGCAAGCAGACCGGCAACCCGCCCTTGTGCGACGGCTCGCACAAGGCGCTGGCCGGTGGCTAGGGGCAGCGGAGGCGGGGATGGAGCTCGGGCTCTATACATTCGGCGATGTCGGTTCCTCGGCTGCGACCGGGCGGACCGTCACGCCGGCCGAACGCATCCCGCAGCTCGTCGAGGAGATCGTGCTTGCCGACGAGGCCGGGCTCGATGTCTTCGGCCTCGGCGAACATCACCGTCCCGATTATGCCGTCTCGGCTCCGGTGGTGGTGCTGGCGGCCGCCGCTTCCCGCACGAAGCGCATCCGCCTCACCAGCGCGGTGACGGTGCTGAGCTCCGACGACCCGATCCGGGTGCACCAGCAGTTCGCCACGCTCGACAATCTCTCGGACGGGCGGGCCGAGATCATGGTCGGGCGCGGCTCCTTCATCGAGAGCTTTCCGCTCTTCGGATACGACCTTGCCGATTATGATGCGCTCTTTGCCGAAAAGCTCGACATGCTGCTGGCGATCCGCGAGAGCGAGATCCTCGACTGGCCCGGCACGGCGCATACCCACCCGGTGCCGCGGCGCGGCGTCTGGCCCCGCCCGGTGCAGGCGCGCCTGCCGTTGTGGATCGCGAGCGGAGGCACGCCCGGTTCGGTGGTGCGCGCCGGCCGGCGCGGTCTGCCGCTGGCGCTGGCAATCATCGGCGGACAGCCGCGCCGTTTTGCGCCGCTTTACGATCTCTACCGCCGCTCGGCCGCCGGAGCCGGGCACGACCCGGCCCGGCTTCCCACCTCGCTCAACGTGCATGGCTTCGTCGCCGAAACGCGGCAGAAGGCGCTCGAGATCTTCGCTCCCGCCCAGGCCGGGGTCATGTCACGCATCGGTGCCGAACGCGGCTGGCCACCCGTCTCCCCGGCCGATGTGGCGGCCGCGTCGGGCCCCGAGGGGGCGGTCTTTCTCGGCTCGCCCTCGGAAGTGGTGGACAGGATTCTTGCCGCTCACGAGCTTTTCGGCTTCTCGCGTTTCGTCCTGCAGATGGCGATCGGGCTCATCGACCATCCCGAGGTGATGCGGGCGATCGAACTCTTCGGCACCCGCGTCGCCCCGGAAGTCCGCAAGGCCCTCTCCTGAGGAATGCCGCTCCCGGCGGAGCCGGGCAGCTCAGCCTTCGCCGGCAGCGGCGAGGAGCCGGACATTGCCGCCGGCGGCGGTGGTGTCGATGCACAGATGGCGTTCGATCATGCACCAGGGAGCCGGGTCGCGGGCCGAGACCAGCGGCACGATCGGCCCCTCCCGCGCCGCCAGTGCCTGTGCTGCGACGCGCATGTCCTCGTCATGCGACCAGAGGATGACGGCGGCGATTCCCCGCAGCGTCGTGAGTGCCGCGCGCGGCAGCACCCCGTCGATGGCATCCGGGCCGCGGAGGCCGGGCGCGACGAGCACCGGTGCGGCGCCCATCGCCCGTGCGGCCCGCGCCTGGATCTCGGCCGCACGCGCCGTCGGACCGAGGCAGAGCACGACGCCGCGGCCGTGAAGCGTCAGCCGGTTCGATTCCCCTGTCGGCCCCGGCATGTCGAAACCGGCCACGGGGCCGGGGGACGGCCGGGCAGAATCGATCAGCGCCTGCACCGCCCCCGGATCGGCCGGCCGGCCTTCGGGCGGGGTCAGCACCACCCGCGGGCTGGCCGCCAGCCGCTCGACATAATGCGGCCCTCCGGCCTTCGGTCCCGTGCCCGAGAGCCCTTCGCCGCCGAAGGGCTGGGAGCCGACCACGGCCCCGATCTGGTTGCGATTGACGTAGATGTTGCCGACCCTCAGGCGGCTGGTCACCGCCTCGACGCGGTCGTCGATCCGGCTGTGCATGGCGAAGGTGAGGCCGTAGCCGCGGGTGTTGATCGCCGCCACCACCTTCTCGAGATCCCCCGCCGCGAAGCGGGCGACATGCAGCACCGGGCCGAAGACCTCGCGTTCGAGATCGGCGATGCCGCCGGGCAGCTCGATCAGCGTTGGCGCGACGAAATGGCCCGTTGTCGGCGCAGTGCATTGATGGAGCAGCCGGCCTTCGGCACGGGCTGTCTCGACATGGGCGAGGATGTCGGCGCGGGCCGCGGCGGTGATCACCGGGCCGACATCGGTCGCCGGATCCCACGGATCGCCGATGGCAAGCTCGTCCATCGCCCCTTTCAGCATGGCGAGCAGCTCGTCGGCGATATCCTCCTGGACATAGAGCATCCGCAGCGCCGAGCAGCGCTGACCGGCCGATCGGAAGGCGGAGGTGACGATGTCGCGCACCGCCTGTTCGGGCAGGGCGGTCGAATCGGCGATCATGGCGTTGAGCCCGCCGGTTTCGGCGATGAGGAGGGCGTCGGGCTCGGCCGCTGCGGCCAGCGCCCGGGCAATATGGCGCGCGGTGCCGGTCGAGCCGGTGAATACCACGCCGGCGGTGCGGGCATCGGCCACCAGCCGGGCGCCGATCTGCGGGCCGGGACCGGGGAGGAATTGCAATGCGCTTTTCGGCACGCCGGCCGCATGAAGGAGCGCGACCGCACGATGGGCGATGAGTGGCGTTGTCTCGGCCGGCTTGGCGATCACGGCATTGCCGGCGGCGAGCGCCCCGGCGATCTGGCCGGTGAAGATGGCCAGCGGGAAGTTCCAGGGCGAGATGGCGACGATGCATCCGCGCGGCGGTGCGGCGATCTCGCGGCCGCGGGCGGCGTAGTAACGCAGGAAATCGACCGCTTCGCGGATCTCCGACACGGCGTCGACCAGCGTCCTGCCGGCCTCGCGGGCGAGAAGGGCGAGGAATTCTCCGTAGTTCTCCTCGAAGAGGGCGGCGGCCTTCTCGAGCACCTCGGCGCGGCGGGCCGGGCCGGCGCGCCAGGGGCGGGCGGCGGCGAGTGCGCGGGCGACATCGGCCGGCGCGGCCTCGATCACCGTGCCGGGCCGGTCATCGGGACGGGCGGGGTTTTCCACCGGCTGTGGCGCGCTCCCCTCGGCCTCACCTTGGGCGAGGATCGGCGCCGCCTGCCAGCGGTGGCGGGCGAAGGGGGTGCGGGCGGCCTCGATCCGCCCCATCTCGGCCCGGTCGTGGATGTCGTGGCCGCGGCTGTTGACGCGCTCGGGGGCGAAGAGCTCCGCCGGTGGTGTCACCGCCGGGTTGGGCGTGCCCAGATGCGGGTGGTCGAAGGGGTCGGCGCAGACCTCTTCGGGCGGCACCGATTCGTCCACGATCTGGTGCACGAAGCTCGAATTGGCGCCATTCTCGAGCAGGCGGCGCACGAGATAGGCCAGGAGGTCGCGATGCCGGCCGACGGGGGCGTAGATCCGGCAGCGCGTGCCGGCCTCCTGCATCACCAGATCATGGAGCGCCGCCCCCATGCCGTGCAGCCGCTGGAACTCGAAATCGCGCCTCTCGCCGGCAAGTTCGAGCACCATCGCCACGGTATGGGCATTGTGGGTGGCGAATTGCGGATAGAGCCGGTCGGAGATGGAGAGAAGCCTTGCCGCGCAGCACAGATAGCTGACATCGGTGGAGGCCTTGCGGGTGAAGACCGGGAAGCCGGGCAGGCCCTCCACCTGCGCCCGCTTGATCTCGCTGTCCCAGTAGGCGCCCTTGACGAGACGCACCATCAACCGCCGGCCCTTCGAGACGGCCAGCGCGTGCAGCCAGTCGATGAGGGGAGCGGCACGGCGGCCATAGGCCTGCACGACCACGCCGAACCCTTCCCAGCCCGCGAGGGCGCGGTCGGCCAGAACCGCCTCGATCACGTCGAGCGAAAGCTCGAGCCGCTCGGATTCCTCGGCGTCGATGTTGAAGCCGATGCCGGCTTCGGCGGCCATGCGGGCGAGATGGGCCAGGCGGGGCACGAGTTCGCTCATCACCCGTGCCTTCTGGGGCTCCTCGTAGCGCGGATGCAGGGCGGAAAGCTTGACCGAGATGCCCGGCGCCGCGGCAATGTCACCGGCCTCGGCCGCGAGTGGCGCGATGGCCCGGATGGCGTTCTCGTAGGCGCGAAAGTAGGTTTCGGCGTCGCGGGCGGTGCGGGCCGCCTCGCCGAGCATGTCGAAGGAGTGGGTGTAGCCCTGCTCCCGGTCTCTCCGGGCACGGGCAAGGGCGTCGTCGATGGTCTCGCCAAGCACGAATTCCGCCCCCATCTCCCGCATCACCCGGGCAACGGCGGCGCGGATGACCGGCTCGCCGAGCCGGCGGATCGCTCCCTTGAGGATTTCGGCAGGCCCCGGACCTTCCGAGAGCATCTTGCCCGTCAGCATCAGCGCCCAGGTGGATGCGTTCACGAGTGGCGAGGAGGAGCGGCCGAGATGCCGCGCCCAGTCGGAAGGGGCGATCTTGTCCTCGATCAGCGCGTCGATCGTCTCGGGGTCGGGGACGCGCAAAAGCGCTTCGGCCAGGCACATCAGCGCCACGCCCTCATCGGTCGAGAGACCGTATTCTGCAAGGAAGGCTTCCATCAGCCCCGGGCGGGTGCCGGAGCGGATCTGCCGCACCCAGCCGATGGCGCGCTCGCGGGCGCGACGGCGGGCATCGGACGGGATGGCGGCAGCGGTGACCAGTTCCTCGACGAGAGATCCTTCGTCGCGATGGTGATGATCGCGGATTCTCTGACGGAACGAAGAAAGATCGGACATGGCCCCTCTCCTCCTGGTGCTCTGCGGGGCCATTCTAGCGCAAGGACGGACGGCTGTTTTCCCTATAGTTACATGGTGGCATGGTGATTTTCCTGATTCGCGATAGAAAGCAGGTCAGGAAGGGAAAAATCATGGCAGATGTCAGGAAACTGGACCGGTGGGACCGGGCCATTCTCGAGGAGCTTGCCCGCGACGGTCGTCTGCCGGTGACGGAGCTGGCCCGGCGGATCGGCCTGTCGAAGACGCCGACCGGCGAGCGATTGCGCCGGCTGATCGCGACAGGGGCGATCCGGGGCTTTCGTGCCATCATCGATCCGGCACTCCTCGAGCGCGAGCATGTGGCCTATGTCGAGGTGCGGCTTGCCGACACGACCGAGAAGGCACTTGCCGCCTTCAATGCCGCGGTGCAGCCCATATCCGAGATCGAGGAGTGCCACATGATCGCCGGGGCCTTCGACTATCTTCTCAAGGTGCGGACGAAGGACATCCGCGCCTATCGGCAGGTTCTGGGCGAGGTGATCTCGGCACTTCCCCATGTCGCCGCCACATCGACCCATGTCAGCATGGAAGCGGTGAAGGAACGGGGGTGATGCGGGATCGTCCCCGTCGTTCCGGCCGATGGTGCGCCGCTTCGTGCCGAGGTCCGGGTCTGCGGTACCGTCCGCGCGACAGCCGGATCCGGAGCGGGTTCGCCTCCGCCTTCAGGAACCCGTGCAACCGGTGCACCCCGTGCCGCGCCGGCGGGAAGGGCGCGACAGGGCGCCGGCTGGCGGGACATGCGCGCCGTCGCCCGGCCGGCGGATCCTTGTGAACAGCACGAAGCCGGCAAGGAGCGCGGCGGCGAGGAGGGCCCAGTTGGCGCAGGCGGCGTGAAGCGCCAGGCTGAAATCGGACCAGCGCCGCCCCGCGGCATAGAGACTCTGGCCCGACAGGGTGGCGGCGAGGCTGGCGAGGCCCAGGTGAAGCCCGAGCGCATGGCCAAGAAGAGCCTCTCCCCTGCGTCGGGCCTCCCCGATCGTGAAGGGGGTGTCGAGCCAGAGGCGGGGCAGGGCGGGCAGGCTGCGCACTGCATGCACGGCAAGGAGGATGGCAACGCCCCAGCCTGTCATGCGGTGCCATACGAGCGGGCGCAGGGCGCCGAAAGCGGCGAAAAGTCCGACGAGGGCGACGAGGAGCACGAGCGGCAGCAGCCGGCCGGCCAGCGCGCGGATCCGGCGACGAATGGTCCGGCAGCGGGTGCAGCCGTCAGGGCGCCACCATCGCCGGGCCGGTGTTCCTTCTTTCCGCAGCCCTTCCGTCCGATCGTTCCGCATGGAGTGAGAATTGTCCTGCATCATCGCCATCTGTGCCGTCTCATGCCCCTTCGCGTCATCTCACTTGCCCATCTCGCCCTCGCCGCGCCTCACCTCACCTCACCATATCGTCTCACCTCACCAACTCATCACTTCACAAGATCGCCTCACCATATCGTCTCACCATCGGCATCTCACCTCACCTGGTCGCATCTCGCCCGGTCCTGCATCGCCTTCTTCCGATCTTGTCTCGCCTTGCCCCCGATCGCCTCCGGTCGCGTCCTGCCTCGTCCCGTGTCGAAAGCCGTTCGGACGCGCTGGCAGACAGCCGCCAGCCCGTGCCTTTCTCCCACATCTGCCTCCCGGCCGCCCCATTCCGGTTCCCCATGCTGCCTCTCGCGAGCCCCGGAGGCGGATCCGGGCAACGGGGCCGGGGCTTCGGCCAGTCATGGCGTCGGGGCAGGAGGGAGACATGCGAGAGCCGGCGGCGGGGCCGTCATGACCGTAGTGGCCGGCATGATCCGCAAGGCCGTGTGCCGCCGATCGGACGATCCGTCCCGCCCGTTCCGCCCGGACGGGACCGGCGGCCTGCCCGCGGGCCATCTCGGCAACAATGTTTCCGCCCGTCCTTCTCCGCCATTCATCGCGCCTCCGCCCATCCATCGATTCGTCCGCATCATGGCAGGCGGAAATGAACGGGGCGTTAACGGCGGCCACGGGAACATTCATGTTCCCGGGGGTTTCCATCGCGCCCCGGTCATGGTGTAAGGTGGCGTCAAAACGGGAGAGCAACATGGCCGGTTCAGTCAACAAGGTGATTCTCGTCGGCAATCTCGGGCGCGATCCGGAGGTGCGGGCCTTCGCCAATGGCGGGCGGGTGTGCAATCTGCGCATCGCCACCTCCGAACGCTGGAAGGACAAGCAGACCGGCGAGATGCGCGAGCGCACCGAATGGCACTCGGTCGCCATCTTCTCCGAGCCGCTGGTGCGGGTGGCGGAGCAGTATCTGCGCAAGGGCTCGAAGGTCTATGTCGAGGGGCAGCTCGAGACCCGCAAATGGCAGGACCAGTCGGGGCAGGACCGCTACACCACCGAGGTGGTGCTGAGGCCCTATCGTTCCGAACTCGTGCTCCTCGACAGTCGCGCCGACGGCGCCATGGGGCGTGGTCCGGGGGCCGTGCCCGAGCCCGGCGCCGCACCCGCCGTGCCCGAGATCGACGACGACATTCCGTTCTGAACCCAGCCCGGAGCCCTCGCGGGTCGTGACGGCTCGGGCCGATGGGGCGAGGAGCAGAAGCGCATGCGTCGGCTGCGAGCCTCCTCGCGCTGGTCGGCGGCGGCCACCTCATCATTGGGCGAAGCCAGAGGGCGCTTCACGGCGTGGCACCAGCGCATGCCGGGGCCATGCGTGCATCCTGGATGAAGCGGCGGTCGCAGACGGGCCTTTCCGGCAAGTGCCGGGCTCCGGCGCGTCGGGCGCGAGGGACTTTGCGCTCCGAGAGGAACGGACAGGGGGGCGACGGGGCGGACCGCTCCGCGATCTCAGCACGATGCCGCCATCAGCCCACCGGGGCGCGGCCGCGCCCTCTTCGCCGCCCCGCGGCGCTACCAGCGGCCGACATTCGGCATCGACACCCACGGCTCCTCGGCCGGCAGCGGGGCGCCCTTCTGCAGAAGCTCGACGGAGATGTTGTCGGGCGAGCGCACGAAGGCCATGCGCCCGTCGCGCGGCGGTCGGTTGATGGTGACGCCGTTCTCCATCAGGTGGCGGCAGAGGGCGTAGATGTCGTCCACCTCATAGGCCAGATGGCCAAAGGCACGGCAGTCACAGGGCATTTCGGGGTCGCCATCCCAGTTCCAGGTGATCTCGACCGGGCATTCGGGCTGGTCGGGCGGGGCCATGAAGACGAGGGTGAAGCGCCCTTCGGGCACCTCCTTGCGCCGGGTCTCGACAAGGCCGAGAAGCGAGAAGAAATGCATCGTCTTCTCGAGATCGAGCGTGCGCACCATGGTGTGCAGATAGCGGATCGACATGGAAAGACTCCCTGGTCCGAGGTTGACGGGCGGGCGCGGACGAGGCGCCATCTTGGCGATCCTAGCCGACCGGCCCGCCCCCGTCAGCCGCATGGCCGCGCCTTCGATGCACATGCAGGCGGCAGGCGGGCGGCCACATTTCAGGCTGCACCCCGGTTCCGAATTGGTTAATCATCGGGCCTGAAGTATGGAACGGCCGGGCGGAATCGACCGCTCATCCAGCTTGACAGAGGAGAAAGCCAATGCCCCTCACCCCCGAACAGGAGGCCGAGATCGCCGCCCAGCGCCGCGAGGCGCGGCCGACCCTGCGCCCCGTCGCCGAGGGGATGGAGCGCCATCTCTACACCGCCCACGAGGTGCTCGACCACGGCTTCGTGCGGGTGATCGACTACATGGGCGATGACGGCGCCATCGTGCAGGCCGCCCGCGTCTCCTATGGCAAGGGTACGAAATCGGTCTCGAACGACGAGGGGCTGATCCGCTATCTCATGCGCCACCGCCACACCACGCCCTTCGAGATGTGCGAGGTGAAGCTGCATGTGAAGCTGCCGATCTTCGTCGCCCGGCAGTGGATCCGCCACCGCACCGCCAACGTCAACGAATACTCGGCGCGCTACTCGATCCTCGACCGCGAGTTCTACATCCCCGCTCCCGAGGCGCTGGCGCGGCAATCGACCACCAACAACCAGGGCCGCGAAGAGCCGCTCGGCCCCGAGGAGGCGGCGCGGGTGCTGGAGATCCTGCGCGCCGACGCCGCCCGCACCTACGATCATTACGAGGAGATGACCGGGAAGATCGGCCTTGCCCGCGAGCTGGCGCGGATGAACCTGCCGACGAACATCTATACCCAGTGGTACTGGAAGATCGATCTGCACAACCTGCTGCACTTCCTCGAACTCAGGGCCGACCCCCACGCCCAGATGGAGATCCGCGCCTATGCCGAGACCATCGGCCGCATCGTCGCCGACTGGGTGCCCATGACCTGGCGCGCCTTCCTTGACTACCGCGCCGGCGCCGTGACACTCTCCCGCCAGGCGATCGACTGCCTGCGCCGCATGCTCCGAGGCGAGCAGGTGACGCAAGAGGAGAGCGGCATGAGCGCGAGGGAATGGCGCGAATTCATGGAGGTGTGGGGTGAAAACTGAGAGTTTTGTGCTTTATGTGGATGAAAGTGGAGGCCCTGGATTAAACAGGCGTGATCCCAATAGACATCTCGTTCTTGGCGCTCTGCTATGTCGTTCGTCACGCGTGGAGAAAGTTCGAGAAGATCTAGTTAAATTATTTCCAGGACGGAGAAAATTATTTCCAGGACTGGGGGGGAGACATATATCCGATGTCCGGAGACATTCTAGAAAAGCTGGGATGTATAGGCATTTCGCAGGGGTCCTAAATAAGTTCTCGGATGATATTTTATTGATTTCCGTTATCTCCTTTAAAGATACGCTAAGGATCGGATACGACAAAGAGAGTAATGGATACAGAAAATACTATAACAAGTGCCTGCAGTATCTTTTAGAGTATTCTGTTGATGCGGCCCAGTCTAAATTGGCTGACGAGTCTAGTGACGTGTCTATCCATGCGTTTATTGAGAAAAGCAAAGCTTTAGATGAGGATATGCTAAGGAATTACATTGATGTGTGTCTGAAAAATCCCAAGCGCCCACATACGAAGAACCTTCGCTGTATATCTGATCTGCATGCTATAGGAAAAAGTGCTGATGTATTGTTGAAAGGGGCTGATATGGTGTCGCATGCTGTTTTTCAAGCGGTGACGCCGCCTAATGATTTGCCAGAGTTTAGATATTTGCGGGAGATCCTACCTTATTTTTATGGGTATGATCGGAAAGGAAAAGTTGCAGCCGTATGTGATAAGGGTGGGATATATTGTATCCATCATGTCAAATCTGTTAATCCGCACAAAGATTTCTTGAGCTGGTATTCGCGAAGGAAAAGCAGCCTTTGACCTTCCTCATCCTGCAACTCCGGCCCGAAACGGAGGCCGCGGATGACGAGTTCGCGGCCTTTCTCGCGCGCGGGCGGCTCGCGCCGGGGGAGGTGCGGCGCATCCGGCTCGACCGGGAGCGCCTGCCCGCCGATCTCGACCCGGCCGCCTTCACCGGCATCATCGTCGGCGGCGGGCCCGGCTGCGTCTCCGACCCGCCGGAGAAGAAGACCCCGCTCGAGGCGCGGATGGAGGCCGACATGCTCGCCCTCATGCCCCGCGTCCTCGCCGCCGACACGCCCTTTCTCGGCTGCTGCTACGGCATGGGGATCCTCGGCCATGTCATGGGCGCGCCCGTGGGGCAGGGCCGCTATGGCGAGCCCGTGGGCGGCATCGACTGCACGCTGACCGAAGCGGGCCGGGCCGACCCGCTCCTTCGCGGCATTCCCGACCGTTTCCGCGCCCTCGTCGGCCACAAGGAGGCGGTCGAGGCGCTGCCCCGGGGCGCGGTGCATCTTGCGGCGGGCGAAGCCTGTCCCTTCCAGATGATCCGCGCCGGGCGCCATGTCTATGCCACCCAGTTCCACCCCGAATCGGGGCCTGAGAACTTCGCCCTGCGCATCCGCCTCTACAAGGATCACGGCTATTTCCCGCCCGAGGAGGCCGAGGCGCTGATCGCGGCGGTGGCGCGCGAGGATGTGCGCCATTCCCACCGCATTCTCGCCAATTTCGTCGATCTGTGCCGCGCGAAGGCCGCCTGAGCGGGCGGCGGGGTTGTCGGCGCGCCGATCGGGCCTATCTTCCCCGAAGGGGGCCGCGGCCCCGCAGAAACGCCCGCACGGGCCAGGAAAGGGACAGCATGATCATCCGCATTCATACCGACAAAAACATCGAGGCGCTCGGGAATTTCGACGCCATCGTCGAGCGCGAGATCGAGGAGCATGCCGGCGGCTTTCTCGACCGCATCACACGCCTCGAGGTGGTGATCGGAGACGAGAACGGCATCCGCAAGGGCCCGGACGACAAGCGCGTGACCATTACCGCCCATCCCGCCGGGCGCAGGATGGTGGCCGTCACCGCCCATGCCGACAAGGTCGAGACCGCGATCACGCGGGCGGCGAAAAAGCTCTTCAAGGCGCTCGAGCGGACTTTCGGCAAGGACAAGAGCTGGAAGCGCAAGAACCGCCCGGGCCCCCGCCGCCCGGTGGTGTAAGGGGCGCCTGGCCGGCGTCCGGGCATGTTCTTTGTTGGGCGTGTCCGCTCCATGAACGGGCTGCGCGTCCCTTGCCGAAGGGAAAGGGTGCCGCCGTCCGAAGCAGGGGCGCGGTTGACCCGGCCGTCGGGGTGGGCGTCGGCGGGCATGGCGGGGCCGGCGCGGCACAGCCCGGCGCGCCCCCGCACGCTGAGGGCTTTCCCGGCATCAGGCTTGCCGAAGGGGCGACTGCCGCCTTCCGGTGTCGGCTCCAGGTGCCGGCGCCGCTTGGCGGGAGGGCGGCGCGCTTGCATGGGAATCGCCCGATGGATCATTCACTTCGCTTGATGGCCGAGAAGAGAGGGTTGTCGTCCCGGGTGGATGCTTTCCTCGGGTCTTCATGCCGGTCCTGTCGTCGATCCGTCCGAAGATGTTGAAGGCAGCGTGGCCGGTCACGGCCATGTTGGCCGGCCCGATGCCGGTTCTCGGCGCATGAGGTCATCGTGGAAGACCGGATTCACGACCCGGCGCAGGCGATTCTCGATCCCCGATGGCACGCCCGCTTCTCCCTTGAAAGCTGCCGCCGGGCCGCCTATCTATGGGGCGTCTTCTTCGGAAGACTATGGTGATAAACGCGCTACGCAATAGGCGGGCCGGACCCGGGGGCAGTACCCGGCGGCTCCACCACGAGCGCACCGGGCGGACAAGGCTCCGGTGCTCCGTCCCGAAGAGGGGGCGGCAGGTGCGTTCCTGATGGGGCCGAAACAGGTTCGACGGCCCGCCGAAAGGTAGCGCTTTCACCCGGTGAGGTACCACCGTTATCGGTCCAAAACGCACAATTGCCAACGACAATCGTGCTCCGGTTGCTCTCGCCGCGTAATGCGGTCCGAGTGACCAATCTCTGAAAGTCCTGGCCCCGAGCAGGGTCAGGCGGGGTTCGCAGGCACCTGGCAACAGAAGCCTGCACTTTCATTTTTCGTCATCGAGCTGCACGCCTGAGAGCAGACCGTCGCGCATTTCGCGCCATTTCCTGCACGAAGGCGATATCCTGACATCTCCCCGAGCCCGCCTGCGCCACCGGCGCGCCATTTCCGGTCGGCATTCTTCGGGCTGTGTCCGGCCCCGGCTTCCGACAACAGGTCCCGTGTCCGGGGGCAGCTCGCATCGTCCCCCTTGCACAGCGTCGTGATCTTGCCCACAAACCCCTGAATGCTGGCGGAAGGGAGCGGCGATGCTCAGACGGCTCTATGACTGGACCATTTCCTTCGCCCACGGTCCGCGCGCGGCCTGGGCGCTGTTTCTCGTGGCCTTTGCCGAAAGCTCCTTCTTCCCGATCCCGCCCGACATCCTCCTCATTCCGATGGTCATCGCCGCCCCCGAACGTGCCTGGCGCTATGCCGGGATCGCGCTTCTGGGATCGGTGACGGGGGGGCTTGCGGGCTACGGGATCGGTGCCTTCTTCTATGACACGCTCGGCCGCCAGATCCTCGAATTCTACGGCATGACCGACAAGTTCGCCGTCTTCCGCCAGACCTACAACGACTGGGGCGCCTGGGCGGTTCTGGTCGCGGGGCTGACCCCGTTTCCCTACAAGGTCATCACCATCCTGTCGGGGACCACCGGTCTGTCGCTGCCGGTCTTCATGGCGGCGTCGCTGGTGGCGCGGGGGCTGCGCTTCTTCGTGCTGGCCGGGCTTCTGAGATATTTCGGTCCGCCGATCCGCGGTTTCATCGAAACGCATCTGACACTGGTCTTCACCCTGTTCGTTGTGCTGCTTGTCGGCGGATTCGCCCTCATCCGCTATCTGTGAGAGACGATTGACGGGATCGTGAAGGAAGCGGTGGGCGGCGGGCTTGGCGGCCGGCGGCCCGGCGATGCTAAGAAAGGCTCGCGGCGGCACGGAACGGACAGAGGCAGGGGAGGGATGTCATGACGAGGAAGGCGGTCGAAGGACGCAACGCTGCGCGGCTAGGGCTTCTCGCGGCGGCCGGCTCGGCGGCGCTGCTGCTCGGGGCTCTCGGCTTCCAGTTCATCGGCGACATGCCGCCCTGCAAGCTCTGCATCTGGCAGCGCTGGCCCCATCTGGCGGCGGTGCTGATCGGACTTGTCTTCTGGCGCTTTCCCCGCCCCGGAATCGGGCTGCTCGGGGCGCTCGCTGCGGCCACCACCGCCGGCATCGGCATCTATCATGCCGGGGTCGAACGGAAATGGTGGCCCGGCCCCGATACCTGCACCGCGGGGCCGGTGGCCGGGATGAGCCCGGACGAGCTTTTCGAGAAGATCATGCATACCCCGCTCGTGCGCTGCGACGAGATCCCGTGGCAGTTTCTCGGCATCTCGATGGCCGGCTGGAACGCCATTCTCTCGGCCCTCCTGGCCCTGCTGTGGCTGATGGCGGCGCGCGCGGCTCTCGGGGTTCGCGGCTGAGCCGGATCCGGCGCACTCAGGCCTCGAGCTCCGCATCCCAGTAGAGAAAGTCGAGCCAGCTTTCATGCAGATGTCCCGGCGGAAAGCGCCGGGCCATCGCCTGCAATTCGCCCATGCTCGGCTTTTTCGGCTTGCGGCGGAGGGTCATGCCCGCTTCCCCGAGCGAGCGCGCGCCCTTGCGGATGTTGCAGGGGCTGCAGGCGGCGACGACGTTTTCCCAGGTCGTCCGCCCGCCGCGGGACCGGGGCACCACATGGTCGAAGGTGAGATCTCCCCGGCCGCCGCAATACTGACAGGTGAAACCGTCACGCAGAAAGAGGTTGAAGCGGGTGAAGGCCGGTTCCTCGAGCGGGCGGATGTATTCCCTCAGCACGATGACCGAGGGCAGGCGCATGGTGATCGAGGGAGAATGGACCACCGCGTCCTCGTATTCGGCGAGAATGTCCACCCGGTCGAGCCATACCGCCTTGACCGCTTCCTGCCAGCGCCACAGCGACAGCGGAAGCCAGGAAAGCGGCCGGTAATCGGCATTGAGAACGAGGGCCGGATGATCCTCCGGCCGTGGTGGCGTATGGACGAAACGCTCGATGAATCCGCCGTCCATGGCGGCTCCTCCCTCCGCCGGCCCGCCGTCGCTCCGGCAGGCCCTGCGCCTTCGCGCCGCCCTTGTGGGCACCGAAAGCAGGATCACTATATATGGGGAAAGCGGTTTGACAAGGGTGCCAGCCGCGCAGCGAAGACGGGGGTGGCATGTCCGACAGGGGCACGGCGAGGGAAGACGGGAAAGAGGGCAGGGGGCTGCCGGCGGCCCCAGGCATCGGCGGGGTGCTGGAGGCGGCGCTCTATGTCGACGATCTCGATGCTGCCGAGGCGTTCTATGGCCGTGTGCTCGGGCTCGAGAAGATCGTCCGGGCCGGGAACCGTCATGTGTTCTTCCGGGCGGGGGAGACGATCGTGCTCCTCTTCAATCCCGCCGAGACGGTCAAGCCGGCGACGAACCCCGCCCTGCCGGTGCCGCCCCACGGCGCGCGGGGGCCGGGACATCTGTGCTTCCGGGTCTCGGAAGCGGCGCTCGACGCCTGGCGGCGCCGTCTCGAGGCGGCGTGCGTGACCATCGAGGCCGATTTCCGCTGGCCGAACGGGGCGCGCTCGCTCTATTTCCGCGACCCGGCGGGCAACTCCCTCGAACTGGCATCGGCCGCGCTCTGGGCAGGGTGACGGGCGAGGCCACGGGGAGGCAGGCGTTCCGCCTCGACACGGCGAGGCGGCATCCGCATCCGCCATGTCGCACACGCCGCCCGAGGAAGCGACCACGGCGCAAGCGGCAGCTGTCTTGCGTGCGGGCATGGGTTCCGCCCTCCGATCGCGCGTCCGCCCGCGGAATCTGCACCGCGGCATCAGGGCACCGGCATGTGCCCCCGGCCAGCCATGCCTGCCGGGCTCGGTTGCGATCTGCTAATCCCCGCCCGTTTCCTCCCCCAGGGTGCGGTCGCCGAAATGGCCGTAGGAATGGGCCTGCCTGGCGGGATCGCGATCGGCCGCGGGATGCTGCTCGGGATGGGCGGTGTAGTCGAAATTGATGCCGCAGCCCTCGACGATGCGGTTCATCATGTTGAAGAGCCCGGCGATGGACACCGCCTCGTAGAGCGCTCTCTCGCTCCAGCCGGCGGCATAGACGGCTTCGGCATCGGCCGGCACCATGCGGCTTGGCAGGGTATTGAGCTTCTTCACGTAATGAAGAAGAGGCCGCAGTTCCGTTGCGACGGGGGCGGTATCGATGCCGTCGATCAGCGCGTCGATCAGCGCGCCGTCGATGCCGAAGGTCTCGGCGTAGATGCGGTGCGAATGATGGCAGAAATGGCAGGCGTTGAGCCCCGATACAAAGCTTGCGATCAGCTCGCGCGCGCCGATCGGCAGCTCGCCCGGGCCGCGCAGGAGGCTGTCGGTGTAGGCCATCAGCGGGCGGACATGGTCGGGGAAGCGGCGAAAGAGGTCCGACAGATGGGCTTCCTCGGGCAGACTCGGCAGAAAGGGCATCGGCGCACTCCTCGGGTTCGACGGTCCTTGTCGGTGCGGGGCGGAATGTCGCAGCCGCGCCTCGCGCAATCTTGATCTCGATCATGGCCCGTCGGGGGGCAGCGCGGCAAGAGAGCCGCGCACGCCCCTTTCCGCGCCGCGGCAAAAGGGGTATGAGCCTGCTGCGAAGAACGAGGTCAGCCTATGGACAAGCCCGTGGAACAGCCCGCCCCGAAGCCCGAGATCGACATTGCCTCCATGCCCGACGCCCGCGAAGTGACGGCGGTGCGCCACTGGAACCCGCGGCTCTTTTCCTTCCGCGTGACGCGGGCACGCAGCTTCCGCTTCCGTTCGGGCGAGTTCGTGATGATCGGCTTGCCGGGCGACGATGGGCGGCTGATCCTGCGGGCCTATTCGATCGCCTCGCCGTCCTGGGACGAGGAACTGGAATTCTACTCGATCAAGGTGCCGAACGGGCCGCTGACCTCGCGGCTCCAGCATATCCGGCCGGGCGATCACGTCATCGTCCGGCCCAAGCCCACGGGCACGCTGGTGCTCGATGCGCTGAAGCCCGGCCGGCGGATCTTCCTCTTTGCTACCGGCACCGGCATCGCCCCCTTCGCCTCGCTGATCCGCGACCCGGAGATCTACGAGAAGTTCGACCAGGTGATCCTCACCCACACCACCCGTACCGTCACCGGCCTCGATTACGGCAAGGATGTGGTGCGGCGGACGCTGGAAGACCCGCTGGTGGGCGAGGAGGCGCGCGAGAAGCTGCTGCATGACACCGCCACCACCCGCGAGGAGTATCCGACCATGGGCCGGATCACCGATCGCATCCGCTCGGGCGCCTTCTTCGCCCAGCACGGCCTTGCCCCGTTCAATGCCGCCGAGGACCGGGCGATGATCTGCGGCTCGATGGGCCTCAACATGGACATGAAGGCGATTCTCGAAGAGGCGGGGCTGGAGGAAGGGTCGAACAGCCGTCCGGGCGATTACGTCGTCGAAAAGGCCTTTGTCGGCGAAGGCATCGGTGCCTGAGAGCGGATGAGCGGCGGACGGGCAGGGGGCTGACTGGCCGGGGCCGCGGGCGGTGCCGCGACCGGCGGAAGACCGGCAGCTCGGCGAGGCGCCTGGTTGTCTCGGCGACATGTCCGAAGCCACTGGCGGGTGCGTCGGCTCTCCTTGCGAGAAGCGGACAGCAGCGGAAGAAGCCGCCGCGCAGCGCCGATCGTCCTGCGCGCGCAGGAAGGCGAGGCGAAACAATGCCCCGCTCCCGGCGGCCGGGATGTGCCGCCCCCTCTTCCGCGGCAGGTCGATCGGTGCGTCAATCGGTGCGTCACCGGGGAACGGAGCGCGGCCACATACCGGGCGATGATCCTCTCGCGCATGCGGGAAGGGGGAGCCACGAGACGCGCTTCGCTCTGCGGAAGCATCGGCTCGGGAAGCCGGAGCCGCTCGATATTGCCTCCGCCCGGACCGCTCCGGCGACGGGAGGAGGAGCGCGGCCGGGTTCCGCGTCAGTCCTCCTCGCCGGTGATTCCGGCAATGAGGGCGAGAAGACCGCCGATTCCTGCCATGGCGATCGGGAACATGGTGAAGAAGTGGAAGCCGAATCCCCATTGCATGCCGACGGCCGAGATCAGCATCAGCACCCCGGAAACGAGCGGGCGCGCACGCACCATTGCACCGCCGAGAATGGCCAGAACCGGCGAGAGCAGCCCGGCTATCCGCAGCCGGTCCGGGTCTTCGAGAGGAATGTCGCCCTGAGCCACATCGTTGAACCAGAAAACGAATTCCGTCCAGCCCCAGGCGACGAAGCCGGTGATCATCCCCCAGATCCCGCCGATGATGCCCAGCATCAGGGCCGCGTTGCGCATGGCTGTGCTCCTTCCCGGCCCGCGGGCCGCTGGCGTGCCGGCACGAGGCCGACCTGGCGACTGGTGGGCGATGACGGATTCGAACCGCCGACATCCTCGGTGTAAACGAGGCGCTCTACCAGCTGAGCTAATCGCCCCCAGCACCCTCTAGCGGGGCGCCGGCCGGGGATCAAGCGGCGAGCCGCCGGCACGTTCCGGTCGTTCCTCGTTCCGAAGGGGGTGGTGGGCGATACTGGACTCGAACCAGTGACCCCAGCGATGTGAACGCTGTGCTCTACCAACTGAGCTAATCGCCCTTCGCGCGGTCATATACTTCGCCGATGCGGGCTCTGCAAGAGCCGCACGGGTGAAAAAAGCGTCGTGGCCGCCCGGGGAGAATTCGCTCGACAAGGGCGGCAATTCGCCTATGCTCACCCTGGTGATATTGATTCATCATGTGATTTTTTTCGATTTCACCGCTTCAGTCCATCACTTCAGCCCAAAGGAGATTTCCAATGACCTTTGCCCGCAAAGCCCTGGCCGCGGCCGCCCTGTCCTTCGCCCTCGTCTCCGCCGCCACCGCTCCGGTTGCCGCCGATGGGAAGAAGACTCCGGAGCCGCAGATGACGGTGACGCAGATCACCCAGGATTCGGCCGGGATCGACACCGGAACCGCCGTGCTGCTCGGGCTGTCGGCACTGATTCTGTACGCGATCCTCGGCACCGTCACGACCGGCGGAAACACCTTCAACGGCGCCTGAGAGCGCTTCCGCCCATTGGTGAGATTCCCGGCAGGGCGGTCATTCCATGCCGTGTCGTGTCATGCCGGGGGCTGGCCTCCATGCTCCGCGTCCCCTTCCGGTTTCACTGCTGGAGGCGGATTGCCCTGAAGAAAGCGGCGTTTCCCCTCGTCGCGGTTCCATCGCCGCGCTTCTCCCGGGCGATGCGACGGCAGCTTCTGCTGCGCAGCGCCAGGGCTGCGGATGACGGTGCCGCGGAGCGGCCGGAACGCGGCCGTGGTCGACATGGCGATTGCAACCCTGCATGGCCTTGCGCCCCTCTCGCTCATCGCACCGGCAGCTGCGGCGGTTCCGCCCCGCAGCCGCCGCGCGTTCGGGCGGCCGGCCCCAGTCCGGCTTCCTGGCAGGGCCTGAAATCTTGACAGGGATTGAAGCATGCGAAACCATGTGCACGGAAACACCATGCTGCATTGAAGTTTCCACGCAAATAATTGGAACCAAGGGGGAAAGGATGTTTGTCATTCGGAAGATACGCCCTGCGCTGGTCGCTCTCGGCATTGTCGGCGTGCTTGCCCTGCCGGCTGCGGCGGGAGAAAGGGCGCCGAAGCCGCAGATGACGGTGACGCAGATCACCCAGGATGCCGCCGGCACCTCGCTCAGCACGGCGGTGATGATCGGCCTGGCCGTCATCATGGCCGTGACGCTGACGAATGGCGCAACCGGAGGGAACGCACCGGCCGGATGAGGGACGCCCTCTTCATGGGAAGGGTGTCTGCCTGAAGATCCGGCGCTGCGACAAGCGCGTTTCCCGGAAAGACAGCACGAAGAAAGGGGCGGCCCCGCGGGCCGCCCCTTTCCGTGCCATCATTCGCTGCCATTCGTTGCTCAGTGCGCCAGTGCGCGGGCCTCGTCGCGGGCCTCGGCCGCAGCCAGTGCCGCCTCCTCGTCCCATTCGATCGGTTCGGGCCTGCGCGTGAGCGCGTGCTCGAGCACCTGGCGCACGTCGGAGACGGGAATGATCTCGAGCCCTTCCTTCACGTTGTCGGGCAGCTCCTTGAGATCCTTCTCGTTCTCCTCGGGGATCAGCACCGTCTTGATGCCGCCCCTCAGCGCCGCGAGCAGCTTCTCCTTCAGCCCGCCGATCGCCAGCACCTTGCCGCGCAGCGTGACCTCGCCGGTCATGGCGACGTCCTTGCGGACCGGGATGCCCGTGAGCACCGAGACGATGGCCGTCACCATGGCGATGCCGGCCGAGGGCCCGTCCTTCGGCGTCGCTCCTTCCGGGACGTGGACGTGAATGTCGATCCGCTCGAAGAGCGTCGGCTTGATGCCGATCTCGGGCGAGATCGACCGCACGTAGCTCATCGCCGCGTCGATCGACTCCTTCATCACATCGCCGAGCTTGCCGGTGGCCTTGAAGCGGCCCTTGCCGGGCATCTTCACCGCCTCGATGGTCAGCAGATCACCTCCGGCCTGGGTCCAGGCGAGGCCGGTGACGGCACCCACCTCATCCTCCTTGCCCGCAAGCCCGTAGCGGAAGCGGCGCACGCCGAGGAATTCCTCGAGATTGTCGCGGGTGACGACCACGCGCTCGGCCTCGCCCATGACGATCTTCGTCACCGCCTTGCGGGCGAGCTTGGCGATCTCGCGCTCGAGGTTCCGCACCCCGGCCTCGCGGGTGTAATAGCGGATGATGTCCACGATCACCTCGCGCGGCAGCTCGAACTCGCCCTTCTTGAGGCCATGCGCCTTGGTCTGCTTCGGCAGCAGATGCCGCATCGCGATCTCGACCTTCTCGTCCTCGGTGTAGCCCGAGAGCGGGATGATCTCCATCCGGTCGAGAAGCGGCTCGGGCATGTTGTAGGTGTTGGCCGTCGTCAGGAACATGACCTGCGAAAGGTCGTATTCCACCTCCAGATAATGGTCGACGAAGGTGGCGTTCTGCTCCGGGTCCAGCACCTCGAGAAGCGCCGCCGCCGGATCACCACGGAAATCCTGCCCGAGCTTGTCGATCTCGTCGAGCAGCATCAGCGGGTTGACGGTGCGGGCCTTGCGCATGGCCTGGATGATCTTGCCGGGCATCGAGCCGATATAGGTGCGCCTGTGACCGCGGATCTCGCTCTCGTCGCGCACCCCGCCCAGCGAGATGCGGATGAACTCGCGCCCCGTGGCCCGGGCGACCGACTTGCCGAGCGAGGTCTTGCCGACACCGGGCGGGCCGACGAGGCACAGGATCGGCCCCTTGAGCTTCGCCGAGCGGGTCTGCACGGCGAGATACTCGATGATGCGGTCCTTCACCTTCTCGAGGCCGTAATGGTCTGCGTCGAGGATGGCCCGGGCGCGCTTGAGATCCTTCTTGATCCGGCTCTTCCTGCCCCATGGGATCGACAGCAGCCAGTCGAGATAGTTGCGCACCACCGTCGCCTCGGCCGACATCGGCGGCATCGACTTGAGCTTCTTCAGCTCGAGCTCGGCCTTCTCCCGCGCTTCCTTCGAGAGCTTGGTGGTCTTGATCTTCTCCTCGAGCTCGGCGATTTCGGCGTTCTCGTCGCCATCCCCCAGCTCGCGCTGGATCGCCTTCATCTGCTCGTTGAGGTAATATTCCTTCTGGGTCTTCTCCATCTGCTCCTTGACCCGCTTCTTGATGCGGCTCTCGACCTGGAGCAGCGAGAGTTCCCCTTCCATGTGGGCATAGACCTTCTCGAGCCGTTCGGCGATGTTGGCCGTCTCGAGGATCATCTGCTTCTCGGCCACCTCGATGCCGAGATGACCGGCGACGAGATCGGCCAGCCGGCCGGGATCCTCCGTCTCGGCCACGGCGGCGAGGGCCTCGTCGGGGATGTTGCCCTTCATCTTGGCATAGCGCTCGAAGGTTTCGCGCACCGAACGCACGAGCGCGGTGACGAGGCGTTCGTCACCCCTCTCCTCGGCGATTTCCTCGGCCACGGCCGTGAAGTATTCGCCGTTGTCGACGAGATCCTCGATCTTCACGCGCTTCTCGCCCTCGACCAGCACCTTCACCGTGCCGTCGGGCAGCTTCAGCAGCTGCAGGATGTTGGCGAGGACGCCGGCGCGGTAGATGTCCTCGGGGGCCGGATTGTCCTCGCTCGCATCGATCTGGGTGGCGAGGAGAATCTGCCCGTCTTGCTTCATCACCTCCTCGAGGGCGCGGACCGACTTGTCGCGTCCCACGAAGAGCGGCACGACCATGTGGGGAAAGACCACGATGTCGCGCAGCGGCAGAACCGGATAGGTCAATTTCTTGTTCTCGCTCATCTTTTCTCCTCGTCTGGGCTTCCGGCGGGGGCAGCGATCCTTCCCCCTAAGGCCGGTCTTGCTCCCCAGATGGGAGCGAACCCCTGATTTTTCAAGCGTTTGACGGCTCCGTGATGAACCGTGAAAGTGCCTTTCCCCGTCGTCTGCGGCCCATCTCCCGTGGCGCGGCCGGCCGGGGGCGGTCTGTCGGCGGGCATGATGACCGTCCCGGCCCGGAAGGGCAAGGCCACGGGGGGCGATTGTCTTCCGGGAACGGTCGGGCGGTGGTCACATGTCCTTGTTCAGCGCCTCGATGACGAGCAGGACAAAGAGGACGGGGCACACCGCCCAGCTGGCGAGGACGGCCCGTGCCGCGACACCGTCGAGCAGGAGCCGGCCGGCATAGACCCACTGGACATGATAGACCAGCCCGGCGGTGGTCAGGGAAACTGCCGTCGAGGCCAGCCCCCAGGCCGTGGCTTTCCGCCCGCGAAGACGGCGCCAGGCAAAGAGCATGCCGGCGGGTGAGGCAAAGAGGAGATCGGCAGCCCAGCTCGCCCACATCACCTTCCAGGCATTCGCTTCGAGACCCGGAGCAAGGAGCGCCCGGGCGCCAGCGCCGCCATCGGCAAGCCCGATGAGGTTGAAGAGGAAATGGCCGCCCTGCCAGAGCCCGTACCACAGGGCGAGGACCCGCAGGACGCGATCGTTGCCGAAGACGGATTTTACCATTCTCCCTCCGGTTCGCGGGCCGTCTGGCGCAGCTTCCGGGCGGGGATGTGCCGCTTCCGGCTCTCACAGCGGCGGCAGATCGCCCTCGGCGCGGCGGGCGTGAAAGGCGTGCTCGAAATCCTCGAAACGGCCCGCCGCGATCGCCTGTCGCATTCCGGCCATCAGCTCCTGATAATAATGCAGGTTGTGCCAGGTGAGAAGGATGGCGGCGACGATCTCCTTCGCCCGCACCACATGGTGCAGGTAGGCGCGCGAATAGCCGGTGCAGGCCGGGCAGCTGCATTCGGGGTCGAGCGGGCGCGGATCGTCGCGGTGGCGGGCGTTGCGCAGATTGACGGTGCCGAAACGGGTGAAGGCCTGGCCGTTGCGGCCCGAGCGCGTCGGCAGCACGCAGTCGAACATGTCCACCCCGCGCTTCACGGCCCCCACGAGATCGTCGGGCTTGCCGACGCCCATGAGATAGCGCGGCCTGTCGGCGGGCAGCATGTCGGGGGCATGATCGAGCACGACGAACATCCGCTCCTGCCCTTCGCCGACCGCAAGCCCGCCGATGGCGTAGCCGTCGAAGCCGATCTCGGTGAGGGCGCGGGCACTCTCTTCCCTGAGGTCAGGCCAGATCGAGCCCTGCTGGATGCCGAAGAGGGCGTGCCCGGGCCGGCTGCCGAAGGCGGCCTTCGAGCGCGCCGCCCAGCGCATCGAGAGGCGCATGCTCTCGGCCGCGCGTTCCTTGTCGATCGGCCAGGGAGGACATTCGTCGAAGGCCATGACGATGTCGGAGCCGAGCAGCGCCTGGATCTCCATCGACCGTTCGGGGGTGAGGGTATGGCGGGTGCCGTCGATATGGGAACGGAAGGTCACGCCCTCTTCGGTCAGCTCGCGCAGACCCGCAAGGCTCATTACCTGATAGCCGCCCGAATCGGTCAGGATCGGCCGGGGCCAGTTCATGAAGCGGTGCAGCCCGCCGAGCGCGTGTATCCGCTCGGCGCCGGGGCGCAGCATCAGGTGGTAGGTGTTGCCGAGGATGATGTCGGCGCCCGTCGCCCGCACGTTCTCGGGCAGCATCGCCTTGACCGTCGCCGCGGTGCCAACCGGCATGAAGGCCGGCGTGCGGATTTCGCCGCGCGGGGTCGCGATCGTGCCGGTGCGGGCCCTGCCCGAGGTCGCGTGCAGGGTGAAGGTGAAGCGGGGCGTGTCGGTCATGGTCTCACTCATGCTTTCGGCGCCTCTGCCCGAAAGGGGCGGCAATGGCAAGGGGCGGCAATGGCAGGGGACGACGATCATGCGTCATGGGAGCGGGCGGCACCGCGTGCGGGCATGTTCCGTTGAAGGGAAGACCCCGATGTCGGCCCGGTCGGAAGGTGGTGACATCTTCCCCGCTGCATGGCAGCCGGACGCCGCCTCCCCCTGCGTCTTCGGCGAGAACGCCGCCGAGAGGGCGCCCGCCGGGCCGGGCACGCCCGCTGCCGGGCGATGTGTGGGTGTGATGGAGGATGGCGGCGTTGCTCTGGACAGCGGACGACAAATTCCCCATATGTTTGGTCGGGAATTGGTCGCTCCGGCCGGGGGGCAGGGGGTGGCACAACATCGAGGATCAGCCATGACGGACGAGAGCACCAGCCGGCAGGAGAGCGGGGCAGGCACCCCGGTCGGTGGAGAGTCGGCGGCAGAGACGACCGCGCAGACGGCGGAGAGGATGGGTGCCACCGCGCCGGATGCGCCGATGGAAGGGGCGCCCCTCATCCGCCCCTCCACCACCGACCACCCGCTCTTCGATGCGGTGGTGGCCCGCTGCCGCGAGGTCTATGACCCCGAAATCCCGGTCAACATCTACGATCTGGGCCTGATCTACACCATCGAGATCAGCGACGAGAACGACGTGCACATCGTCATGACCCTCACCGCGCCGGGCTGTCCGGTGGCCGGCGAGATGCCCGGCTGGGTCGCCGAGGCGGTGAAGGGGGTCGAAGGGGTGCGCCATGTCGATGTCGAGCTGACCTGGGAGCCGCAATGGGGCATGGACATGATGTCCGACGCCGCCCGGCTCGAGCTCGGCTTCATGTGAGGTCTGACTGTCTGC
>WFPA01000290.1 GCA_015487815.1 Albidovulum sp.
AGGCATGGCGGTGTCGCTGATCTATTCGATCTATCACCCCTTCGGCTCGGGCATCGCCTCCGAACGCTATGGCATCCTGTTCCAGAACCGCGGTGCCGGTTTCACCCTTGCCCCCGGCCATCCGAACGAGGCGATGGGCGGCAAGCGGCCGATGCACACCATCATTCCGGCCATGCTGCGACGCGACTGCAAGGTAATCGCCGCCTTCGGAGTGATGGGCGGTCCCTATCAGCCGGCCGGCCATGTGCGTTTCCTGACCAATATCGCCGATTACGGCATGGAGCCGCAGGAAGCGATCGACGGGCCGCGCAGCTTCCCCGACGGGGGCATACTCCAGCTCGAACGGGGCTACAGACCCGAGGTGCATGACGCCCTCGCCGCCATGGGGCACAGGGTGACGATCCCCGAAGCACCGCTCGGCGGGGCGCAGGCCGTGTTCATCCATCATGACCGCGGCGTGCTTGAAGGAGCATCCGACCCGCGCAAGGATGGCTGCGCTCTCGGCTTGTGATGTCGCCATCCCCGACAGGTGATAGGTTTTCGCGGCCGAAGAGGCCACTCGTCGGGCGGCCACGCGGCAGGTGCCGCGCATGTCATCTCGGGAACGATGACAGGACAGGTCGCGGCCGGTAGCGCCGTCATGCGGGACCACCCGGCCCGAGCGACGCCGGACGCTCTCAGTTCATCTGCACTTCCATGCGGTAGCGACCATCGCGCAGATAGCTGAAGAGGCTGGGGATGTCCGGGTGGTCGACCGGCTCTCCCGAGGCGTCGAGCTCGAGATTCTGCTCCGAGACATAGGCGGTGTAATAGGTTTCGCCATTCTCGGCCAAGAGGTGATAAAAGGGCTGGTCCTTCCGCGGACGGATTTCCTCCGGGATCGACAGCCACCATTCCTCGGTATTGTTGAATACCGGGTCGATGTCGAAAACCACGCCGCGGAAACCGAACTTGCGGTGCCGCACGATCTGCCCTATCGAGTATTTCGCTTTTGCCTTCAGCATCTCTGCCCCCATCTTCCCGAAAGGATACCCCTCCCGCACCGACATGTCCATGAAGGAGAAAGCGGGGTGGCGGCCTCTGGCGGAAACAGCGAATGGACATTGTTCTCAAGGTTCTGACGGTCGTGGCCCCGGTCTTCCTGCTCGCCGCCATTGGCTGGGGCTGGACGCGCACCCGCGCCCCCTACCCGATCGACTTCGTCACGCGGCTGACGATGAACATCTCGATCCCGGCGCTGATCTTCACCGCCCTCGTGCGAACGAAGGTCGATCCGGTCGCCCTGCGAGAACTCGCCAGTGCTTCGCTCCTCGCCTATGCGCTTCTCGGCATCCTCGCCTTTCTGCTGCTCAGGGCCATGCGTCTGCCGCTGCGCACCTGGCTCGCCCCCTTCATCTTCGGCAATACCGGCAATCTCGGCCTGCCGCTGGCGCTCTTCGCCTATGGCGACATCGGGTTGCAGAATGCGGTGGTGGTGTTCGCGATCATGGCGATACTGTCATACACCTTCGGGGTGTGGCTGGTTTCCGGCGCGGGGTCACCCGTCGCCCTCGTGCGCGAACCGATCGTGGCCGGCACCGTGCTCGGCGGGCTCTTCCTCTGGCAGGGATGGTCACTGCCCCTGTGGCTGACGAACGCGCTCGAGCTTCTCGGGCAGATGGCGATTCCGCTGATGCTCATCACTCTCGGCGTCGCCATTTCCCGACTCGAAGCCGGAAGCATGGGCCGGGCCTTCCTGCTTTCGATCGCGAAATATCTGCTTGCGGCCGGCGCAGCGCTCGTGGCCGGATGGCTGTTCGGCCTCGAAGGCGCGGCCTTCGCGATACTCGTGCTGCAACTGACGACACCCGTGGCCGTTTCCAACTACTTCCTTGCCGAGAAATACGGTGCCGGCGCGGCGGATGTCGCCGGTTTCGTGGTGATCTCGACCCTGGTTGCCATCATCGCCCTTCCCGCGACCCTCGCCCTGCTCTTTCATTTCCTCTGATCTCGCCGAGATTGCCCCGAGCAGGGGAGATGCATCCAGACATCTCCTGTGAAGCATGGAAGGGGCACCGGCAAACCGGCAGGATGTCCCGCTTTTCGGCGACATGCCTTCCGTTACCGATCCGGGATGATTCCCGCTTCATCTTCTCCGACAGCCATTCAGGGAGCCGGGAAGAGCCGAGATAGCCTCGGACATGTGGAGATCTCGCGGCAGGCAGCCGGAGAGCAGCCGGAATTCACCCGAATCAGAGCGTGGCGGCAAGACGCACGCCCTGGTCGATCGCACGCTTGGCATCGAGTTCGGCGGCAACATCGGCCCCGCCGATGACATGCACCGTCATGCCCGCGGCCTCGAGCCGCTCCGCCAGGCTGCGCTCGGAAATCTGACCGGTGCAGAGCACGACATTGTCGGCCTCGATCAGCATCGGGTTCTCCCGCGCCTCTCCGAAGCTGACATGAACGCCGTTTTCGTCGATCCGCTCGTAGTTGACCCCGGCCAGCATCTTCACCCCCTTCATCCGCAGGGTGAGGCGATGGATCCAGCCGGTGGTCTTGCCGAGACGGCGTCCGACCTTGCCGGGGCTGCGCTGCATCATCACCACCTTGCGCGGCGATGGAAGGGGGTGGGGGCCTGCCGGATCGAGCCCCCCGCGGGCGATCTCCGGGTCGACCACGCCCCACTCCTTCAGCCACAATTCGAGATTGCAGCTCGGACTCTCGCCGGCATGGGTGAGAAACTCCGCCACGTCGAAGCCGATACCTCCCGCGCCGATGATCGCTACCCTCTCGCCGACCTCGGCCCCGCGGGCCAGCACATCGACATAGGAAAGCACATGGGGCAGTTCCTCGCCCTCGATCCCCGGCCGGCGCGGCACGACACCGGTGGCAACGATCACCTCGTCGAAACCGGCCAGTGCTTCGGGCGTGGCTTCCGTGCCGAGCCTGAGATCGACGCCCGCAGCTGTCAGCATGGTGGCGAACCAGTCGATCAGCCCGTCGAACTCTTCCTTGCCGGGAATCCGCCGTGCCATCTGCAACTGGCCACCTATGACATCGGCCGCCTCGAACAGGGTCACGGAATGGCCGCGCTCGGCCGCGGTAATCGCCGCCGAGAGACCAGCCGGCCCGGCGCCCACAATGGCGATGCGCTTCGGCGCGGCTGCGGGGCGGATCTCGAGCAGGGTTTCGTTGCCCGCTCTCGGGTTGACGAGGCAGCTCGTGATCCTGCCCGAGAAGGTATGGTCGAGACAGGCCTGGTTGCAGGCGATGCAGGGGGCGATCTCTCTTGCCCGCCCGGCCGCCGCCTTGGCGACGAAGGCCGGGTCGGCAAGGAAGGGCCGGGCCATCGACACCATGTCGGCATGCCCTTCGGCCAGCACCTTCTCGGCCACTTCGGGCGTGTTGATCCGGTTCGAGGTGACAAGCGGCACGCCCACCTTGCCCCTGAGCTTGGCCGTCACCCAGGTGAAAGCCGCCCGGGGCACCGAGGTCGCAATGGTCGGAATGCGTGCCTCGTGCCAGCCGATGCCCGTGTTGATGATGTTCACGCCCTCCTTCTCGAGCGCCTGTGCCAGCTGCACCACCTCGTCGAAGGTGGACCCCTCTGGCACGAGGTCGATCATGGAGAGGCGGAAGATGACGATGAAATCCTCTCCAGCCGCCTGCCGCACCCGCCGCACCACCTCGAGCGGGAAGCGCATGCGGTTCTCGTAGCTGCCACCCCACCGATCGGTGCGCCTGTTGGTATGGGTGACGAGGAATTCGTTGATGAGGTAACCCTCGGACCCCATGATCTCGACGCCGTCATAACCGGCCTCGCGAGCACGGGCGGCGGCGGTGGCGAAATCGGCGATCTGCTTCTCGATCCCTGCCTCGTCGAGCTCCTTCGGCACGAAGGGGGAGATCGGAGACTTGATCGGTGAAGGCGCGACGCATTCCGGGTTGTAGGCATAGCGTCCCGCATGGAGGATCTGCATGGCGATCCGGCCACCTTCCTCGTGCACCGCACGCGTGACCTTGCGATGGTTGGCGATGTCCTCCGGCCCGAAGAGCCCGGCTGCGCCGGGAAAGACCGCCCCTTCCGCGTTCGGCGCCATGCCGCCCGTCACGATCAGCCCGGCTCCGCCCCGGGCGCGTTCGGCATAGAAACGGGCGACGCGGTCCCAGTCGCCGGTCTCCTCGAGATTGGTGTGCATCGAGCCCATCAGCACCCGGTTGGGCAGGGTCAGAAAGCCGAGATCGAGCGGTGCGAGAAGATGCGGGTAGGGAGAGGAGGACATGCTGTCTTCTCCGAGATTGCCTGGATGACTCGCCCCGGAAGATGCCGCCCGGCGTTCCCCTTGTCCATGCCGACGCGGCGTCAGCCGCGTTCCGGCCCGTCCCTGCGGCTCTCGCGCAGATGGCGCCTCAGCACCCGCTTCACGAGTTCGAGCTCGGCACGCAGAAGGTCGAGTTCGGCGCGGATGTCGGCAGCCAGCGGAACCCCGGCGAGGATCGAGAAGCTGGCAAGCGGCGCCACGTCACCCGCCCGTTCGATGGTGAAGGTCTGCACGCCCTCCTCGATCAATCCGGCCGGAATTTCCGCTTCGAGCCGCCACAGGCCGGGTTCCTCCGCCGGTGCGACGCGAACCGGCGCGACCTCCTCTCCGGCCAGCACAAGGGCGATCTCCGCCTTGCCGAAGGCCGGATCGTCGCTGCGGACATGCCCGATCCAGCACCCGCCCTGCACCCGGCCAGCCTCGAAAACGGTCTCGCTCATGCTGTCTCCCTAGAATTTCGCCCGCGGGTAGCGCATCAGCGTCATGTCCCCGAGGCGGATACGGTTGAAGGCCGGACTCTCGAAGATGATGTCCACCCAGAAATGGTCGAGCAGCCCCTCGTCGAATTTCGCGCTGCCAAGGTCGAATTCGGAAGCGATCTTGCCCTTCGTGCCGTCGAAATCCTGCACGATCTGGGTGACATTCACCCCGTGACGCAGATTGAGCCGGGTGAAGATCTCGACCGGTGCCTCGAGTTCCAGCAGGATCTCGAGGCGCAGGATGTGGTTGCGGCTGAGCCCCGCAAGCCCCTTCTCCTGCCCTTCCACCGTCACGGAAAGATAGCTCCCGTCGAACCCGAGCACGTCGATCACCGCCGCATAAGGAGCCAGATCCTCGGCCTTGCGGTTGCGTTCCTGGCGAAAGGCGATCTCCGGGCGCAGGCAGTCGTGATGCAGGGCAACGCATCTGGCCACATGGGTGCCGGCCCTGACCTCCGTCCGTCCGCGGGGAATGACGGGCTTGAGCCAGAGATCGGGTCGCCACGCCCAGTCGGTGCGCGGCGGCTTGTGGAAGGTGTTCGAGCCGGGGCGCGGCCGCATCAGCCGGGCTTCGGCCAGATGGCGGAACTCGGCAAGCGGCACATGGAGACGGTCGGCTCGCCGGCGCCATTTCTCGAGATGTCCGATCGGCATGGTCTCCGCCTCGCGTGCCAGCCGACGCCACATCTTCCGCGCCAGCCGATCGATCATCAGAGCCGTCGTTTCAAGCCTGCTCATCTGGCCCTCTGCACGCACCTACCGGGCAATCCGCGCCACCTGCCGGCAGATTACATGAAGAGCCGGCGGAAGATACCGATTTTCTTCAGAGGCTGGCGTTCCCGGGGCCGCAGGGTCGGCGCGGTGACGGGCGGAGAGGCGGAGGTCGCCGCACCGCGTGTCGCCCATGGCCGGGGCCGCGGCCGCAGGGGCATGGCGCCACCCACCGCAGAGGCCGGCACGGGCACTGCCGCCGATCCCGTCGCCCCAAGGGAGGCGGCGCGGAAATCTCGCAGGAGCTTCAGCCCCTCGTCGCGACTGAGCGGAGCGCGTTCGAAGCCGATGGCCGACGCGGAAACGACATTGGCCCCAAGGTCGAAATAGCTCCGCCAGTAGGTGGCATCCGCTCCCGGCACCGCCCTCGGCGAACGATCCTCGATGCGGACGTAATAGGCGCCATCTTCGGCGAGGCTCTCGAGCACATCGACACTTTCGGCCCTGTCGGTGCGCGAGAGCACGGCACGCCCCTTTTCCGAACGGAAGAAGCCGTCCACCGCACTCATCGTCGCTCCGATTGCCGCCTCGGGGGCCGACAACCGTGCAACCGAGGCCGTGAGCAGCGCCGGTTTCTTCGGCTGTTCCGAGAACGGATTGCCGGAAATGGCGGCGCAATTGCCGAACACGACCACCGCCGGGTCGGCGTTCGCGTCCGAAGAGGCTCTGTCGACACAGAAGCCGCGTGGTCCGGCAAGTGTCACCCCGTGCAGAGGCAGGGGCTGCTCCTTCTCGATCGGCGCGTAGCTCGGCTCGCGCCCCACCCCGGAGCAGGCGGCGAGCAGAAGCAGAACGCCCAGCTTCAGGAAGGAGCCTCGCGAGCGCTTCACCGTCAGAGATCCATGTAGATGTGCCGCTCGGCCTTCGCCCCTTCATGGGTGACGGCGCCATATTTGGTCGGCCCGACGAGCCTGGCGTATTTCGCCAGCGCGCCGGTGGTGTAGATCGTCGGCCGCGGCCCCTTCCATTCGGCCTTGCGCCGCGCAAGCTCCTCGTCCGACAGATCGACCGAAAGCTCGCCGGTGATGGCATTGATGGTGATCATGTCGCCATCTCGCAGAAGGGCGATCGGCCCGCCATGGGCCGCCTCGGGGCCTACATGACCGACGCAGAACCCCCGCGTTGCCCCGGAGAAGCGGCCGTCGGTGATGAGGGCGACCTTCTTGCCCATCCCCTGCCCCGAGAGCGCTGCGGTGGTGGCGAGCATCTCGCGCATCCCCGGCCCGCCGGCCGGCCCTTCGTTGCGGATGACGATCACATCGCCTTCCTCGTATTCACGGTTCTTGACTGCCTCGAAGGCGTCTTCCTCGCATTCGAAAACCCGCGCGGGACCGGTGAAGACCAGCTGGTCGCGGTCCATCCCCGCCACCTTCACGATCGCCCCGTCGGGCGCGAGGTTGCCCTTGAGCCCGACCACCCCGCCCGTGGGCGAGATCGGCGTCTCGATCGGGTAGATGACCTTGCCGTCGGCTTCGCGCTCGACAATGTCGAGCTCCTCGCCGATGGTGCGGCCGGTCACGGTCAGGCAATCCTCGTGAATGAGCCCTGCCTTGCGCAGCTCCTTCATGACGACCGGCACGCCGCCGGCCTCGTAGAGATCCTTGGCGACATAGCGACCGCCGGGCTTGAGATCGACGAAATAGGGCGTGTCGCGGAAGATTTCGCATACATCGTCGAGATCGAAATCGATGCCGGCCTCGTTGGCGATGGCCGGCAGATGGAGCCCGGCATTGGTCGAGCCGCCGGTGCAGGCCACGACCCGCGCCGCGTTCTCGAGCGACTTGCGGGTGACGATGTCGCGGGCACGGATGTTCTTCTCGATCAGGTTCATCACCGCCCGACCGGCGGCTTCGCAATACTGGTCGCGGCTCTCGTAAGGGGCCGGCACGGCGGAAGAGTTGGGCAGCGCAAGACCGATCGCCTCCGAGACGCAGGCCATGGTATTGGCAGTGAACTGGCCACCACAGGCGCCGGCCGATGGGCAGGCGATCCGTTCGAGAATCGCAAGTTCGGCATCGGACATCTTGCCGGCCTGATGCTCGCCGACAGCCTCGAACACATCCTGGACGGTCACGTCCTTCCCGTTCAACCGGCCCGGAAGGATCGAACCGCCATAGATGAAGACGCTGGGCACATTGAGCCGCACCATCGCCATCATCATCCCCGGCAGCGACTTGTCGCAGCCCGCAAGGCCGACGAGGGCGTCATAGCAATGGCCCCGCATCGTCAGCTCGACCGAATCGGCGATCACCTCGCGCGAGACGAGGGAGGAACGCATGCCCTCATGACCCATGGCGATGCCGTCGGTGACGGTGATGGTGGTGAACTCCCGCGGGGTGCCGCCCTCGGCCTTCACACCGAGCTTGACCGCCTGCGCCTGCCGGCCGAGCGCGATGTTGCAGGGCGCCGCCTCGTTCCAGCAGGTGGCGATGCCGACGAAGGGCTGGTGAATGTCGTCGTCGGTCAGCCCCATCGCGTAGAAATAGGAACGGTGGGGCGCCCGTTCGGGCCCCTCGGTGACATGGCGGCTCGGCAGGCGCGACTTGTCGAAACGGGTGTTCTTCATCTCTTTCCTCCGGCGTTCCTCTCGCCTAGTGCATAATCGGCAGGCGGTAGGGGAGCAAGCGCCCATGCAGGCGCAGACCGGCGGGAGGCACGGATGAGGGATGCCCTGATCACAACTGCCAATAATGTCGAAACAGAAGGCACATGCTACGATGTATAGACACTATGTCATAATATACCCGCCCGCCAAGATAGCAGTGACATTGGTTCCCAAGAGTGGAACAAACACTGTTCGAGAAATATTTTCTTATCTGAATGATGGCGCCGATCCGGCATCGCGTTCCATTTCCTATCAACAGGCAACGGATGAGCATTTCAGAGGGGGAAAACCGGTGTTCCTGCTGTTGCCGAACAGGGACAATATGCTTCATCTTCACCAAAAATTAGGAGATGAGTGGCGATGGCTGTCCGTTGTGAGGGAGCCCTTGTCTCGATCCATTTCAGCTTGGAGGAACAAGATAAATCAGCTGGTCAAGGTGCAATCCCCAAAGATTCATGCGGCATCCAAATTAAAGATCTTGACAAAAGGCCCCAAAATGTGGCGTGACCGGGACGCAACATTGCGAATCCTATGCGAATGGATAAGCTTCGAAGAATTCATGGAACGACTCGAGATGTTTGACATAAACAGCAACGCGCACTTTGCGCGTCAATGCGATCTGCTGGCAATCGACGATATATCATACGACGATCTCATTCCGTTGGAGCATGTCTCGACCCGTTTCCTCGATGCGCTCGAAACGTATGGTGTGAGGATGCCTTCACGCCAGGGACGCCAGATACCCAGAAAGAATACCGGGATAGACGTGACCCCGGAAATAACGCGGAGAGCGAAGTAACTGGTGTGGAAGATCTATCGGGACGATTATCTGAAGATCGGAACGAGGGTGGACCCCGTATGGGATCTGCCGGGAGTCGAGGATCGCCGACGATGATCGGGGGATCGGAAAAGCCCGCGTGGCCTGAAGAGGGAGAGCTGTCATGACCGACTCGGCCGGGACATGCCCGCTCTCGCGGCAGACGTGACGGATGCTTTGAACGAGCACAAAGGAGCCGCGGCCGCGACGCGGGAGACGACGGTAGGGGCAGGTGGCGTGCCCTCCCCGTGGTCCGCGGGCACGCGTCCACCGGCGCTGCCCTCCCATGACGGGCCGTTCCGTCCGCTGAGGGACTATGCCGCCCTCGCGCTGCCGCGGGTGGCGCTGTGGCACACCGCGCTCGGTCTCGGGGTAATGGTGCTGTCATTCCTCGTGCTGTCGGTCGCCTATGCACTCCTGATCGTTCAGCTGGACAACAGCGGAAAGTGGGAGGAACAGCTTTCGGTCAACCCTCTTTCGGGCGCTCCGGGGC
>WFPA01000291.1 GCA_015487815.1 Albidovulum sp.
AGGCCGAAATCATCATCGGCAAGCAGCGCCACGGGCCGATCGGCACGGTCGAGCTGGCCTTCGAGGGCACCTTCACCCGCTTCTATGACCGCGCACCCGAAGGATATGACGACATGGCCGCCAAGGGGCCGGTGGGGGACGATCCGCGCCACGCCGATACCGACGAATTCGGACCCTGACGGGGCGGAGCTGCCGCAGGCGGGTCCTGCAGCCGTGGCGTGGCGAAGCATGATCCGCCCTTGCGCGGGGCGGATTTCCGAACGGTCCCGGACATGACGAACGGCCCCTGACGGACCGATGCGCTGCGGCCGGTCCGCCCGCCTGCGCCGTCACGCCCACCGCCCTCCTGTCGCCAAGGCTTGACCTTGCTCCCCTGCCCCCGCAAAACCCCTGTGACGACCAGTGACCGCAGGGCCGGAGGAGACAGGCGTGGCCGAGGCCATTCTCGAGATCGATCTCGACGCGATCCGTGCCAACTGGCGCGCGCTCGACGCGCATTCGGCCGCCACGGTCGAAACCGGGGCGGTCGTCAAGGCCGATGCCTACGGGCTCGGCATGGAGAAGGTGGCGCCGGCGCTTGCGGCCGAAGGAGCGCGGCGGTTCTTCGTCGCCCTGGCCGAGGAAGGCGCGGCGCTCAGGCGGGTGCTCGGCCAGGGTCCCGAGATCTTCGTCTTCTCCGGTCACATGGAGGGGGACGGGCCGCTTCTGGCCGATGCCGGCCTCGTGCCGCTTCTCAATTCGCCCGAGCAGGTTCGCCGCCATGTCACCGCCCTGTCCGGCCATCCCTTCGGCCTGCAGCTCGACAGCGGCATGAACCGGCTCGGCCTCGAACCCGAGGAACTCGGCCTCCTGCGGGCAGATCTGCCCGAAGCACCCCGGCTGGTGATGAGCCATCTCGCCTGCGCCGACGAGCCCGATCACCCGATGAATGCCCGCCAGCTTGCCGCCTTCCGGGAGATGATCCGCGGCTTCGATGCGCCGTTCTCGCTCGCGGCCACCGGCGGCATCCTGCTCGGCCCCGAATACCATTTCGACCTCGTGCGCCCCGGCATCGGCCTCTATGGCGGGCTGCCCTTCGCCGAGGCGCGTCCCGTCGTGCGCCTCGATCTGCCGCTCGTCCAGACCCGGGCGCTCGCCCCGGGCGAGGCGGTGGGCTATTCGGTCACCTGGCAGGCCGATCGGCCCGCCACCATCGCCACGCTCTCGGGCGGCTATGCCGACGGCATCCTGCGCGCGTTGAGCAATCGCGGCCGGGTCTTCGCCGACGGCATCCCCTGCCCGCTCGCCGGCCGCGTGTCGATGGATCTGCTCACCGCCGATGTCAGCCATCTGAAGGACGTCCCGGGCCTGTTCGAGCTGCTCGGGCCGCACCAGTCGATCGACGATCTCGCGGCTGACGCCGGCACGATCGGCTACGAGATCCTCACCTCCCTCGGCCGGCGCTACCGCCGGGTCTGGCGGGGGGAAGGACCGGCAGGGGAGGATGCCGCGTGAACCCGCTTGCCGCCATCGGCCGCTCCACCCTTGCCTTCCTTGCCGGCACCGGGCGCATCGCCATCTTCGGCAGCCGGGGCGTGGCCGCGCTCTTCCGTCCGCCTTTCTACTGGCGCGAGTTCCTGCGCGCCTTCCTCTTCATCGGCTACTATTCGCTGCCGGTGGTCGGGCTGACGGCGATCTTCACCGGCGGTGCGCTGGCGCTGCAGACCTATGCCGGCGGCGCCCGCTTCAACGGCGAGCAGATCGTGCCCTCGATCGTGGCCATCGGCATCGTCCGCGAGCTCGGCCCGGTGCTCGGCGGGCTGATGGTGGCGGGGCGCGTCGCCTCGGCCATAGCCGCCGAGATCGGCACCATGAAGGTCACCGAACAGATCGATGCCCTCGTCACCCTCTCGACCAGCCCGCTCAAGTATCTCGTCGCTCCGCGGCTCGTCGCCGCCACCCTCGCCCTGCCGCTCCTCGTGGCGGTGGCCGACATTCTCGGCATCTTCGGCGGCTGGATGGTCTCGATCACCCGGCTCGACTTCAACTCAGCGGTCTATCTGCGCAACACGGTCGATTTTCTCGAGAACGGCGACGTGATCTCGGGGCTCGTGAAGGCCGCCGTCTTCGGCTTCATCATCGCGCTGATGGGCTGCTATCAGGGGATGCATTCGGGGCGCGGCGCCAGCGGCGTCGGCCGGGCGACGACGCTCGCGGTCGTCACCGCCTCGGTGCTGATCCTCGCCACCAACTACATCCTGACCGAATTCTTCTTCAGCGTCTGACGCCGCCGCACCCGCAGCCGGGAGACAGGGACCGCATGACCGACCAGACCGGGGACGAAGACGACATCATGATCCGGGCCGAGGGCGTCACCCGCGCCTTCGGAAAGAACCGGGTGCTCAAGGGCGTCGATCTCGCCATCCGCCGGGGCGAAAGCCGGGTCGTGATCGGCGGTTCGGGCTCGGGCAAGTCGGTGTTGATCAAGTGCCTGATCGGCCTCATTCCGGCGGATGGGGGGCGCATCGTCATCGACGGCATTCCGCTCTCGCATGCGACCAGATCCGAGGTGATGCGGCGGGTCGGCATGCTGTTCCAGGGCGGCGCCCTGTTCGACAGCCTGCCGGTGTGGGAGAACGTCGCCTTCCGCCTCCTCAGGGGCGAGGATGAGCGGGTGGACCGCGCCCGTGCCCGGGCGATCGCCATCGAGAAGCTGGCGCGCGTCGGCCTCGGGCCCGAGACTGCCGATCTCTACCCGGCCGAGCTTTCGGGCGGCATGCAGAAACGCGTCGGCCTCGCCCGCGCCATCGCCCATGCGCCATCGATCATCTTCTTCGACGAACCGACCACCGGACTCGACCCGATCATGGCCGGGGTCATCAACAGGCTGATCCGCTCGATCGTCTCGGAAACCGGAGCCACGGCCGTCACCATCACCCATGACATGGTCTCGGTGCGGACCATCGCCGATCGTGTCTCGATGCTCCATGAGGGCGTGATCCGCTGGACCGGGCCGGTGGAACGCCTCGACGATCCGGGAGACCCCTATGTCGCCCAGTTCGTCCGGGGGGCGCCCGACGGGCCGATCCGTGTCGAGGGGGCGGCATGAGGCGCGGCGAAAGGCGCGAGAGGGAGCCGGCAGCGGGCAGGAAGCCAGCGGGTTCAGGGGCACGAGCGGCCATCACGATCGGCCGGGCAGCCTGTCATTCCGGCGCATGGAGGGGCCAATCCGGGCGCCGGCACATGGAGAAAGCTCGGCCGCTCCGGCTGCGCGCCACCGGCCTGCCTTTCAGGGCCGGTGATGCCGCCTCTTCCGCCCGAAACGCCAGCCTCGGCTTCGGAAACGTCGTGCATCCCGGCCGTCAGCACTGCTGCGAGAACACCGGCCGCTTCCCGGTGATCACCCTTGGCGGCCATCTGCCGGAGGGCTGAGCGATGCGCGCCCCCCTGCCCCTCCTTGTCACCAATCTCTCCCTCCTGGTGGTCTTCCCGGTGAGCTGGTTCGCACCGGTGCTGAAGGC
>WFPA01000292.1 GCA_015487815.1 Albidovulum sp.
CATCGAGCAGGTTTTCCTCGATCAGTCTCTGCCGGATGCGCCCCTCGGCGCCGCCGCGAAACAGCACGCCATGGGGCACGATCACCGCCACGCGGCCCGACTGGCGCCTGGCGATCTCGATCATGTGGGTGATGAAGGCATAATCGCCCTTCGACTTGGGCGGGATGCCGCGCCAGAAACGGTTCCACGGGTCGTTCTCGGCATTCTCGGCGCCCCAGTTCTTGAGGGAGAAGGGCGGGTTGGCCAGCACCACGTCGAAGCGCATCAGGTGATCGCCCTCGACCAGCGCTGGGCTGTTGAGCGTGTCGCACCATTCGATGCGGGCAGCGTCGCGGGCATGCAGGAACATGTTCATCCGCGCCAGCGCCCAGGTGGCGCCGTTCACCTCCTGCCCGAAGAGGGCGTAGTTGTCCGAGCCGACCTCCTGGCTGGCCCAGATCAGGAGCGAGCCCGAGCCGCAGGCCGGGTCGCAGATGGTGTTGCCGGGCTTGGGGGCGGCGAGTTTGGCCAGCAGGCGCGAGACGGGCGCGGGGGTGTAGAATTCGCCCGCCTTCTTGCCGGCGTCCGAGGCGAATTTCGAGATCAGATAGATGTAGCATTCGCCGATGATGTCCTGGTTGACCCGGCTGGGGCGTAGGTCGAGCTCGGGCTTGGCGAAGTCCTCGAGCAGGTTCCTCAGGCGCCGGTTGCGATCCTTCGGGCGGCCGAGATTGGCCTCGGAGTTGAAGTCGATGTTGCGGAAGACGCCTTCGAGCTTGGCGCGGTTGGCATCCTCGATCTTCTCCAGCGCGATGTTGATGAGCTCGCCGATATTGGGCTCGTTGCGCTGGTTGTAGAGGTCGTAGAAGCTGGCGCCCTCGGGCAGGACGAAGCGTTCGCGCTCCAGCCGGCGACGGATGCGGATTTCGTCACCGCCGTAGCGTTTGCGGTACTCTTCAAGGTGATCCTGCCAAAGATCCGAGATATACTTCAAGAACAACATCACAAGGATGTAGTCCTTGTATTGCGCGGGATCGACGGCACCGCGGAAGGTGTCGCAGGCGGTCCATGCGGCGTTGTTCACCTGGTCCTGGGTGATCTGGTTGGTCATCGGGCAATGTCCTTGTGTTTGGTGGCGCGGGCGGCCTGGTCGAGAATTGCGCTCATGTACTGGGTACGTCTTGCGGCGAGGTCTTGCAGGAGCTGCATTTCGCGCGTCGCGAGGGCGCTGAGCGCGACGATCCGCCGTTGCGCTTGAAAATCGGGCACCGGGATATCGAGGCGTTCCAGCGTGGCCATGGGAATCATCCTGAGGCTGGTACCCTGTGCACCGGCCCCCAACGCGCTCTGCGCGGTCGGCTGGTTGATGGCCCAGGCAAGGTAATCCGGCAGGATGCGCGCGCGGTCGGGGCGGATGATGACAAGCGGTACGATGACGGCGATGGGTTCGGGCAGATCGTCGGGAATTGCTACGGCGGTGTTCGGCTCGCCGCGCGAGCGAAACACCACTTCGCCGCCGCGCACGAAGTACCGATCGGGCAGATCGCCCAGATCGTATCGCTGCAGGTCGGCGCCCGGGATTTCGGCGCGGGTGCTCACGTCGCGCAGCTGCAGCGCAGGAACGCCGCCATCTGGTTGTGGCTCGAGCCTGCCGCGTGCGGTGTATCCGGAGTGAATGTCAGATAGCTCGGAGAGCCGCATGCCGAATCCTCTGTTTGTCGATCTACAGAGAAATAGCACGCGGACCGGATCGAGTCAATCAGAAATAGTCTGTAATGCCACTACAGACGAATTTGCTTTCGTTGCTCGACCCATTCAAGGGGAAAGGGGTCGAGCAATCGTGACATGTTGATGCCAGGAACCTGCCTGCCGTCCAGGATCGCCTCGACGATATCGGGTGCAAGCAGCGTGAGCCGCATGACGCGGGTCATGTAGGACGGCGCGATGCCTTCGTGCTCGGCGAGTTCATTGATGGTGGTGAATTCGCCCGATTCCAGCATCTTTTTCCAGCGGAACGCGCGGGCCAGGGCCTTGATCAGGGTGTTGTCGGTCTTGCGCTGAACCGGCGCGCCGGGGGGCAACTGCACCTCCTTGCGCCCGCCGCGCTTCACCACGCGGAACGGGACGCGCAGGGTGATGGTGTCGGGTGTGGCGGCAGGTTTCATGCTGCTTTCTCCCTGTCGCCGGCCATCATCTCGCGCGCAAGGCCGCGCAGCCCATCGACCCGCAGCCGGATGTCCAACCCCTCGGTGCCGATGTCGATCCGCTCGACCAGCAGCGCCACGATGCGCGCCTGCTCGGCGGGGAAGAGCCCGTCCCACAGCGGGTCAAGCTGCTGGAGCGCCGCGCGGGCGTCGGCCTCGGTGATGCCGCCGTCCTGCGCCTTCGCGGCCTTCCACGTCCCCGCCACGATCTCGGGTTGGCGGAACACGGCGCGCAGTCGGTCAATCACCGCGGCCTCGATCTCGCCCGCCGGCACCCGGCCGACCGGACAGGTTCCGGCCCCATGCTTCAGCACCGTCTGGCTGACATAGTAGCGGTAGAGCTTGCCGCCCTTGCGGGTGTGGCTGGGTGAGAAAGCCGCGCCATCCGGGCCATAGAGCAGCCCCTTCAAGAGCGCCGGTGTCTCCGCCCGGGTGCGTGCGGCGCGCTTGCGGGGGCTTTCCTTCAGGATGGCGTGGACGCGGTCCCATGTCGCGCGGTCGATGATCGCCTTGTGCTCGCCCGGATAGCTCTGCCCCTTGTGCACCGCCTCGCCGATGTAGGCGCGGTTGTTGAGCATGCGGTAGAGGAACTTCTTGTCGATCCGGTTGCCCCTGGGGGTGCGCAGGCCGCGCTTTTCCACCTCACGCGCAAGCTCCGTGCCCGAGCCGATCTCAATGAAACGCGCGAAGATCCAGCGAACATGA
>WFPA01000293.1 GCA_015487815.1 Albidovulum sp.
CCCCGGCGGCCGGCCTCGCAACGGATGCTGCCGCCGAGCCGCTCGACGATCTCGCGGGAGATCGCAAGACCGAGCCCGGCACCGGCCCCGCCCGTGCCGTCGATGCGGACGAACTTCTCGAAGATCCGCTCCCGTTCCCCCGGCGCGATCCCCGAACCGTTGTCCTCGAACACGATCCGCACGCGTGTTTCGCTCCCTTCTTCCAGCCGCTCGGCCCGGATCTCGAGCCGCGGGGCGTCGGCGTCACAATATTTCTCGGCGTTGGAGATGATGTTGATGAACACCTGGACGAGCCGGTCGGTGTCGGTGTCGAGCACGAGGTCCTCCGGCACGTCGGCAACCACCTCGAGCCGACGGTGCCCTTCGGGCAGGGCCGAGGCCACCGCCCGATCGACGAGATCGCGCAGCTTCGCCGCCTCCAGATGCAGTGACACCTCGCCGCGCTCGAGCACGGAAAGCGCCAGGAGGTCATCGAGAAGCCGGGTCAGGCGCACGCTCTCGGCATGGATGATGCCGGCGAAATGACGCATCCGCTCGGGGCCGAGATCGTCGGCCTCCTGCAGGATCTCGGCCAGGGCGCGGATCGAGGTCATCGGCGTGCGCAACTCGTGGGAGATCTGCGAGAGGAAGGCGTCCTTCTGCTCGGAGATGCGTTGCAGCGCCTCGTAGGCCTCGCGCAGCTTGGCGGCGGTCTCGGCAAGCTCGCGCGATTTCTCCTCGAGGCGGGCGGAATACTCCATGATCTGCACCGTCTCGCCGGCCGCAGCCACGAGATCCTCGAGCGAAACCGCCTCGCCGCCGACGATCTGGCTGACGAGGGCATGGGCCGTGGCGGCGCCGACCGAGCCGGCCAGGCGCCGTTCGAGCTCGGCGACGAAACGCGGCGTCGGCGTCGGCATGCCGTCGGCCCGCCCCTGGGCGAGAGCGGCGGCACGGAAGAGCTCGCCCGCCTCCCGGTCGCCGAGAATGCGCCGCGCGAGCAGCAGCAGATCGCCCGAAGCCGCCTGCCCCGATCCGCGGCGCAGCCGCTCCTCACCGCCGCGGAACACCCGCACGAACTCGGCCCCCTGCACATGTTCGAGCGGCCGGTGGCGCGTCAGGAGCGAGACCAGCACGAAGGCACCCACATTGAACACCATGCTCCAGATGAGGGCATGGACCAGCGGGTCGGAGATGCGGGCGCCGAAAAGGGCATGGGGGCGCAGCCAGGCGATGCCGAAGGGGCCGTCATCCCCGACGGGGCCGAGAATCTGCATCTGACCGAGAGAGGGCAGGAACAGCGTCCAGCCCCATATCAGCGCCCCGAGCGTCAGCCCCGCGAGGGCGCCCGAACGGGTGGCGCTTTCCCAGTAGAGCGCGCCGATGAGCGATGGGATGAGCTGGGCGATGCCGACAAAGGCGATCAGCCCCATCGAGGTCAGCGCCGCCGAGCCGCCGGAAATGCGGTAATAGCCGTAGCCGAGGGCAAGGATGGCGAGAATCGAGAGCCGCCGCGTGAGAAGAAGCAGCTCGCGCACGTCGCCGATCTCGGCGCCGCGCATGTGCCGCAATCCGAGCCAGAGCGGCAGCACCACATGGTTCGACACCATGGTCGCAAGCGCGATCGTCGCCACGATCACCATGGAGGTCGCCGAGGAAAAGCCGCCGAGAAAGGCGAAGAGCGCCAGATCCTCGCGCCCGGCCGCAAGCGGCAGGGTGAGGACGAACAGGTCGGGATTGCTGCCTTCGGGCAGGAGCGACAGGCCGGCCGCCGCGATCGGCAGCACGAAGAGCGAGATCATGAGGAGATAGAGCGGGAAGGCCCATGCGGCGACCGCGAGATGGCGTTCGTCGGCATTCTCGACCACCATCACCTGGAACATGCGGGGCAGTGCCAGCACCGCGCTGGCCGAGAGGAACAGGATCGCCAGCCAGCGGTCGCCGAAAGGGTTGCCGCGGGCAAGGCCGGCCGCCTCGATCTGTTCGATCGCCGGCCCGAGCCCGCCGCTCACGCCCCAGACCACGAAGACACCGACCGCGAGCAGGGCCATCAGCTTGACGACCGCCTCGACGGCGATCGCCATCACCACCCCTTCATGGCGTTCGTTGGCGTCGATCGAGCGGGTGCCGAACAGGATGGTGAAGAAGGCCAGCCCCGCCGCCACCCAGAGCGCAAGGGAATCGGCAGAGCCGGCGCGTGCCCCGGCCTCCTCCCCCACCCCTGTCATCAGCACCTCGAAGGAGAGCGTCACCGATTGCAGCTGCAGGGCGATGTAGGGCGTGGTGGCCAGGAGCGTGATGATGGTGACGAGCACCGCCAGCGTCGCGCTCTTGCCGTAGCGCGAGGAGATCAGGTCGCCGATCGAGGTCAGCCGGTGACGGCGGCCGATGCGGACCATCTTGCGCAGGATCCACCACCAGGCGAAGAACACCAGCGAGGGACCGAGATAGATCGCGAGGAATTCGAGCCCGCCGCGCACCGCCCCGCCGACGGCGCCGTAGAAGGTCCAGGCGGTGCAGTAGATCGAGAGCGACAGCGTATAGACCCAGGCCGAGCGCAGCCAGCCGAGCCGCCCCTCCCGCGCGCCCCGTTCGGCGAACCAGGCGATGAGAAAGAGAAAGACGACATAGCCGAGCGCCACCGCCGCCAGAAGGTCGAAACGCATCATCGTTCACTGGCTCCCCGGACCGGTCCGATCGGCCCGCGGCCGCGCGGGCAGCCCGTCCTCCCCGGCCGCCAGGCGGATCAGCGGACGGGCCAGCAGCACCGTCGCCAGAATGAGAAGGAACCAGGCGATGAAGAGGGTTGCGGCGTCGATCCAGATCGCCCGCGGATCGCCGTCGGCCACGAAGAGCCGTGCCGGCGGCCAGGCGAAGATCACCAGGGCGAGAAGCGGCACCAGCGCCGCGGCCGAGCGCAGCTGCCGACGGCGCACCTCGCGGTGAAGCGCGGCCCGCTGGCCGCCATCCTCGCCCGGCGGTCGCGCCGGCACCCGCCTGCCCCGTTTCATCCGCCCGCCTCCCCGGCCGGGCCGCTCAGCATCACCCGCACCGTGCCGACGAGTTCCGTATTGGAAAAGGGCTTGGTCATGAAGCGATCGACACCGAGGGTGGCGGCCCGCTCCCGGTCGCGCTCCTGACCGCGGGCGGTGAGCATCAGCACCCGCGTACCGGCGAGAGCCGGATCGGCCTTGATGTCGCGCAGGATGTCATAACCTGAGCGGCCAGGCAGCATCAGATCGAGGATGACGACATCGGGTCGTGCACGGCGGATGGCGTCGATCGCCGCGGCCCCGTCGGCCACGAGTTCGACCTGCCAGCCTTCGCGCTCGAGAAGAAAGGAGATCGCCTCGGCGATCGCCATCTCGTCCTCGACAAGACAGATCCGGGCGCGGCCATGCGCCTCGACCGCGGGCACCGCTCCCTCCTGCCGGTGACGGCCCTGCTCGCTCATGCGTCCTCCCTCGTCGGCGACCGGTCCCATGCGCCCCGGCCGCCGTCTTCACAGGCTAGTGATGCCGTTCCGATCGGTCAATCCGGCTCGAGCGGCGCGGCCTCGGCCGCGGGCGCCGGCGCGGCGAAGAAGGCGGGTTCGCGCCGCTCGGGACAGGCGCCGCGGCGGCACAGGCGGCAGGAGGCGCCGACCACAAGCCGATCCCCGGCCGGCACGGCGGCCATGCGCGGCACGGGGCGGACGAGCTGCCAGGCGATCTGCCGCGCCACTCCCTCGGCTCCGGGGCGGATCTCGACGGCGGTCCAGACCTCGATCGGCGTGCCGCGATCGGTCAGCAGCTGGTGTTGGCCGATCTCGTCGGGCCGGGCCCGAAAGACCGGCCAGAGAGCGCAGGCCGCCCGCAGGCGGGGCAGCGCGAATCCCTCTCCCTGGTGGCGCCACAACACCGCCCCGGCCCTGTCGAAGGCCACGAGGCCCAGGCCGTCCCGATCCGCTTCCTCCTGACGGGCTTCCAGAACGACGAGGCGGCGGAACAGCCGCGCCGCCATCAAGTCGAGCCGTGCCGAAAGCTGCACCGGGTCGAATCCGACCTCTTCGATGGCCGCGGCGAGGTCGGAAAGAGAGAGCGCGGTGGCGTCCTCCGCCAGCTGTTCGAGCGCGGCGCGAAGGAGCGGCCGCGCCTCGGCCGACAGCGCTCCCCCGATCTCGGCCGCGATGCTGCCGGCCGCCTCCCGTGCCGCGGCCGGTCCATCTTCGGCTGCCGTCTCGATGGCCGGGAAATGATGCCGGTGTCGCGCCAGAAGCGCCATCACCTCCTCGCGCGGCGTGGTCGCCTCGAGCGGCTTGTCGAGGCGGCTGCGGTCGAAATGCTCGATCAGCGCCCGGGCCCTGTCGGCCGTGCGCCGCGCCTCGACCGAGAGGTTGAAGCGGAAACGCTCCACTTCGTCCGGGGCAAGCTCCGGGGTGCGGGCGAGAATGTCGGCGCTGGCCTGCACCGCCGTCACCGAGGAGAGCAGCGCATGGAGCGTGTCCGCGAGGTAGGGATCCCCGGAAAGACGGTCGGCGAGAATGGCGAGCCGGGCTTCGAGCGCCTCGATCTCGCGCCCCTGTTCGAGGATCAGCCGGGCCCAGCCGGGATATTCGGCGACGAGACGTCCCAGATGGGCGATCTCGGGCCGGGGCGGATCGGTGGGTTCACGACGGCCGGCGAGCGTCGCCAGCGCCTCTTCCCACCCGGCACCGACGCCGGCCCCGAAGAGCAGGGCAGGCGTCATGTCGAGCGCGGCGGCGATGCGCTCGCCGAGCGCCTTCGGCACCCTGCGGCGGCCGTTCTCGATCAGGCTGAGATAGGCGGGCGAAATGCCGACGCGGGATGCCAGGGCCTTCTGGTCGAGCCCGAGCGTGCGCCGCCGCGCACGGATCCGACGACCGATCCCCCGCGGATCCGCCGCCTCCTCGCCGCCCGTCGTCACCCTCGCTTCCCCTTCGCGCAATCACCCCTCCCGCCGGGATTTCCGCTGCTGTAATTTACAAAGTTTTACAGTTCTTGATGCTATTTGAAACGGATATTTACAACTTCATGACGGCATGGGCAATCGAATCTTGCCCGCCCGGGGGGTGCGGTCGCATATTCATTCTGCCCTGATGGGCCCCTTCGTTCGGGAGGCGAAGGGCAGATGGATACTAGGGAGGACATCATGACCAAGCTTCAGCTAACCCGCCGCGGGGTCATCAAGGCCGGTGCGGCCACCGGCGCGGGCCTCGCGATGCCGACGATCTTCGTCAAGGGCGCAGCCGCCTACACCAACGAGCCGAAGGGTTCGGAGGTCGTCTTCGGCTTCAACGTGCCCCAGACCGGCGCCTATGCCGACGAGGGTGCGGACGAGCTGCGCGCCTACAAGCTCGCCGTCGAGCATCTCAACGGCGAGGGTGACGGCGGCATGCTCAACACCTTCTCCTCGAAGGCGCTCAAGGGCAACGGCGTGCTCGGCAAGAAGGTCACCTATGTGACCGGCGACACCCAGACCAAGTCCGACGCCGCCCGTGCCTCGGCCCGCTCGATGATCGAGAAGGACGGCGCGATCATGATCACCGGCGGCTCGTCCTCCGGCGTGGCGATCGCGGTGCAGTCGCTCTGCCAGGAGGCCGGCGTGATCTTCATGGCCGCGCTGACCCACTCGAACGACACCACCGGCAAGGACAAGAAGAAGCACGGCTTCCGCCACTTCTTCAACGCCTACATGTCGGGCGCCGCGCTCGGTCCGGTGCTGGCCGATGCCTATGGCCGCGACCGCCGCGCCTACCATCTCACGGCCGACTACACCTGGGGCTACACCCAGGAAGCCTCGATGAAGTATTTCACCGAGAAGGAAGGCTGGGAGACGGTGGCCACCGTGCGCACCCCGCTCGGCGCCGGCGACTTCTCGAGCTACATCGCCCCGGTGCTCAATTCGGGGGCCGACGTGCTCATCCTCAACCACTACGGCCGCGACATGGTCAACTCGCTGACCCAGGCGGTGCAGTTCGGCCTGCGCGACAAGATCGTCAACGGCAAGCAGTTCGAGATCGTCGTGCCGCTCTACTCGCGTCTGATGGCCCAGGGCGCCGGTGACGCGGTGAAGGGCATCTTCGGTTCGCAGAACTGGAACTGGCAGCTGCAGAAGGACGACGCGGCCTCGCGGGCCTTCGTCAAGTCCTTCGGCGAGAAATACGGCTTCCCGCCGAGCCAGGCGGCCCATGTGGCCTATGTCCAGACCATCCTCTATGCCGACGCCGTCGAGCGGGCGGGCTCGTTCCATCCCTGCGCGGTGATCGAGGCGCTCGAAGGCTACAAGTTCGACGGTCTCGGCAACGGGCCGGTGGAGTATCGCGCCGCCGACCACCAGTGCTTCAAGGACGTGCTCGTCGTGCGCGGCAACGAGAACCCGACCTCGCAATACGACCTTCTCGAGGTCTATGCCACCACGCCGCGGGCGAAGGTCGAATACGCCCCGGACAACGAGTTCTTCGCCGGCGGTGCGCTCGGCGAGTGCAACCCGGGCGACTGATACCATCGGACACGCGCGGAGCCGGCTGCGGCCGGCTCCGCTTCTTCACCGTCTCGCCCTGCCCCGGCAGGGCGGCGGTGCCGTTGCCGCAACCCATGACGGGCTGACACCATGGACGCGATCATCCTCCAGATCCTCAACGGGCTCGACAAGGGCTCGGCCTATGCGCTGATCGCCCTCGGGCTGACGATCATCTTCGGCACGCTCGGGGTGGTCAACTTCGCCCACGGGGCGCTGTTCATGCTCGGCGCCTTCGTCGCCGTGACCGTGCGCCGGGTGCTGACCTTGAGCTTCGAGACCATCGACCCGACGCGCAAGGACTTCCTCGGCAATCCGCTCAAGGTGAAGACGACCTATGTCGAACACTGGTTCGGCCCCGATTTCGGTCAATGGCTGATCGACTGGTCGGTGCCGATCGCGGTGATCGCCGCCATTCCCGTCATGGCCCTCATCGGGCTGGCAATGGAGCGCGGACTCATCCGCCATTTCTACAAGCGTTCCCATGCCGACCAGATCCTCGTGACCTTCGGCCTGGCGATCGTGATCCAGGAGATCATCAAGTATTTCTTCGGCGCCAACCCGATTCCGGTGCCGGCCCCCGAGATGTTCCGCGGCTCCTTCGATTTCGGCGTGCTTCTCGGCTTTCCCGAGAATGCCATCATCTATCCCTACTGGCGGCTGGTCTATTTCGGCTTCGCGGCGGTGGTGATCGGCGGGGTGTTCGCCTTCCTCCAGTTCACCACCTTCGGCATGGTGGTGCGCGCCGGCATGGCCGACCGGGAGACGGTGACCATTCTGGGCATCGACATCGACCGGCGTTTCTCGATCATGTTCGCCCTTGCCGCCATCGTCGCCGGTATCGCCGGGGTGATGTATGCGCCGATCAACTCGCCGAACTACCACATGGGCATGGACTATCTCGTGCTCAGCTTCGTGGTGGTGGTTGTCGGCGGCATGGGCTCGCTGCCCGGGGCGGTGCTGGCGGGATTCCTGCTCGGCATTCTCGAGAGCATCGCCTCGATGAAGGCGCTGATCGACCTCATCCCCGGCATCAACCAGGTGATCATCTATCTCGTGGCAATCGTGATCCTGCTCATCCGTCCCCGCGGGCTGATGGGGCGCAAGGGCGTGATGGAGGACTGAGCGATGTTCAAGGGACTGGACCGCAACGACATCCGCCTCATGCTGGCCGTCACCCTCGTCACCCTGGCGGCGCCGCTGATCCTCAACCCCTTCCCGGCCGACAGCCCCTGGGCGCAGTTCAACGCCGGCTACCCGGACCTGATGCAGCGCTTCGTGATCTACGGAATCTTCGCCATCGGCTTCAACATCCTGTTCGGGCTCACGGGCTATCTCTCCTTCGGCCATGCCGCCTTCCTCGGAGTCGGCTCCTATGCCGCGGTGTGGATGTTCAAGCTGCTGTCGATGAACGTGATCCCGGCGGTGATCGCGGCCATGGTGATTGCCGGGCTGTTCGCGCTGGCCATCGGCTGGATCTCGCTGAGGCGCACCGGCATCTACTTCTCGATCCTGACGCTGGCCTTCGCCCAGATGAGCTACAATCTCGCCTATTCCGTCCTGACCCCGATCACCAATGGCGAGACGGGCCTGCAGATCTCGATCAACGATCCACGGGTGCTCGACCGGGCGCTCGGCACCGCCGCGTCCGATTCGGTACCCTATCCCGACATCTTCGGCTTCCAGATGAACGACACGGCGAGCTTCGAGCTCTTCGGCCGCGTCTTCCAGTTCTCGGTCGGCTACTATTTCGCCGCCCTGCTCTTCCTCGCGGCCTTCTATATCGCCCTGCGGCTCTTCCGCTCGCCCTTCGGGCTGATGCTGCGCGGGGTGAAGACCAACCAGTCGCGGCTCGAATATACCGGCATCAACCCCCGTCCCTACACCCTTGCCGCCTTCGTCATCTCGGGGATCTATGCCGGGCTCGCGGGCGGGCTGCTGGCGGCGATGGACCCGCTGGCCGGTGCCGAGCGGATGCAGTGGACCGCCTCGGGCGAGGTGGTGCTGATGACCATTCTCGGCGGGGTCGGCACGCTCCTCGGCCCGGTGCTCGGTGCCGGCTTCATCAAGTATTTCGAGAACATCCTCTCGAAGATCAACGATCAGATCCTGCACCAGTGGTTCGCCTTCCTGCCCGACAGCATGCAGGATTTCATGGTCGCGATCGTCAGCCCCTTCGTCGGCAAGGGCTGGCATCTCACCCTCGGCGTGCTGTTCATGCTGGTGGTGATCTTCCTGCCGGGCGGCCTCGTCGAGGGTTTCCAGCGGATCGGGCGGCTCCTCGCCCGGCTGTTCGGTCGCGGCCCCAAGGCCGCTTCGGATGACGACAAGGGAGGGGCGTGAGATGGCGATTCTCGAGATCCGCGGCGTCGGCAAGCGTTTCGGCGGCCTTCAGGCGCTGCGCGACGTCAACCTGTCGGTCGAGGAAGGCCATGTGCACGCCATCATCGGTCCCAACGGCGCCGGCAAGTCCACCCTGCTCAACTGCCTTGTCGGCAAGCTCGTCCCCGACGAGGGCGCGGTGGTGTTCGACGGCCAGTCGCTCCTCGGCCGGAAGCCCTGGGAGATCAACCAGATGGGCATCTCCCGCGTGTTCCAGACCCCGGAGATCTATGGCGAGCTCAGCGTGCTCGAGAACGTGATGATCGCCTGTCTCGCCCGTCGGGACGGGGTGTTCCGTCTCGAGGCATGGAAGACGCTGGCCGAGGAGGGCGAGATCCGCGAGAAGGCGATGCAGGTACTGGCCGATCTCAAGATGGAGGACAAGGCCGATGCCCATTCCGCCGCCCTCTCGCGCGGCGACAAGCGGCGGCTCGAGCTGGCCATGTGCCTTTCCCAGGAGCCGCGGCTTCTCCTGCTCGACGAGCCCACCGCCGGCATGGCCCGGGCCGACACCAACCGCACCATCGAGCTTCTCAAGGA
>WFPA01000294.1 GCA_015487815.1 Albidovulum sp.
ATCATCTCGTTGACGGCGCACAGCAGTGTCTGCGGCAGGCCGAGCCCGCCATATTCGACCGGAGCGGCCATCGCCACCCAGCCGCCTTCGGCAATCGCGCGGTAGCCCTCGGCGAAACCCGGCGGGGTGACAACCCTGTCGCCCTCGAGCCGTGCCGGGTGCTCGTCGCCCGGGCGCTGAAGGGGGGCGAGCTTTTCCTCGGCCATCTTCGCGGCTTCGGAGAGAATGGCCTCGGCCGTCTCGGGTGTGGCCTCGGCGAACCGCTCGGTGGCCGCCAGCGCCTCGAGCGGCACGACATGACGAAAGAGGAAGGCGAAGTCGGCAAGGGGGGCGCGATAGCTCATCCGTGTCTCCCTGAAAAGCGCGGTCGGCCGGGTCTCGGCCCGGATGCATGGGTCGGCGGCACCTCGCGGCCTGCACGAGCGTGCCGGCTCGACGACGCTCCGCCCGCCGCGTATGAAGGCCGCGTGTGGAATTTGCTTAGGGGGGCGACGCGGCCATGACAAGCCGGACATCACGTCAGCTTCGCCCGCGAGCGGGCCGGGGAAGGGGAAACGGATGAGCGAAACGCTGCGACTGCTTCCCGACGCGGCCGGTATCGCCCGGGCGGCGGAGATCGTGCAGGCGGGCGGGCTCGTCGCCATGCCGACCGAGACCGTCTACGGCCTTGCGGCCGACGCCACCAGCCCCGGCGCCGTCGCCCGGATCTATGCCGCCAAGGGCCGGCCGCGCATCAACCCGCTGATCGTCCATCTGCCCGGCATCGGGGCAGCCCGGCCACTCGCGCGCCTCTCCCCCGCGGCCGAAGCGCTGGCCGCGGCCTTCTGGCCCGGACCGCTCACCCTCGTTCTGCCGCTTGTTCCGGGACACGGGCTCGCCCCTGCGGTCACCGCCGGGCTGCCGACGGTGGCGCTGCGTGTGCCGGCTCACCCCGTCGCCCGGGCGCTGATCGAGGCCGCCGGCCGGCCGCTCGCCGCGCCTTCGGCCAACCCTTCGGGCCTCGTCTCTCCGACCACGGCCGACCATGTGCTCGAGGGGCTCTCGGGGCGGATCGAGGCGGTGATCGACGCCGGCTCCTGCCCCGTCGGCATCGAGAGCACCATCCTCGCCCTGACAGACGGGGGCGCGCGTCTCCTCAGGCCGGGCGGCATCTCTCCCGAAACGATACGGGAGAAGACCGGGATCGAGGTGCTGCCTCCGGACGGGGAGACGATTGCCGCACCGGGGATGCTGCGTTCCCATTACGCCCCGCAGGCGCGGCTGCGGCTTGACGTGACGGCGCCGTCGTCCGGCGCGGTCCATGTCGGCTTCGGCCCCGAGCATCCGGGAGAGCTCACCCTTTCGGCCGAAGGGGATCTGGCGGAGGCGGCACGCAACCTCTTTGCCGTGCTGCGCGCAGCCGACCGGCTGGCCGCCGCGCGCGGCGCCGAGATCACCGTCGCCCCGATCCCCCGCCGCGGCATCGGCCTTGCGATCAATGACCGCCTCGCCCGCGCCGCCGCGCCCCGCGAGGCTTCGGGGGGCTGACCGCTTGCCTGCTGCTCATGCCGGTGGGCCCGGCTGAGAAGTGATCGCACCCCCCCTTTTCCTTTTCCTTCAGGGCCTTGCCGGGAGGAAAACCCGGATCGGCAGGCCGAGCCTGAAGTCCCGGTCGATCAGGTTGCACCCACGTCGGCGTCTTCTCCTTGCACAGGGAGCGCGCGCCGCGAGACGCACCGTCAGCCTCGGCATTGAGGACGGGTTTTCTTCGTTGAGCAGGCAGGCGCGCGCCTCGCATCACTATACCCGGGCCGGCAGAGCGCGAGAGTTGGCGACATGATCCGCCGTGCCCCTCTTCGTCCTCCTGCAGCACGCATTCCGCCCCGGCCGGGCCGGCCCGCGGCCCGTCACCCCTCGCGGCGCAGCTCCTCGAGCGCGGCAAGGTCGTCTTCGGGCAGCACGCCGCCCTTCTCGAGCGCCTCGATCATCGGCAGGAGCCCCTTGCCGTAGCGACGCCACTTCTTCGACGAGCTGCGATAGATCGGCTGGCGCGCCTGATAGACCGACAGCGTC
>WFPA01000295.1 GCA_015487815.1 Albidovulum sp.
CGTCAGGCTCATAACCTGAAGGTCGCAGGTTCAAATCCTGCCCCCGCAACCAAAACCACACGCGTTCCCAAACACCTACGCGCCGCCCCAAAGGGCGGCCTTTGCGTTTGAGCCCACCGTGAAAGCACTGTGGAAGCAAGAGGGGGCAGAATACTGGCGGCCGCGCCGCAATGCTTGGACATCCCTTTTCTTTCGGAGTTGGCTCGCTCCAAGGTATTCATTCGTAAGACTAGCGCTGTTCTTTCCTAGGAGGCCGAGCGCCTCCTTCCGTTTCACTCAAGCTCATTGCATCCGCACCGAACGCTGGGTAAGCCTCCCCTGAGCCAGACGAGGAGGACGACATGACCGATACGCGCACACCGCTTCGCCCGAAGGACGCCCCCGATCTGGGCGCTTTCGACTGGGCTGACCCGCTCCGGCTCGATGAGCGGCTCACGGAGGAGCAGCGCATGATCCGCGACGCCGCCCGTGCCTATGCAGCCGACCGGCTGATGCCGCGGGTGCTCGCGGCCTTCCGCGACGAGAAGACCGATCCGGCGATCTTCCGCGAGATGGGCGAGATGGGGCTGCTTGGCATCACCCTGCCCGAGAAATGGGGTGGGAGCGACGCCGGCTATGTCGCCTACGGCCTCGTCGCCCGTGAGATCGAGCGGGTCGATTCCGGCTATCGGTCGATGATGAGCGTTCAGTCCTCGCTCGTGATCTACCCGATCTATGCCTATGGTTCCGAAGAACAGCGCGACCGTTACCTTCCCGGCCTCGCTTCGGGTGAGCTGATCGGCTGTTTCGGGCTGACGGAGCCCGATTCGGGGTCCGATCCGGGGTCGATGCAGACCCGGGCCGAGAAGATCACCGGCGGCTACAGGCTCACCGGCACCAAGATGTGGATCTCGAACGCACCGATCGCCGATGTCTTCGTGGTCTGGGCGAAGTCCGAGGCTCATGGTGGCAGGATCCGCGGCTTCATTCTCGAGAAGGGGATGAAGGGGCTCTCGGCCCCGAAGATCGAGGGCAAGATGAGCCTGCGCACTTCGGTGACCGGCGAGATCGTGATGGAAGGGGTCGAGGTCGGAGAGGAGGCGCTGCTGCCCCATGGGGAAGGGCTCAAGGCGCCGTTCGGCTGCCTCAACCGGGCGCGATACGGCATCGGCTGGGGGGCCATGGGGGCGGCCGAATTCTGCTGGCACGCGGCGCGGCAATACGGGCTCGAGCGGTGCCAGTTCGGCCGTCCGCTCGCCGCCAACCAGCTTTTCCAGAAGAAGCTCGCCGACATGCAGACCGAGATCGCCCTCGGCCTCGAGGCGGCGCTGCAGATCGGCCGGCTGATGGACAAGGCAAAGGCGGCGCCCGAGATGATCTCGCTTCTCAAGCGCAACAATGTCGGCAAGGCGCTCGGGATCGCCCGCATGGCCCGCGACATGCATGGCGGCAACGGCATCTCGCTCGAATTCCACGTCATCCGCCATCTGCTCAATCTCGAGACCGTCAATACCTATGAGGGCACCCACGACATCCATGCCCTGATCCTCGGCCGCGCCCAGACCGGCCTGCAGGCGTTTACGTGTTGAGAAAGAGGGAGATATTCATGGACAACGATAGCAAGAACAATTGTGAGAAGGTTACGTGCGTAAGTGATTTGTTGGAGGTCGTCAAAAGGGGGGGCAAGAAAGACGGTCGTTTTTACAACAGGGCCCTTTTCCGGGGGGAGAGTCAAGATCATAAGAATACCAAGCTTCTTCCGAAGCTCTACCGAACGGAACCGAGTCCTTCGGAAAAAAAGGACAATAACAACAACAACTGGGCAAAACGCGCCGAGAACATGATCGGTCTTTTCCGCGAGCGGGCCATTTCCTGCTTGCCTGCCGGCGTGCCGGACACTCCACTGGGGATCATGATGCTGGCCCAGCATTACGGTCTGCCGACACCGCTTCTGGATTTCACGCGCAATCCGCTGGTGGCCCTGTATTTCGCTGTAGAAAAGCATCCGGAAGAAGATGGTTTTGTGTTCATGTGCGAGCCTCCCGCTAACAATATAAAATTCAAGAGCGATTTGGAGGTATCAGAGAAATTTCCTTGGGGCGTGGGAATTCTACCTACCCAAATAATTAAAATTATACCCCCTCGATTTGATCGGAGAATAGAGGCGCAGGAGGGGGTGTTTATGCTTTATCCTCCGCAGGAGAATATAGTCCGATATGGAGGGTATTGTGGCCGCGATCCTGAGGGAAAGAAAATACGATCACCGCGCATTGATAGGCTTATTAAGATATGCGCGGGAGAGGACGGCTGCGTATTTCCCAGTGAAGGTGAAAAAGGGGATACGCTTCCCGTTATCTTTGAATGCATCGTGGTATTGAAGGAGTTCAAAAAGGCTATCCGCAAGGAACTTTTCCGCCTTGGTGTCCACGAAGCTTCGTTGTTCCCTGATCTGGCGGGTCATGCACGTCATATCGAATGGCTGCGCACAAAAACGGAATTATGAAGCCGGGTCATTGCCCGATAGCAGGCTGGTGTGGCCCTGTGGAATGCGGCTTATGAGCGAAAAGAGGCCATGACGACCGAAGAGCGGCTGAGCGCCTTGTGGCGGCGTTTTCTCGAGCGGGTCGGGGCAGGGGACCTGCCGCCGCGGCCCGAAGGGCTGCGGCCGGTGCCGGAGGATTTCGCCGCGCTTGGCCCGCAGCTCTTTCGGGCGCAGCTCCTCTCGCGGCTGCTCGACGTTGCCGCGCGTCGTCTTCAGCCCGAGGGCCGGATCTTCTACACTATCGCCTCGGCCGGTCATGAGGGTGTCGCTGCTCTCGCCGCACCGCTGAAGGTGGGCGACATGGCCTTCCTCCATTATCGCGACGGGGCTTTCCTCGTCGCCCGCGCGCTTCTGGCCGGGGTTCGCGGAGAGGCGGCGCCAGATGACATCGTGCGTGACATGGCCCTGTCCTTCACGGCCGCGAAGGATGATCCGGTCTCCGGCGGCCGTCACAAGGTGCTGGGATCGAGGGAGCTTCTCATCCCGCCGCAGACATCGACCATCGCCTCCCATCTGCCGAAGGCGCTCGGCGCCGCCTTCTCGATACCGCTGGCGCGGCGGCTGAGGCCCGAAGGGCGGGTGCTGGCCGCTGACGGCATCGCCCTTGCCTCCTTCGGTGATGCATCCGCCAATCATTCCACCGCCCAGGGGGCCATCAATGCCGCCGGATGGACCCGCCACCGCGGCCTGCCCCTGCCGCTTCTTCTCGTCTGCGAAGACAACGGGCTCGGCATTTCTGTGCCGACGCCGCGCGGATGGATCGAGGAAAGTTTCACCCATCGCCCCCACCTGCATTACATGCGTGCCGATGGTGCCGACCTGGCCGACAGTCTTGCCGCGGCCCGCGACGCCGTGGCGCGGGTGCGGCAGGGACAGCCGGTCTTCCTGCATCTCTCGACGGTTCGGCTGGGAGGTCATGCCGGTTCCGATGTCGAGAGCGCCTATCTTTCATCGGTCGAGATCGCCGCGCAAGAAGAGCGTGACCCACTCCTTCACTCGGCGCGGCTTCTGATCGAGGTCGGGGCGCTCACCACGGACGGAATCGTCGCGATGGCCAGGGCAGCCGAGGAAGAGGTCATGTCGAAGATGCTGGCGGCGACGCGGATGCCGCCCCTGGAGACGGCGGAGGAGGTGATGGCGTCGATTCCCCCCTTTCCGTCCGGTGCCCGCGAAAGGAAGGGGGCTCGTGGGCAGAGATCCGGTGACCGGCCAGCGGCAATCCCCGCGGGCGAGGGTGATCGGCTGACCCTTGCGCGCGCGCTCAATCTCACCCTTGCCGAGGCGCTGGCCGAGCGGCCCGAGGTCGTGCTTCTGGGCGAGGATGTCGGCCGCAAGGGCGGTGTCTATGGGGTGACCCGCGGGCTCCAGGCGCGCTTCGGCCCTGCCCGGGTGATGGACACGCTGCTCGACGAACAGACCATTCTCGGCACCGCCATCGGCCTGGCCCATAACGGTTTCCTGCCCGTGCCCGAGATCCAGTTCCTGGCCTATCTCCACAATGCCGAGGACCAGATCCGGGGCGAGGCGGCGACGCTTTCATTCTTCTCGAACCGCCGCTTTGCCAATCCGATGGTCGTGCGGATCGCCGGGCTGGGCTACCAGAAGGGATTTGGTGGCCATTTTCACAACGACAACTCCCTTGCCGTTCTGCGCGACATTCCCGGCATCGTCCTGGCCTGTCCGTCACGCGCGGACGAGGCGGCGGCGATGCTGCGCGAGGCGTTGCGGCTGGCACGGGAGGAGCGGCGCGTGGTGGTCTTTCTCGAGCCCATCGCCCTTTACAACGAGCGCGATCTCGTTGCGCCCGGCGATGGTGGCTGGACCTTTCCGCTGCCCGGGGCGGGTGCGCGCATTCCGTTCGGCGAGATCGGCATTTACGACCCGGCACCGACCGGGAAGGCGGCCGAAGGGTTCGACATCGCCCTCGTCAGCTATGGCAACGGGCATCGGCTCTGCCGCCAGGCGCAGCACGACCTTGCAGCCCGGGGCATGCGTGCGCGGGTGATCGATCTGCGCTGGCTGGCGCCGCTGCCCGTGGAGGCCGTGATGGAGGCCGCAACCCCCTGCCGCGAGGTGCTGGTGGTGGACGAATGCCGCCCCGCGGGCAATGTCGCCGAAGGGCTGGTGACGGCATTCGCCGAGGAAGCGGGCCGCCGCGTTCACCGGCTTTCGGCTGCAGACAGTTTCATCGCCACCGGCCCGGCCCATGCTGCCACCCTTCCTTCACGGGAGAGCATATTCAGGCGGGCGCAGGCCCTGCTCGAAGCATGAGCGGGCGGAACTGACCGGCGCCTGCACCATCCTGCGAGAGTTGGCTCAGCAACCGCGAAGCATGCGTTGAACTCAGGCTGGGCAAGGGCGAAGCAGCGGGAGATCAGCGGATCAGCGCTTTGCGATCAGGATGGGGATCAGCTCGCTCCATCATCAAGCAGGCGTGATTCGTAGCCGTAATCCTCGGGGGCGGCGAGAATGTCGTTGACGGACGTCTTGCTGTCGTCGAATTCGAGTTCGTAGACCGCGATCTGGTTGTCCTCGTCATACTTCCCGCCGACAATTCTCACGCTTGGCACGGCCTTGAGCGACTGGGCCACGGTAAATGGGCAGGAGGGGCAGTAGAGCCCCGATACCTCGATCCTCAGCTGGCGGATCTCCGCAAGGGCGGGTAGTGCCGTCATGGTGACCATGAAGGCGGTGAGCAGGTAACGGACAGGCCTCATCATGCGATCTCCATTGCTTTGACCGAGGGGCAGCATCTCGAGCCGGTGTATTCTCAGCCGAACGGATCGAGAAATGTCGGTGCGATCCAGTATGTGAAAAGCTGGGTGAAGATGACGAGGGCAAGCGCCGCCCAGAGCACGATGCGGGTGAGGCGCCGACGCGCGCCGCTCGCGCAGGCACCGGTGCAAGCATCCGGTGGCAAGGGCCGATAGGCGCGCCAGAACCCCCATGCGAGCGAGAAGGCAGCGAAGCCGAGGAGCCAGGGCTGATAGACCTTGAGCTGGCTCAGCGCGCCGATGAAGGTGCCGGTCACTCCCATCATCGCAAGGCCGAGCGGCAGGATGCAGCAGCTTGTCATCCCGAGAGCGGCCAGAAGGCTCGACCAGCCGGCGAGCCTTGCTCCCTTGTCCTCATCGGGCATGTCGCTTCCGGCCACAGTGCGGGGCAACGCATCCGGCGGGGCGAGTTCGACTTCGTTGGTCATGGCGGTTTCCGTCGTTCTTGCGTGATGACCCGCTTCCGCTCCGATCCGGGCCGTAATACGGAAGGATGCCCCCGCCCCGGTTGGCGGCGGCCGGCATCCATGTTGAGGCTGTAGTTGCTACAGCCTCAATCCCTTCTTAATCACGAGCCCGTGAAGGGGATTGGCCCGGTCAGGCCGCTTGTGTGGGCTTTCGTATGGTGAAGAAAAAGTCGGGGGGCAGGCTGTCGAGCTTCTCCACGATCTCGTCGGGGATGACTTCGGGTCCCGAGAGGAATACCGCCGAGCCGAAAACGCGAAGATGGCGCGACAGTTTCTCCATGCGTGGCGAAGTAAGCTCCCGATAGAAGGCGGCATAATCGGAACGCGACTTGAGTTCGGCGATCTTCTCGCGGTGCTTGCGGACGCAATATTCATGTGCGGCCCGGATCTCCGGGTCGGCCATCAGGGCGGCGAATTCGCGTTCGAGTGCCGGCAGCATGCGCTGGATCGACCGGTCCTCCTCGGCGTTGTGGTTCATGCGGAACCAGTAGTTGAGCCCCTGGTCGCGATCGACGTGGTTCACCCGTCCCCGGTCGCGCTTGACGAGAAAGCTCTCGGCCGAACGGACGGCATAATGATTGAGGGTGACGAGGTCGTATCCCACGCTGGAGATGGTCGAGCGCCAAGCGTTGCGGATCATCTGCGGCGGGATCGGCTGGCCCGAGCCGTTGACCCAGCGGACCTCGTCGTGCAGGTCGGGGCGCAGGCCCTTGGGGCGGTGCACGCCAAGCTTCTTGAAGATGCCGATATTGCGGAACAGGGTCTTGAAACCCCAGGCCTGATGCGGCTTTCGGACCATCTTCGGGGCGCAACGGACGAACTGGCGGATGATGAAATCATCCCGGTATTCATGGATGTCGCTGTTGCCGAAGAGACGCCAGGTAAGGGAGATCATGTTGGCGTCGCCAATGGCCGCGAACAGATCGTGCAGCCGGCCCTCCCCGACATGGATGTTGATGAATTCGTCCACGTCCATGCAGATGATCCAGCCCGCATCGCGGATCACCCGCTCCTTCTCGGCCGCCTGAAGAGCGGCGTGCTGGGGCTTGAGACCGGTTTCGCGGAAGGGGTTGTCGCGATGCTGAACGATGCCCTTCTTCTGCAGGAGATCGAGCAGCACATCGGTGCCATCGGTGCAGTCGTTGGTGTAGATGAGGAAGTTCTCGACGCCGATCATCCGGTGATAGGCGATCCATTCGAGGATGAACGGCCCCTCGTTCTTCATGGTGGTGACGATCGTCACGTCTTCCCGCCGCGGCTCGCGCACGGCATTGCGCGGCTGGCGCACGGGCTTGTGCGCGAAGACGCCCCTTGCCAGGCGCAGAAGGTCGGCATCCTCGATCAACGAGGTCTTCGGCACGAGCTCCGATGCGGTGGCCTCGGGATGGCGCAGGGCCATGAAGCGCCAGAAGCGGCCGATGCGCGCCGGGTCGGGGTTGATGTTGCCGATCCGCGCCAGCCGCCAGACCGCCCTTTCCCGGGTGCGGGCGACATCGATGCACCAGCGGCGATTTCGCGAAGCACTGTCGAACTGGCGGCAGATGTGGTCCGCATAATGCGGGAAGGCGCCCTTGCGGACCCGCCACGGATAGACCCGCCGGCCGGAAAGCTGGATCACTCCGGTTGCGGATCGAAGGACGAGATCGAAGACGGTGGACGGTGTATCGTCCTGCGCCCCTGCGGTCACTATTGCCGGCGCGTGCTCCGCAGGCGGCTCCTCCCCCCCGGCCGTCCCGGGCGGTTCAGGCGTAGCCTCTTGCCCCGTGCCCGGTCGCGACCGGGATGCCCGAGCCTTGGCGCTTGCGACATCGCCCGGCGATGGGAGAGTGGCCCCGTCACCGGGCGGGCGCTCTTTCCCGGCCGGGGAGGTGCTGCGATTGGTGACGCGGGGGCTGCCGCGGCGGGATGTGCCTTTCTTCGGGCGATCCGAAGTAGTGACCGACATGCCGCCACCGGGGCTGCCGAGGCTTGATGCGGCCCCATCGAGTCGGGATGCGTCCCTGCCGTCGTCCGGCGCTGCCGCGTTTCTGCCAGGCGCACGCAGGCCCTCATCGGGCGCGTCCGCAGCCGTACCGGAAGCATCCATGCCCTCATCGAGCACGCCTGCATCATCATCGGGAGCGCCCATGTCCTCACCGCTGGCCGACAGGCCTGCTTCCGATGTCTGCCGCCCTGCCTCCGGCGCCTTCGGGGCGGCCGGCCGCCCACGAGCCACGGCCGCACTCCTGGCCGCGCCGCCGCCTTCGGCCGCCACGGCGATTTCGGCCGGAGGTTTCTTCCGGTCCGCCGATCGGCGGAGGCCGGTGCGTTTGCCGCTCTCTGCAGCCAGCTTTTCGAGCGTGGCGGCGGGCAGGGCAAGCAGGTCCGAGAGATCGACATTGGCGACGGCGCGGGCGGTCTCGAGAAAGCGCCAGCGCACCAGTTCCCACAGATTGCCCTCTCCGAGCGGGGCCGTCCACGGATCGGGGGCCGGCAACATCATCCGGTCCTTGCCCGGTGCATCAGGGGCGTTGAAAGGGTGCGCCGCCGGCGGCAGATCGGTCCGGCCGATGGCAATCGGGCAATCGAGTACCACTACCGGAATGGCGCTGCCGGTTGCATCCGCCGCCTTCGAGCCGTTTGTTCCCATGTCGTCACCGCGCCCTCCTCCTTGGGTTGTCGCGCGCCCCGCTGCGGCCTCCTCCTCGTGATCGAAACCGATTCGTCTTGCGATTTCGTTAACGGGCGGGGTGGCGGTCATGTCCTCTTGCGTGCGAAGTGGGGCTTCCAGCCTGTCGGCCAGCCGGGCGGCGAAATCCGCGCCTTCTCCACCGGGGCCGAGGCGGTTGACGATGACGGCGCCCGTCATGCCGTGGAAACGGACATGATAACGCAGCCAGTCGGCCGCCTCTTCGGCCCGCTCCCCTTCGCGCAATGCCACCAGAACATCGCGCCCTGCGAACAGGGGCCATTCGGGCGCAGCGACGGGTGGCGTGACGCCGCCGGCAAGACGCAGGGGGGTATCGGTCGGCACGCGCAGTGCGATGAGGGGGCTGGCCTGAAGGCTCAATTGCCTTTCGGGAAGTGCAGGCGGAGCCGGCTGAAGGGCGGCGACCGCGCCGCGGGCACTGCCGAAAAGCATGACCCGGTCGGGGGTGCCTTCCCCCATCGGCCAGCGCACCGCATCGAGAAGGCGCAGCATGCCTTGAGGTGTCGCGGTCTCGAGGGCGTTCATGCGGCGATGGAGAACGAGGAAATCCGCCCGCACCGCCCCCCTCAGCCGGGGCCTGTGTCTCTGCCCGCCGCGGCGCTTCATTCGTCCCCTCTCTCCCGACTGTCTACCGCAGACAGATAGAGCCGGGCGAGCCGCTGCCCCTCCTCGAAGGAGAGCACCCGGCTGTCGCCAGCCAGGAGCAGCCGGCCATGAAGCCGCACTTCCTCGGGGTCGCGCAGCATCTCGTCAAGCCGCTTCCGGGCCCAGCGATGGGCCCTGTCCTCGAGTTCCGCGAGACCGGGCAAGGCCCTCAGGCGGGCAAGCTCGGCGCGTGTTTCGGGCAGATGCTCCAGGATCGACACCTCCTCCACGGTGTTGAAGTTGCGTTCCACCCAGTAGGCGAGATCGATGGCCTTGCCCTGCCGGTTCGGCAGGCCGCGATCCCGTTTTATCATGAACTCGGCAACCGAACGCAGGCAATAATGATTGAGCGCGACGGCCGATCCGCCATGGCCGGGCAGAAGAATGCGCCCGTCGGAGCGGGAGAAACTCTCGGGCAGGGGGCGCAGATCGCCGTCGACCCAGCGCGGCAGGCTGCCGGCCGCCCGTTTCGGGCGGTGCACGCCGAGGCCGGCAAAGGGAGCGTCGAGCCGGAACAGCGTCTTGAAGCTCGCCGCCGAGAGCGGATAGCCGATCGGCAGGGGGGCGGCACGCAGAAAGCGGCTCAGTGTCGCCTCGCGCGAAAGCCGCACATGGCCCGAAGAACCGAAGATCCGCCAGGGCAGGGCGATGGCGTCGGCCCCGTCCGCCGCCTCGATGAGCCCCGGCAGGTCGCGCGCGATCCGGGGATTGACGAATTCGTCGGCGTCGATGACGAGAGCCCAGTCGCAGACATCGGTCAGCGGGTGGTCCCAGGCGGCCCGGAGCATGGCCCATTGCGGCGAGCGGCCCTGCGGCACCTCGTTGCGGATGTGGGTGACGATCCCCGCAGCGGCGAGCCGGTCGAGCATGGTATCGGTGCCGTCGGCGCAGTCATTGGTGGCGATGAGGAAGTCGGTGACGCCGATGGCGCGGTGATGAGCCAGCCATTCGAGGAGATGCATCCCCTCGTTGCGCATGGTGCTGATGGCAAGGATCCGCATGGCGCCATGTCCTTCATGCTCTGCTCATCCGCTCGTGCGTCCGCCTCCCTTCCTGCCCTTGCCGGACGGTGGGAAGCGGCAGGGCACGCGGAGGGTGGCAGCACGGCCTTCCCCGATCACGCGGCGCGTTCCGCCGTCCCGCTTCCCGATCGAACGCGCCCCATCGTTGCCATGGCCGCGAATTTCAGCGCCTTGAATTCCGGCACGCCCCTCAGCTGCCGTGCCTTCCAGCGATGCCAGCGGACCGCCTTGCGATGCAGGAAGTGGAGCTTCTCGTCGGCATGGAAGCGCTCGAGCCAGTCGGCCACCCTGTCATCATAGCGACGGATCGAGGTGTCCTCGACATCATTGTGGTTGAAACGGTTCCAGTAGTCGAAGCCGATCGTGTGGTTCATGTGGTTGGCGCGGCCGCGATCACGCTTGATGAGAAAGCTCTCGAGCGAACGCAGGGCGTAATGGTTGACCTGGGCATGGGCCCAGCTCGGCCCCTTGGCCACATGCGCCCCGCCGACGATGTAGTCCTCTCCGCCCGGCAGGACGTATCTTGCCTTCGGTACGTCTTCTTCATGGAGCACCGGCATGTGCAGCCCCATGCGCTTCACCCGGTCGGCGCGGCGGAAGAGCGACTTGACGAACTTGCCCGCCGCCGGGTTTTCGGGCCAGGGCTTCTCGGCCATGGTGAACTGACGGGTGACGAGCCGGTCGCGAAAGAGGGTGATGCCATTCGGCCCGAAGATGCGCCAGGGCACGCAGACGGCCCAGGTGTCGTCGTCGTGCACCGCCGTCTCGACGAGAGCCCGCACCGAGCCATCGCCGACATGGATGTTGAGAAACTCGTCCACGTCGCAGACGAACACCCATTCGGCTTCCCGCACCACCGGCTTGCGCCAGGCCTGCCGCAGCGCCGAACGGTGAATGCCGCCGCGGCCGATGCGGGTGGCGTGGTGGTGGACGAGCCCGAGTTCTTCGAGATGCTTGAGGATCTGCACCGTCGTGTCCTGGCAATCGTTGGTGCAAACGACGATGTCGTCGAAGCCGAGCGCCTTGTAATGGGCGACCCATTCCAGAATGTAGGGCCCTTCGTTCTTCATGGTCGAGACGACCGTGTAACGCCCGTTACCCATGCCTGCCTGCCCCTCGTCTTGCACCTTCTCCCCACCCTGCGCCCGCGGAAGGCCGCAAGGCGGGGGATCGTCCCGGTTCTGGCGGTCAATCTTGACCAGAAAATGGCAACCGCACGGCAATTGTTGCGCCTGAAGCGCCATTTGACGCCAGGGAGAGAGATTACGGCATTTCCCGAAACCGGATCTACCGCTAGAATACACCGCGAGCAACCGGCCGGAGAGCCGGCGTTGGGCGAGTATGCGAGGCAGGCATGGCAAATCTTCCGGGGATCGGCACGCTGTGGATCGGCGGGGAGCTTTCATGGCTCGAGCAGCTGTGCCTCCAATCCTTTCTCGATGCCGGGCACAGGGTCACGCTTTTCGTCTATGACGACGTGAAGGGGGTGCCCGACGGGGTGAAGATCGCCGACGCCAACACCCATCTGCCGGCCAGCGACTTCATCCGTCATGCCCGCACCGGCTCGCCCGCCTATCATGCCGATGTGTTCCGCCTGCGGATGATCCGCGACACGAAGCTGATCTGGGCCGATACCGACGCCTATTGTCTCAGGC
>WFPA01000296.1 GCA_015487815.1 Albidovulum sp.
GTCTCACCGGCTCTGCTGCGTCCTTCGGCGTTCCTTCTCGATCCGCCGCCACTTGCGGACATTGGCCACATGCTCGGCATTGGTGCGGGCAAAGACATGGCCGCCGGTGCCGTCGGCGACGAAATAGAGATAATCGGTCTTCGCCGGATGAGTCGCGGCCCAGATCGCCTCGCGCCCCGGATTGGCGATCGGTGTCGGCGGCAGGCCGATGATGACATAGGTATTGTAGGGCGTCCGGCGCTTCAGCTCGCTCACGCGCAGCCCGCGGCCGAGCGGCCCCCTGCCCTTGGTGATGCCGTAGATCACCGTCGGGTCGGTCTGGAGCCGCATCCCCTTCTTCAGGCGGTTGATGAAGACCGAGGCGATGACCGGCCGTTCCTCGGGCTTGCCGGTCTCCTTCTCGATGATCGAGGCGAGGATCAGTGCCTCCTCGGGGCTTTCGAGCGGCAGATCCGGGTCACGCTTTTCCCAAGCCTCGGCCAGGATCCTGCGCTGGCGCTCCATCATCCGCTCGATCAGCGCCTGGCGTTCGGTGCCGCGCACATAATCGTAGGTATCGGGGGCCAGCCAGCCCTCGGGCGGAATCTCCGCGATCGTGCCGGTAAGACCCTCCGCCTTCTTGAGCCGCTCGACCACCTGCCAGCTCGTCAGCCCCTCGGGAATGGTGATCCGCCGTGCCAGCGCCTTGCCCGAGGTGAGAATCTCGAGCACTTCGCGCATCGAGGCCCGGGCAGGAATGGCGTATTCGCCCCTTTTCAGTGCATCCGCCTTGCCGAGAAGGCGCGCACCAATGCGGAACACCCGCGCCGAGCGCACGATCCCGCCTTCCTCGAGCCTGAGCGACACCGGCCACAGCCGATCACCGGCCTTGACCTCGAAGACCGTCTCCGCCGCCAGCGGACCCGGCCGCTCGAACTCGCGCCACGCCCAGCCCAGCACCGCCGCCAGCGCGAGGCCGAGCACCACCAGGAGCACCAGGGCATTGGCCGCGAGCCAGCGCGCGAAGCCCATGTCTCAGCCCTCGAAACGCTTGAGAACGAGGGTGGCGTTGGTGCCGCCGAAACCGAAGGAATTGGACATGGCGACATCGATCTTCCGCTCCCGCGGCGCATTCGGCGCCAGATCCACCGGCGTGTCCACCGCCGGGTTGTCGAGATTGATCGTCGGCGGCGCCACCTGGTCGCGGATCGCCAGCGCCGCGAAGATCGCCTCGATCGCGCCCGCCGCGCCGAGCAGGTGACCGGTGGCGGATTTGGTCGAGGACATGGTGACCTTGCCGGCAGCATCGCCCAGAAGCCGCTCCACGGCACCGAGCTCGATGACATCGGCCATGGTCGAGGTGCCATGAGCGTTGATGTAATCGACATCTTCCGGCGAAAGCCCCGCCCGGTCGAGCGCCATCTTCATCGAGCGGAAGCCGCCGTTTCCGTCCTCGGGGGGCGCGGTGATGTGATGGGCGTCACCCGTCATGCCGTAGCCGACCACCTCGGCGATGATCTTCGCGCCGCGGGCCTTCGCATGTTCGAGCTCCTCGAGAACGACCACCCCGGCCCCCTCGCCCATCACGAAGCCGTCGCGGTCGCGGTCCCAGGGGCGGGACGCCGCCTTCGGGTTGTCGGCAAAGCCGGTCGAGAGCGCCTTCGATGCGTTGAAGCCGGCAATGCCGATCTTGCAGATCGGACTTTCGGCACCACCGGCCAGCATCACGTCGGCATCGCCCCACTGGATGATGCGGGCCGCATCGCCGATGGCATGGGCACCGGTCGAGCAGGCGGTGACGACGGCATGGTTCGGCCCCTTGAAACCGTAGCGGATCGAGACCTGCCCCGAAGCCAGGTTGATGAGAGCGCCGGGAATGAAGAAGGGCGAAACCCGCCGCGGGCCGCGCTTCTCGATCAGCAGCGCCGTCTCGGCGATCGACTGAAGCCCGCCGATCCCCGAGCCGATCATCACGCCGGTGCGCTCGCGGGCTTCCTCGTCCTCGGGCATCCAGCCGGCATCCTGCACCGCCTGTTCGGCCGCGGCCATGGCGTAGAGAATGAATTCATCGACCTTGCGACGGTCCCTGGGCGCCATCCAGTCGTCGGGGTTGAAGGTGCCGTCGGTGCCGTCGCCGCGCGGAATCTCGCAGGCATAGGTGGTGGCCAGCCCTTCCGGGTCGAAGCGGGTGATGGGACCGGCCCCGCTCTCGCCGGCCAGAAGCCGCTTCCATGTCTCCTCGACACCCGAGGCCAGCGGCGTCACCATTCCGGCTCCCGTGATCACAACCCTGCGCATCCGTCTCTCCCGTCCTGCCTGCCGATGCCGGCCCTGCCGTCATCCCTGCCCATGCCGTCAGATGCCCCGGCGCGCATTCCCGTTTCCCGGGGCAGGCTCCGGCGGCGTTGCGGCCTCTGATACACGCGCAGCACGCCCGCCCGCAAGGGCGGGACGCCGCCGGACGGCAAGGCCGCAATCCTCCGCCGGTCATCCCGGCGCAATGCCGCCCTTCCTTCCGCGGAGACGAGACGGCTCATGCGGCCCGGCATCCGCGCCAGCCGCCGTGCAAGCACACGCCGCCCTCGGCGAAAACCGCTCCTCGCCGGCCGCGCGCCGACCGTCCGACAGCGACGGCTCCCGGAAGAGCCACTGCTGTTCCATGCCCCACAGGCCCGGCCCGCCACAGGCCGTGCCCGGCGGCCGGAACAGCGCGGGAAGACGCCCCCCGCAGTCGGTGCCTTGCCCTGCCATCCCTTTCCGGCCGACCAACCGGCCCGGCCCTTCGCATGGCGACCCTGTCTCCAGGCACGCGTCCCCTGCCGGGTCACGCTTGCGCATGACGGGCGAGGGGAGGATGACACCGGCGGGCGTCCGCGGCGGCGCCTCTCAGAGCGGGATCCTCCCGGACCCGCACCGCACTCGGAACCGGCGGACCGGGCCGCCTCCCGGCCGACAGCGCCCGCACACCTCCCGCTTCCGGCCCCGTGGCGTTCACGCCGTGACCGGTTCGATGCCGGACGGCCGGTCAGCGGCCCATGGCCCGGTGCAGGCGTCCGAGCCGTGCCGCTTGCCCGATCCGCCCCCAGAGCCCCGCCACCGTGCGCCTCAGCCCGCCCGACCCGGCGGACCGTCTGCGGGGGAGACACCCGCAAGCACCCTGTCGATGATGGCGGCCGCCTCGGCGCGGTGGGACGCGAGCGCCGCCTGCGCCGCCTCGACGGACGGCGCACCAAGCTCGCGCAGGAGAAGCGCCTGCGCCCCTTCCCCCGCGCCCGCGGGATCGAAGCGGCCTTCGGTCACGAGACGGGCGATCTGCTGAAGCCGCACAAAGGCCTCATGGGCCCGTGCAAGACGCTCCGCCTCCTCCGCACGCACGAGCCCCGCCGCCGGCAGCGTCGCGATCTGGGCCGCCGCCTCATGGGGCCTCATGCCCGAAAGGATCGCCCCGGCCTCGGCCACCAGCTCGATGTCGAGACGCCGGCCCGGACCCGCCTTCGGTTCCCACGGGTCGGCCACCAGCTCCGCCTGCCAGCTTTCCCCGAGCCGTGCCCGCATCGCCGCCACCGCCGACAGGATCCGCTCCGGCGAGCGGGCCGCCACCGCCAGCGCCTTCTCCCGTATCCGGGCGACATCCGCCCCCACCGCCTCGGCCCCGGCAACGGGCCGCGCCCGGGTGAGGGCGAGATGCTCCCAGCCCCAGGCCTCATGCATCTGATAGTTCTCGAAGGCGGCGAGGGAGGTTGCCACCGGCCCCTGCCGCCCCGAGGGCCTGAGCCGCATGTCCACCTCGTAGAGCACGCCTTCGCGCATCGGCGCGGTCAGCGCGGTGATGAGCGCCTTAGTCAGCCGCGCGAAGTAGCTGCGGGCATCAAGGGGCCGGGCCCCTTCCGAAACGGCATCGAGCGGCGCATCGAACACCACGATGAGATCGAGATCGGAGCGCGCGGTCAGCATCCGCCCGCCGAGCGAGCCCATGGCGACCACCGCCGCGCCGTGCCCCGGAGGCGCACCATGCTTCTTCGCGAATTCCGCCACCACGACCGGCCAGAGCGCCGCCAGAACCGCCTCGGCCAGATCGGCCCAGGCGCGGCCCGCCGCAAGCGCATCGAGATGACCGGTGAGAAGA
>WFPA01000297.1 GCA_015487815.1 Albidovulum sp.
ACATAGGCGCAGGAGGCGGGTTTCTCGGGCACGATTCCCGTCGGGCCGACATACATGCCGATCACCATGCGCCGCTGCGAAACCGGGATCATGTTCAGGAATCCGCCCCGCGGCGCGCCCGTCACCTCGATGCTGCCGCAATAGCTGAACTGTTCGAGCGCGGCGGCCGGGCGCACAATGAACAGCGCCGCCACCCCGAGCGCGGCGGCCATCCGGCCAATGCCGATATGTCTCATCCTTGTCCTCCTTCCTCTCTCGTCGCCGAGGCAGGCAGGAGAACCGCACCACCTGGTCAAGATCTGGGGAAGTCGCCGGGCAAGTCAAGTCACGGTCGGGCCTCCCGGAAACGCCGAGGGCGGCGGAATGCCCGACCGTTCCTTCCCCCCTACTTCAGCGCATCCTCGCGCAGGAGCGGCCGACGGTCGGGGATGACAAAGACCTGTCCCGGATAGATCAGGTCGGGGTCGCGGATCTTGTCGGCATTGGCATCGTAGATCCAGACATAGAAGCGCCCGCCGCCGTAATGGCGCCGCGATATGCCCCAGAGCGTGTTGCCAGGCTGCACCGTGACGGTGACGAGCGGCGGACTCTTCTGCGCCGCGGCCGCCGCCTTCGCCTCGGCCACGCGCTCGGGGCTCTCCTTGCGGAAGGGGGTGGTATCGCGGGCAACCACCCGTCCGCTCTCGTCCACCGCCTCGACAGACAGATCATAGGTGCCGGGAGGAAGTTCCGGCAGCCGGGCCTGCCAGCGCCCGCCCTCCTCGGGCAGAACCTCCTTGATCGGCCGGGCATCGGCCTTGAGGCGCACGCGCGCCCGCTCGGGGGCGATGCCGGCGATCACCACCTCACCCTCGGGGTCGTAGGTGATGGCGGCGATGCGCGTCGATGGCCGCTGCCTGTCACCCGCCTGCAGCACCTCGATCCCCTTTTCGCCGACGGCGATCACGGTCGCGGCGGCCGCGGGGCTTTCCTGCGCCTCGGCCGCGGCACCTTGGGCAGGCCCGGCAGGCGGTGCGGCCGGGGCCGGCCCTGCGCTTCTTTCGGTAGGCGAACCGGAGGCAGCCCGATCGGCCGGCTCGACCGCGGCGGGTGCGGAGGATGCCGGCGGGCGCGCCGCGCCGGGCCGGGGAGCCGTCTCGTCCCTGCGACCGGCACCGACCCTCGACGCCCCGGCCCCGCCGGTTTCTGCACTGCGGTCGGCGAGTTCCGCCGAGGCGACCCGCCGATCACCTGCCGCGGAGGGGGTGACGGCCGTCTCCGGCACTGCAGAGGGCCCCTTGCCGCCACCGGCAGTGGCAGCGGTCGTCCTCCGGGCCGGAGACGGGGAGGCAGACGCGATTTCTTCCCTGCCGGCGCTTCGGGAAGCGGCCCCCACCGTCGCCTTCTCGCCCCCACCCTTGCCCTTGACCGCCGGAGTGGCGGTCTCGGCCGTCCTGCGGGCAGCAGGCTCACCGGCGGCAGGAACGGATGTGGGGGCAGGTCCGGCCGTCGCCTGCGTCGCTGCGTTTCCGGCCGGCGACCTCGTGCCGCTGTTCCCGGCTGCCGACCCGCCTTCGGCCGGAGCGCCGCCGGCAGACGCAACGGGTTGGGCAGGTCCTTCGGATGGGGGGGCAGCCGACGCCATGTTCCGATCCCGGCCGGTCGCGCCGGCCGTCGCACTCCTGTCATTCGTCACGGGAACAGCATTGCCGGGCGCGGCAGGAGACGAAGCACCGCCAGCGGCCGAAGCGGCAGGGGACATCGAGCCCTCCCCGGCGGCCGAGGCCGCGGGGCGCCGAGCGGCGCCGGCTTCCTCGTTCGTCGCGACCTGCATGGTGCCGCCGGTCACCGCCTCGCCCTTCGCCTTGCTCTTCGGGGCCGAGGCCACCGCGCGCGCCGGCGGTGTGACGATGATGGTGCGCGGCGAGGTCACGCCCCCGGCCCTGAGGACGAGCGCTAGCGGCTGCGTGCCCGGTGGCAGGTCGAAAAGGGCGACGAAGCTGCCGTCCGGCCCGCTCACGCTCTCGGCCAGCACCTGGTCATCCGACAGGATCTCGACCCGCACCCCCGGCGCGGCCCGGCCGGCGACGACAACCTGGCCCTCGGGATCGACGCGCACGATGTCGAAACGGGGAGGCTGCTCGGCCGGGGCGGCGGGCCTTTCCGCGTCTGCCGGCGTGCCGGTGACGGTTTCCGTCTGCGAACCCGGCTGCTGCGCAGATGGCGCGGCCCCGCCCGCTTCCGCCTTCCTCGCCTCTGCCTTGCCTGCACCGGCCTCGGCCTGCTGCTGCAGGGGCTGGTCCGTGCGGGCGGTCCCGGCCGTTCCGGGCGCCGTGTTGCCCCTTGC
>WFPA01000298.1 GCA_015487815.1 Albidovulum sp.
CGGCCGAGAGCGGCGGGGCCATGCCGGGCCACGCCGAATTTCACCCCCAGGGACCGCTCAGGACGCCCCATCCGGAGCCGGCCTTCCTCTCGATCCACGAGATCGACGGCCATTACGGCGAGAGCTATATCGTCCAGCGGGTGAGTTTCCGAGTCCATGAGGGGGAGATCCTCGCCCTGCTGGGCCGCAACGGCGCCGGCAAGACCTCGACCCTGCGCACCATCGCCCGGCTCGAACAGCCCGCCCTCACCCATGGCGAAATCTGGCTCGATCATCAGCCGCTGCACCACATGAAGGCCTTCGAGGCCGCGCGCGCCGGCTGCCAGCTGGTGCCCGAGGATCGGCGGATCATTCCGGGCCTTACGGTCGAGGAAAATCTCGAGCTGGCGCGCATCGCCCCCCATGAGGGATGGGAGATCGAACGGGTCTACGAGCTCTTCCCCCGGCTCAAGGAGCGGCGCAGGCAGGAAGGGGTGACGCTTTCGGGCGGCGAACAGCAGATGCTGGCCATCGCCCGTGCCCTCGTGCGCGACATCAAGGTGCTCTTGCTCGACGAGCCCTATGAGGGGCTCGCGCCGGTGATCGTGCGCGAGATCGAGAAGACGCTGCACCACATTCGCGAGGAAGGCATCACCACCATCATCGTCGAGCAGAACGCCGTCGCCGCGCTCGAACTCGCGGACCGGGCCGTCATTCTCGATACCGGCAGCGTGGTCTTCGACGGCACCGCGCGGGAAGTGCTGGAAAACGAGGATCTGAAGCGGGAATATCTCGCCATCTGATGCACGGCCCGGCATTCCCGGGCCGGTCAGGACATGTCGGACACGGCGGGCCAGAACGGTATCATGCCGGCGCCCGCATGAGCAGACGAGGAGGAAGAACCATGAGCGCGCATGATGAGAAGGTCTATCCGCCGAGCCCGGAATTCGTCGCCCAGGCCAAGATCGACGCCGGGACCTACGAGGAATGGTATCGCCGCTCGGTCGAGGATCCCGAGGGCTTCTGGGCCGAGCATGCCCGGCGCATCAGCTGGATCAAGCCCTTCACGAAGGTGAAGAACACCACTTTCGAATGGCCGGACGTGTCGATCAGGTGGTTCGAGGACGGCACGCTCAACGCCGCGGCCAACTGCATCGACCGCCACCTGCCCGAGCGGGCCGATCAGCCGGCGATCATCTGGGAGCCCGACGATCCGGCCGACAGCGGTAGGGTCATCACCTATGGCGATCTCGCCGAGGAGGTGGGCCGTTTCGCCAACGTGCTGAAGGGGCTTGGCGTCAGGCGCGGCGACCGGGTCGTGCTCTACATGCCGATGATCCCCGAGGCGGCCTTCGCCATGCTGGCCTGCGCCCGAATCGGCGCGATCCATTCGGTGGTCTTCGGCGGCTTCTCGCCCGACGCGCTCGCCAGCCGCATCACCGATTGCGGCGCCTCGCTCGTCATCACCGCCGACGAGGGGCCGCGCGGCGGGCGGCGCGTTCCGCTCAAGGGCAATGTCGACAAGGCGCTCGAGATCGCGGGCGACGTGCCGGTGCTGATGGTGCGCCGCACCGGGGCCGACGTGCCGCTCAAGGCCGGGCGCGACCATGTCTATCAGGATCTCGCCGCCGGAGCCTCGTCGGACTGCCCGCCCGAGGAGATGGGGGCGGAAGACCCGCTCTTCATCCTCTACACCTCGGGCTCGACCGGCAAGCCGAAGGGGGTGCTGCACACCACCGGCGGCTACATGGTCTATACCTCGATGACCCATGAATACACCTTCGATTATCACGACGGCGACGTCTACTGGTGCACCGCCGATGTCGGCTGGATCACCGGGCACAGCTACATCGTCTACGGACCGCTTGCGAACGGCGCCATCACGCTGATGTTCGAGGGCGTGCCGACCTGGCCCGATCCGGGCCGCTTCTGGGCCATCTGCGAGAAATACAAGGTCAACCAGTTCTACACCGCCCCCACCGCCATCCGCGCGCTGATGGGACAAGGCAACGAATGGGTCGAGAAATACGATCTGTCCTCGATCAAGGTGCTCGGCACGGTGGGCGAGCCGATCAACCCCGAGGCCTGGGAATGGTATTACCGCGTCGTCGGCAAGGAGCGCTGCCCGATCGTCGATACCTGGTGGCAGACCGAGACCGGCGGCCACATGATCACCCCCCTGCCCGGCGCCCATGCCCTGAAGCCCGGCTCGGCCTGCAAGCCCTTCTTCGGCGTGCAGCCGGTGGTGCTCGATCCGCAGTCGGGCGAGGAGATCACCACCACCGAGGCCGAGGGCGTGCTGTGCATGAAGGACAGCTGGCCGAGCCAGATGCGCACCGTCTGGGGTGACCATGACCGTTTCGTGAAGACCTACTTTTCCGACTACAAGGGCTACTACTTCACCGGTGACGGCTGCCGGCGCGACAAGGACGGCTACTACTGGATCACCGGCCGGGTCGACGACGTGCTCAACGTCTCGGGCCACCGCATGGGCACGGCCGAGATCGAAAGCGCCCTGGTCGCCCACCCCAAGGTGTCGGAAGCGGCGGTGGTCGGCTATCCGCACGAGATCAAGGGCCAGGGAATCTACTGCTATGTGGTGCTGATGGCTGGCGAGACACCGTCCGACGATCTGGCACAGGAGCTCAGGCAATGGGTCCGCAAGGAGATCGGCCCGATCGCGACGCCCGATCTCATCCAGTTCGCCCGCGATTTGCCGAAGACCCGCTCGGGCAAGATCATGCGGCGGATCCTGCGCAAGATCGCGGCCAACGACTATGCCGAGCTCGGCGACACCTCGACGCTCGCCGATCCCTCGGTGGTGGACGAGCTGATCGAGGGCCGGCTCAACCGCTGAGTCGCCCCGTTCGCGCATTCATCCTCGCAACGAACCCGCCGGCGGCATGTCGGCGGGTTCAGCCGTGAAGGGCCGGTCGCCCGCACGCGTCGCAGGCGGATGCGGGTCTGACACCCGAGTGACACGCACGCGCGTGAATGCTATCCTGCAAAATGACGGCACCTGCGGCCTTTTCTCGTGAAAAGACCACCCATATGTCATCTCCCGGCCATAAACTTTCGGCATAGCCGCCGCGAAATGGCATTCGGGCCTATTGTCTCCGGCCGAGGCACGCGCCATCTCGCTGTCGCAAGACACGGCCGCCAGCCCATGCTCCCGAGGAGTGCGGAAACGGGCCGCGGCCGCCAGAATCGGACAACCCGTTTTGACAAGACCGAGGAGAGTTTCCATGCCCATCGAGCATCTGCACCCGATCGCGGTTCATTTCCCGATCGTTCTCATCATCGCCCTGTTTGCGGTCGATTTCGTCGCCAGCCTGCGGGGAGCGGAGATCACCGGGCGCACCGGTCCGGTGGCCACCGCCACCATGCTGATCGCCGTCGCCGCCGGCATCTTCGCCATTCTCGCCGTCATTCTGGGTGATCTTGCCGCCGAAATCGCCATCGGCCGTGGTGTCGCGCAGACGGTTGCGGACGCCCTCGAAACCCATGAGGGTTTCGGAACCGTCACCGGCTGGCTGATCGCTCTCTGGGGGGCGGTGCGGCTCTTCCTGTGGTGGAAGGACAAGACCATCGGCGCCCGCTGGATCGTCTGGCTGGTGGACCTCGTGCTGATTGCCCTCATCATCACCACCGCGTGGTTCGGCGGAAATCTCGTCTTCGAATACGGGGTCAATGTGTCCACGGCCATGTAACCGACGCAGCGCAGCGCGCGAAAGGGGTCGCCTCCGGGCGGCCCTTTTCGTGTCGTGCTTCTGCAAGGACAGACAATACTTCCATTTTCAGATGAAAAATGATTGCGCGAATCACCCGCCGCGGCAAGTATCAGTCCATTGCAATCACCGGCATTCGTTTCCTGCAGGCGCTTTTGGCAGGCTGAGCCGGCGGGCAGCCCTCACCCCCACGGTAAGAGCGATTTCCTCTCTCCTGGAAGCCCGAGAACAAGATCATTCGCATCAAGGAGTAGAACATGGTCGCCATTCCCTGCCCCGTCGGCATCCGCTTCACATTTCTCGGTCTTCTCGGGCGCGCCGCCACCGGCCTCGTCGCCGCCGCTCTCGCCGTCTCGGCCGTCGCGGCCGGTGAATCGCGCACGCTCTATCGTCACAAGGCCTGGGAAGTGCGGGCCGTCGCCTTCGACAACGGGCGTCTTTCCTGCGTCGCCACGGTCACCAAACCCTCGGGGGACGCCTTCTCGGTCTGGTCGGACGGCATCACGCCGGTCAACCTGCATTTCTTCTCGCCGCGTTGGAGTTTCCGGCCGGGGAACACCGACATCGTCATCCGCATCGACCGACGCAAGCCCTGGACGCTCAACGACGCCAACCTGCAGGGCGAAGGTATCTTCTTCTATCTCGGCCCGGGCAACAGCTCGTTGCGGCTGATGCAGGAGATCATGGCCGGCAACCGTCTGCGGCTCTTCGACAATCAGGGCGATCTCGTGCGTTCCTATTCGCTGGCCGGTTCGAAAGCCTCGATCCGCAAGCTGATCGAATGCACCAACGCCTTGAAGAAGCTGCGTCGCTGACAGCTCCGCACCGCACCTCGGCACTGCCCCGCACCCATCCTCAGATGAAAGTGCGAAAGCCCATGCGACCGGGCCGTTCAAGATGGGGCACAGCGTTGAACTGGAGCAGCGAAAGCCGCCCGTCATGGACGGCAATGCGGTGGAGCGAGGCATTGAGCGTCATGTTGAGGATCTCGGACATGGCGTGAGGGCCGAGATCGAGAAGCCGGCCGAGCGTGGCTGCGATCGGCCCGCCGGAGGTGACGACGAGAGTGCGCCGCCCGGGTGCGAGATGTTCGGCAAGCGCGGCATCGACCCGGGCGCGGAAGGCCTCCCAGCTTTCCGGCATGCCCTCGAGCCGCCCCTCGGCCCAGGCCTCGAGCATCAGCGGAAAGGTGTCGCGAAACGCCCGCCCGGTCCTCGGCGGCGGATTGCCGGTCAATCGGCACCAGGCGGCCTCGATCGTGTCGTAGTCCATCTCGTCGAGCCGTGGATCCTCGACGATCTCGGGCACTTGCGTCCACTCGCGAACCATGCCCTCGACCGTCTCGCGATGGCGGCGCAGTCGGCCGCGGACGATACGGCAGAAGCCTTCGCCCTCGGCGGCGAAGGTGCTGGAGAGATATTCGCCGAGCCACGCCGCCTGCCGATGGCCGAGCGGGCTCAGCCTGTCGTAATCGGCACTGCCGAAAGAGGCCTGCGCATGGCGCACGAGAAGAAGCTCACCCATCTGCCGGCTCCCGCATTTCACGCACCGGATGACCGGCCGTCCCCTTCCTCCGCCTTCCGCGATGCCGGCTCGGGCAGGCCGATGCCGAGGAACAGCCGCTTCAGGGGCAGGATCCAGAGGAGGCCGAGGCCGACATAGATCGCGATCTCGAGAAGGAAGGGCGGGCGGTCGAAGAGGTTGACCAGCGTCACCGTCACGATGATGTAGGCCGGCAACGCCAGCAGCAAGAGGACGATCGCAAGGCGCTTGCGGGTGCGGTAGCTCAGGGCCATCGGATTCTCCGAAGCGGTTTCGCGGCCGGGGCACGCGGCGTGGACGGCGGAGCAGGCGCCGGTCGGGCGCGTTGCCCCCTCAGTCGGCGAAGGGATCGGTCACGAGGATCGTGTCCTCGCGCTCGGGACTGGTCGAGAGCAGCGCCACCGGACATTCGATCAGCTCCTCGATGCGGCGGACATACTTGATCGCCGCGGCCGGCAGGTCGGCCCAGCGACGCGCGCCTGCCGTGCTCTCCTGCCAGCCGGGCATGGTCTCGTAGACGGGGCGAAGCCGGGCCTGCTGGTCGGTCGCCGCCGGCAGATGGTCGATCGGCTCCCCGTCGAGCTCGTAGCCGACGCAGATCTTCAGCTCGTCGAAACCGTCGAGCACGTCGAGCTTGGTGAGCGCAATGCCGTCGACGCCCGACTGGGCGCAGCTCTGGCGCACCAGAACCGCATCGAACCAGCCGCAGCGGCGCTGCCGGCCCGTCACCGTGCCGAACTCGTGGCCGCGTTCGCCGAGACGGCGGCCGGCCTCGTCGTGAAGCTCGGTCGGGAACGGCCCCTCGCCGACGCGGGTGGTGTAGGCCTTGACGATGCCGAGCACGAAATCGATCGTCCCCGGCCCGGTGCCGGTGCCGGTGGCGGCCATGCCGGCCATGGTGTTCGACGAGGTGACGAAGGGATAGGTGCCGAAATCGATGTCGAGAAGCGCCCCCTGAGCCCCCTCGAACAGGATGCGCCGGCCGGCCTTGCGGGCCGCGTTCATGAGCTGCCAGACCGGCGCGGCATGGGGCAGCACCTTCGGCGCGATCTCCTCGAGCGCGGCGGTGAGAGCGGCACGATCGACCGGTTCGAGTCCAAGGCCGCGGCGCAGGGCATCATGATGAACGAGAAGTCGGTCGATGCGGGCCGCAAGCGTGGCCCGGTCTCCCAGATCGGCGAGCCGGATCGCCCGCCGGCCGACCTTGTCCTCGTAGGCCGGGCCGATGCCGCGGCCGGTGGTGCCGATCTTCGCCACCGCCGTCTGCGCCTCCCGGGCGCGGTCGAGCTCGCCATGGACCGGCAGGATCAGGGGCACGTTCTCGGCAATCCTGAGATTGTCGGGCGTGATCTCGACCCCCTGCCCCCTCAGCCGCTCGATCTCCTCGACCAGCGCCCAGGGGTCGAGCACGACGCCGTTGCCGATGATCGAGAGCTTGCCCTTGCGGACGATCCCCGATGGCAGGAGCGAGAGCTTGTAGACCGTCCCGTCGATCACCAGCGTGTGGCCGGCATTGTGTCCGCCCTGGAAGCGGGCGATGACATCGGCGCGCTCGCTCAGCCAGTCGACGATCTTGCCCTTGCCCTCGTCGCCCCACTGGGCGCCGACCACGACCACGTTCGCCATGTCTCTCTCCTCTGCCTGCCGACCGGTCCTTGCGCGACGAGCGCGCCGCCGCCCGGGCCGGGGCCCCTCGGGCGGCGGCCATTCTATAGACCGCCTGCGCGGCCACCGGAAGGCGCAAAGAGCCACGGGCGAAGACATGGCCGGGCGGAAGCGGCTCTTTCCCCGCCGATGCAATTGCTCTAGCACATGGGATGACGCGCCCGTCCCGGGCACCCCTTCACGGAGGCATCGGATGCTGCAATTTCTCGTCCGCTGGATGGTCGCCTTCCTGCTCCTGAGCGCCACCTGGAATCCGAGCGGCTGGGACTATCTCGACTGGACCCGCACCGCGTGGGGACAACGCACCTCGCTGGTGGTGTTTCTCGGCCTCGTGCTCCTTGTCGGCTACATCATCTATCTGCGGGCGACGCTGCGCTCGATCGGCGTGTTCGGCATGGGGCTGGTGGCGGCAATCGTGGCGGCGCTGATCTGGGTGCTGTCCGATTTCGGCTGGCTCTCGCTCGAGAATCCCGACCTGCGGGCCTGGGTGACACTCGGCGGCAGCTCCTTCGTGCTTGGCATCGGCATCAGCTGGTCACGGGTGCGGCGCTGGCTCACGGGCCAGCTCGATGTCGACGACGTCGACGAATGAGCGCAGGAAGCCCGGCCGCTTCGTGACGGCGCGTCTCGACATTGCCCGCGCCCTTCGCTAGAGACAGGCCCAGAGCGGCGCCGGCATGGGCGCCCGCCCCTCTTGCGGGAGAAAGGCGCAGACATGGAAACTGTCATCCTCGTCATCCATCTGATCCTGGCTGCGGGTCTCGTCGGCATCGTGCTGTTGCAACGTTCGGAGGGCGGCGGGCTCGCGATGAGCGCCGGCGGTTCCATGGCCGGCCGCCCACCGACCACGCCCTTGCAGAAGGTGACCTGGGCCTTTGCCATCGCCTTCTTCGCGACCTCGATCGCACTCACCATCATCGCCGCGCGCAAGGCGGCCGAGGAATCGGTGCTCGAGCGCGTCGGCACTCCGGCCCCGGCCGAAGCGCCTGCGGAAGCTCCGGCGCCGGCCCTGCCGAAGGATGTGGTGCTCCCGCCCGCCGCCACCGACAAGCCGGTGCTGCCGCCAAAGGCCAACTGAGCTTTCATAGGGGCTGTGTCCGGGGCGGGTCGGGCGGCCCGGGCGCTCCCCCTGTCTTCATGATCGTCAGGACGGATCGGCGCTTCGGAGCCGCCTGTCAGGGGGCTTGCGGCGCCCCTTGCCCTGCCCTCTTACCATCGCATGAAGGGGTGCCGCCTTCGCC
>WFPA01000299.1 GCA_015487815.1 Albidovulum sp.
ATGGAGCTGCTCATCATCACCGATGCGCTGCGCCGCTCCTCGGCGGCCCGCATCACCGCGGTGATCCCCTATTTCGGCTATGCGCGCCAGGACCGGCGCACCAAGGCCCGCACGCCGATCTCGGCCAAGCTGGTCGCCAATCTCATCACCGAAGCCGGCGTGGCGCGGGTACTGACGATGGACCTGCACGCGGCGCAGATCCAGGGCTTCTTCGACATTCCGGTGGACAACCTCTACGCCGCGCCGATCTTCGCCCTCGACATCCGCGCCCGTTTCCCGTCGATGGAGGAGATCGTCGTCGTCTCGCCCGATGTCGGCGGCGTGGCCCGGGCGCGGGAGCTGGCCAAGCGTCTCGGGGCGCGGCTCGCCATCGTCGACAAGCGGCGCTCGAAGCCGGGCGAGGTGGCGGAGATGACGGTGATCGGCGAGGTCGAGGGGGCGAGATGCATCATCGTCGATGACATCGTCGATACCGCCGGCACGCTCGCCAAGGCCGCCGAGGTGCTGTGTGAGCACGGCGCCGGCGAGGTCCATGCCTACATCACCCACGGGGTGCTCTCGGGCCCGGCGATCGAACGGGTCGAGAATTCGCGCATGAAGTCGCTCGTCGTCACCGACACGATCCAGCCGAGCCAGGCGGTGCGCGCGGCGCGCAACATCCGCGTGATCCCCACCGCGCCGATCTTCGCCCAGGCGATCGCCAACATCTCCTCGGGCAATTCCGTCTCCTCGCTGTTCGACGACGAGGTGCTGGCGACGATCTACGAAGGGATGTTCTGAGCGCCGCAGCCGGCGGACCGGTCGGCCCCGTGCGCGCTGCCGGCAGGCGAATCACGGCTCGGATGGAGCGAATCGGTCCGCCGAGCCTGGCGGGCAGGGCAGGCATCAGCCGGTGCGACCCCGGAAACCCGCGCGGCACGATTTGATCGGCGGGCGGCCGGCGGGCGCCCGGGCCCGGCCGCGGCTACACGTCCCAGAACTCCTCGTCCTCGAGCTCGCCGATCGCCATCCAGGCGGCATGGACCCGGGCGACGCGGCTGTCGCCCCAGGTGGTGAAGCGGATGGTGAAGCCCTTGCGGCCGATGCGTTCGGCCTTGATGTCGATCCGCTGGTTGACCGAGGCGTCGGTGTCCCACAGGCTGAGCGAGACCATCACCGCCGGCGGGCTGCGGAAGGGCTCCGAGAACTTCACCCGCACCCGCCTCTCGCGCTTCCCCTCGCCGGTCCACATCTCGCCGCCATGCTCGAAATCGTTGAACAGGGGTTCGACGCCCTGATCGACCCCGAGAATGGCCGAGCGGAATTTCTTCATGGGCGACTCCTGCCTGTTGTCGGGCTTTCTCCAGCCGGCCGGGGCCGTTGCCGGTGCGGGCAGACCCATTCGGAATGGTTAAAGAATGCGGTGCGGAGGGCGTCAAGGTCGGGAAGCCCTGCCTGCCGCGCCGCCCGGCACCGCCGGGCCCGGGGATGACGGCCCGTCAGCGGCGGGCACGAGGCACGCATCCGCCGATCGGGGGCGCGACAAATCAGCCGGCAAATATCGCTTCGGAGTGTTGCCACCCGTTCAAGGGTTTGTTATCACCGCGCCGGCCTCGAAGGGGGGAGATCGCATCCTGCGAGGCAAGACGTGTCCGAAGCGGCCCGGGCAGGCCCCGGGCCCGGCGCGCGATGAACGAGGGAACGCCCCGCGGGGCGGACAGACAACCGGAAGGGTACTCGTGTCCGAGAATGCTTCACTGTCCATGAGGATCGCTTCCCGCTACGCGCGGGCGATCTTCGAACTCGCCCGGGAGAGCGATGCGCTCGACAGGCTCGAGGCCGACATGGCCGCGCTCGAGGCGCTCTTGGCCGAGAGCGCCGATTTCGACACGCTCATCCGCTCGCCGCTGGTGAGCCGTGTCGAGGCCGTGAAGGCGATCGAGGCGCTGGCGCCAAAGCTCGGGCTCGGCGACATCGTCACCCGCACCCTGCTGTTGATGGCGACCAAGGGCCGGCTGTTCGTGCTGCCCGCCCTCGTGGCCGAGGTGCGCCGGCTTCTGGCCGAGGCGAAGGGCGAGATCACCGCCGAGGTCGTCTCGGCCAAGGCGCTGACCAAGGCCCAGAGCGAGAAGCTCGGGAAGGTTCTCGCCAAGGCGACGGGAAAGAATGTCAAGCTGGATGTGGCCGTTGATGAGGATCTCATCGGCGGCCTTGTCGTGAAGGTGGGCTCGAAGATGGTCGACGGGTCGATCCGCTCGAAGCTCGCGGCACTCAGGAATGCAATGAAAGAGGTCGGATAAGATGGGTATCCAG
>WFPA01000300.1 GCA_015487815.1 Albidovulum sp.
AGCCAGAGCACGATCTCGGGCCAGAGCATGGTGATGATGAGGCCAACGAGCTGAAGCCCGAGGAAGGGCAGAGCCGCCCTGAAGATGTCGGCCATCGGGATCTCGGGCGGGGCCACGCCGCGCAGGTAGAACAGCGCATAACCGAAGGGCGGCGAGAGGAAGCTCATCTGCATGTTGACGAGATAGAGCACCCCGAACCACAGCACCAGATCGTCGAGATTGTCGAAGCCGAAGGCCTGCGCCCCGAGCCCGCGGATGATCGGCACGAAGATCGGCACGCACAGGAGCAGGATGCCGACCCAGTCGAGGAACATGCCGAGGATGATGAGGATCACCTGCATCAGGATCAGCACGCCCCAGGGGCCCAGCCCCGTAGCGTCGAGCGCATCGGTGACGAACTGCTGTCCGCCCTCGACCACGTAGAGGCCGACGAAGATCGTCGCGCCGAACATGATCCAGATCACCATGGCCGAGGCCTTCAGCGTGCCGATCGCCGCCTCGCGGATCGTCGGCCAGTCGAGCATGCCATGCAGAGCCGCGACGATGAAGGCACCGAAGGAGCCGATACCTGCCGCCTCGACCGGCGTCGCCGCCCCCGAGAACAGCGCCGAGAACACCACGAAGATGAGGATGATCGGCGCCGACATCTTGCGCAGGAGACGCACCTTCTCGGCAAGGGAGATGCGCTCCTCGACCGGGATCGGCGGGCCGAGGCGCGGATTGATCGTGCAGCGCATTACCACGTAGAGAATGTAGAGCCCCGAGAGCAGCAGCCCCGGGAACACCGCGCCGATGAACAGCTCGCCCACCGACTGCTCGGCGACGACGGCGTAGATGATGGCGAGAATCGAGGGCGGGATCAGGATGCCGAGCGTGCCGCCGGCCATGATCGAGCCCATGGCGATCTTCGGATCGTAATTGCGCTTCAGCATCGACGGCAGGGCGATGATGCCCATGGTCACCACCGCCGCCCCGATCACCCCGACCATGGCCGCGAGGATGGTCGAGGCGATGATGGTCGCCACCGCAAGGCCGCCCCGAAGCCCGCCGAGGATCTTGTAGATCACGTCAAACATGTCGCCGATGATCCCGGCCCGTTCGAGCATCGAGGCCATGAAGATGAACAGCGGGATGGCCGACAGCTGATAGTCGGTCATCAGCGGGAAGATCCGGCTCGGCACGATGTTGAGCATCTGCGCGTCGCCGAGGATGAAGAGGAAGACACAGGCCAGCCCGCCAGTGACGAAGGCCAGCGGCAGCCCTGCCATCAGCAGCACGAGAAGGCTGCCGAACATCAGGAAGGTCAGCGTCTGGATGTCGATTTCAAGCCCCATGGCTCAGCCCTCCGCCGCTTGCGGGTGAACGACGCGCTCGAAGTCGCGTGCCAGCTTGGCGATGCCCTGCAGGATCAGCAGCACACCTCCGACGACGATCGTCACCTTCACCGGCCAGTACTGGATGGCCCATTCGGTGAAGCTGACCTCGCCCTGGGCGATCGAATCGCGGGCGAAGATCCAGCCGGTGACGAGCAGCGTGCCGGCGAAGATGAAGAAGAAGACCGAGGTCAGAAGATCGGCGATCGCCTTCCCCCGCTCGGAGAACTTGGCGTAGAAGATGTCCACCCGGACATGGCTGTCGGTCAGCATCGCATAGGCGCCGCCGATCAGGTACTGCATGCCGAACATCAGGAACATCGACTCGTGCACCCAGTTGGTCGGCGAATTGAAGACGTAGCGCACGACCACCTCGTAATAGTAGGCGAAGACCGCGATCACCGCCCACCAGGCGACGAATTCGCCGGTGAAGAGGGAGAGCCGGTCGATCATGCCCTTCCAGCCGGTACCGGCGCGCTCCCAGTCGTCGGGCAGCTTCTCGGCTGCGGGCCGCTCCTCGGGGGAGGCGGCCAGGCGTTCGTTGGCCTTGCGGACCATGCCCGGCAGCAGCACCGCATCGATCGCCATCAACGCGAGAATGGCGAAGAAGGCATAACGCGCCGCATTCGACCAGAAGGCCCGCGTGCTGGCAGCCTCGGCGATGACCGGCTGGGCATCGGCACGCTCCTTTTCGAGATCGGCGATCTTCGCGCGTGCCTTCTCGATCTTCGCTTCCTGCCTGGCGATGGTGCGCTGGTAGCGCTTGATGCGCGGATCATCGGCAGCAGCGCCATCGGCCTTCGCGGCCTCGAGGCGCTTCTGCGTGTCGGCAAGCTTGCGCTCGGCCTTGGTGATCGAGCGTTCGGTGCGCGCGATCGATGAAGCGATGGCCGTCACCGACGCCTCGGCATCCGACAGCACCACCCTCGCATCACGTTCCATCGAGTTGGCGATCAGCACGAGGGCGAAGAGCGGCCAGTAGAGCATCCCCCAGGGGTTGCGGACATAGAAACGGTGGATGCCGATGAAACCGGCGACCAGCCAGAGGAAATAGGCCAGGGACAGCCGCCGCACACCGGGCCGTGGCTGCGACCTTCGGGCCAGGATCATCGCCACGAGCGGGAAGATGATCAGACCCGACCAGTAGAGCCAGTGCGGCAGGACGAAGTTGACGCTGGGCATCCTTCGATCTCCTGATGGGAGCGGAAGACGGGGAGCGGACCCCGCGAGGGTCCGGGCAGGCGAAACCACCCGCCCGCAGGCGGGTGGTCCGCGTTTCAGGCTGCGATCAGAGCTCGTAACCCTCGATCATGTCCGGCGTCACATAGCCGAGAGAGGGCGACATCATGTAGTCGAGCTGGATCTTGAAGACGCGCTTGGCATCCGGATCCTTGTTGGCCCACTTGAACCAGATCGGCACGGCCACCTCGGTCATCACCTCGATGTCGTCGGGGCTGAGGCGGGTGACCTCGGAGCCGTCTTCCTCGAACTTCTTCCAGGCTTCCTGGTCGGCCTTCTGGATCTTGGCATGGTGCATGTCGGAATAGGAATGCACCTCCATCTCGACGAAGGTCTTGAGATCGTCGGGCAGAGCATTCCAGGCATCCATGCCGACCGTCAGGTCCATCAGGTCCACCGGCTGATAGACCGACATGAAGCCCGGCGGGCCGAGGACGATGTACTTCGTCACCTGGCTGAAGCCGAGCGCATAGTTGATCGCCGGGCCCACATAGTCGGCCACGTCGATCGTGCCCTTCTCGAGTGCCGGGAAGATCTCGGAGCCCGGCAGCAGGGTGGTCTTGGCCCCCAGCGCCTGGAACACCTCGGCCACCATGCCGCCCGGCAGGCGCATCTTGCGGCCGCGGAAGTCGTCGACCGAGCGGATCGGCACCTTGGAGTGGATGATGTTCGGTCCGTGCTGGATCGGCCCGACATAGAACATGCCTTCGCGGGCGAAGAGGTCACGGGCGATCTCCAGCCCGCCGAGGCCGTAATAGAACACGTCCCACTCGCCCGGCTGGCGCAGCCCCAGCGGATAGGAGCTGAGGAACACCGAAGCCGGGATCCGGCCGGCCCAGTAGAGGGTGAACGGGTTCATCGCCTGAAGAACGCCGTTCTTCACCGCGTCGAACAGCTGGAAGTCGCCGACCACGTCCTTGGCGCCGAAGGGGATGAACTCCAGCTCGCCATTGGTCTTGTCCTTGATCGAGTGGCACCATTCCTTGAAGATCTCGAGCCCGATGCCGCCCGGCCACGAGGTCTGCACCTTCCAGGTGATGGTCTTCATCTGGGCGTTGGCGATATGTGGCGCGGCGAGCGCACCGGTGCCCGCGGCCGCAAGGCCAACGGACGACTTCTTCAGAAAGTCGCGTCTGGTGGTCTTGGTCATCTCCATTCCTCCCTGAATGACCCCGGTTTCAACCTTGCTCGACAAGGTGCCTTGCCGGCCCTGCCTCTTGTCCGTGGCACCGCCAGGGGAGCCGCCTCCCTCGGACATCGAGCCCGCACCGGCCCTCACCCCCTGACGATCCTGTCTTCCGATCATGCATCAAAAGACTGATCTGACAAGTGAAAATCTCCCTTTCAGCAAGGAAATTCCCCTGCCCTCCTATAACTCGACCTGCCTTGCCATATCACGTTCACGCGCGCGCCGGGCGGCGACACCTGCCACGGCCAGATCCTGCAATCCGACACCGGTGCCGTCGAAGACGGTGATCTCGTCGTCGGCCGTTCGCCCTGCATGGTCACCATTTATGACCATACCGATCGGAACGATATCCGTCTCGCCCAGAAGCCCCGCAGCCACCGCGTGCTGGGCCTCGCCGATGGTCACCGACTGCGCCACCTCGTCGGTGAAGACGGCGGCGCGGGCGAGGATCTCGGGATCCAGCTCCTGCTTGCCCTTCGTGTCGGTGCCCATGCAGGCGATATGGGTGCCGGGGCGGATCCAGTCGGCCATCAGCAGGGGCTCGAAGGCCGAGGTGATGGTGATGATGACGTCGGCCTCGGCGCAAAGCTGCTCGCGTTCGACCGCCTGAAACGGCAGGCCGATCTCCTCGGCCACGGCGGCAAGGCGGGGCAGCATCTCGGGATGGGGGTTCCAGGCCACGACCTTCTCGAAGTCGCGCACCTCGGCCGCAGCGCGCAGCTGGAAGGTGGACTGGTGCCCGGCGCCGACCATGCCCAGCACCTTCGCGTCCTTGCGCGCGAGATGGGCGATCGACACCGCCGAGGCCGCCGCCGTGCGCACCGCCGTCAGGTAGTTGCCGGCCACCACCGCGTCGAGCCGCCCGGTGTCGGGATCGAACAGGAAGACGGTGGACTGGTGGTTGGTCAGTCCCTTCTCGGCGTTGTGGGGCCAGTAGCCGCCCGACTTGACGCCCAGCACCATGTCGGCGCGGTCGAAGCCCGACTTGAAACCGTAGAGCGCATCGGCATGGCCCAGCGCCTCGCGCACCACGGGGAAGTTGCGTGCCTCGCCCCGCGCCATGGCGGCAAAGACCTTCTCGACCGCGTCGAAGGCTTCCCTGCGCCCCACCAGCGCCTCGCAGGTCGCCTCGTCGATCACCAGCATCCGCGCGCTCCCGTCATTGCCCGTTCCTCGTCCATGTCCTCAGAATGCCTTGCCGCGAGCCGAGACCGGCCACAGCGCCTCGACCTCGCCGCCGCGCACGCCGACATACCAGTCATGCACGTTGCAGGTCGGGTCGATATGGCCCGGCACCAGCTTGATGCGCTGATTGATGGCAAGCTTGCCCTCTGGGTCCTCGATCACGCCGTGCTCGTCCGAACACTTGATGTATGTCACCCCCTCGATGCCGAAGACCGTGGGCAGGCCGCTGTCCACCGACTGCGCCTTCAGCCCGGCATCGACCACCGCCTTGTCGGGCTTGGCATGGCTCATGACCGAGGTGAGCAGGAACAGCGCGTGCTCGAACTGGCTTTCGTCGATGCGCTTGCCGTCCTTGTCGAGAATACGGCCGTAATCGGCATCCATGAAGGCGTAGGAGCCGCACTGAAGCTCGTTGTAGACACCGGAGGTTCCTTCGAACTCAAAGGACCCGGTGCCGCCACCGCCGACGATCTCGCAGCCGAGCCCCTCGGCCTTCAGCGCCTCGACCACCTCGCGGACGATGGCGATGGCCTTCTCGGCCGCCTCCTTGCGCGCCTGCCAGGTCTCGAGGTGCTGCATCGCGCCCTGATAGCCCTGGATGCCCGAGAATGTCAGGTTCCCGGCCGCGTCGATCGCCTTCGCGATCGCGACCGCGTCCTCCACCGAGGTCACGCCGCAGCGGCCGGCGCCGCAATCGACCTCGACCAGCACCTCGAGCTCGGTGCCATGGCGCTTCGCGGCCTCGTCCAGCTCGGCGACATTGTCGATGTCGTCGCAGCAGACGATGGTGCGCACGCCCATCTTCGGCATCTGCGCCAGCCGGTCGATCTTCAGCGGATCGCGCACCTGGTTCGACACCAGGATGTCCTTGATGCCGCCGCGGGCGAAGGCTTCGGCCTCCGAGACCTTCTGGCAGCAGATGCCGCAGGCGCCGAGCTCGATCTGCCGCTTCGCCACATCGACCGACTTGTGCATCTTGCCGTGGACGCGCAGCCGCACGCCCATGCGGTCGGCGATATCCTGCATCTTCTTGAGGTTGCGCTCGAGCGCATCGAGGTCGATCACCAGCGCCGGGGTCTGGATCTCGTCTTCGGCCATGCCCGGCTTCGCCGGAATGTCGTAGCCGACCTCGAGCCGGTCCAGATCGGCGGGGAAGGTTTCGGGCTTGTTCATCGTATCTTCTCCTGTCTGAGCGGCCTGTGCAGCCTTCCGGGCGACCGTCACGACCAGGGCAGCTTGCCCAGATCGACATTGCCGCCGGTGATGATGACGCCGACGCGCTTGCCGGCGAAGATTTCGGGGTTCTTCAGGATCGCCGCCAGCGTGACGGCAGACGAGGGCTCCATGACGATCTTCATCCGCGCCCAGATCAGGCGCATGGCCGCCACGATCTCGTCTTCCGAGACGGTGAGGATGTCCTTCACATGGCGCGAGACGAAGTGCCAGGTCAGCTCCTTGAGCGGCACCTTCAGCCCGTCGGCGATGGTCTGGGGCGCGTCATAGGCGATGATCTTTCCTTCGCGCAGCGAGCGCGCCGCGTCGTCGGCCTGTTCGGGCTCGGCGGCGTAGATCTCGATGTCGGGGGCCAGGTTCGACAGCGTCAGGCAGGTGCCCGACACCATGCCGCCGCCGCCGATCGGCGCGATCACGGCGTCGAGCCCCGCAACCTGCTCGATCAGCTCCTTCGAGCAGGTCGCCTGCCCGGCGATCACCCGCGCATCGTTGTAGGGGTGGACGAATTCGGCGCCGGTCTCGGCCACCACCTCGGCGAATACCGCCTCGCGGGACGAGGTCGAGGGCTCGCATTCCACCACCCGGCCGCCATAGGCCCGCACCGCGTCCTTCTTGGCCTGCGGGGCGGTGCGCGGCATGACCACGGTGCAGGGAATGCCCCGCCGCCCGGCGGCATAGGCGAGGCACAGCCCGTGATTGCCCGAGGAATGGGTCGCCACCCCACGGGCCGCCTCCTCGTCCGAAAGGCCGAAGACCGCGTTCGAGGCGCCGCGGGCCTTGAAGGCGCCGGCCTTCTGGAAGTTCTCGCACTTGAAGAACAGCTCGGCCCGGGCGGCTTCGTTGATCGTGCGCGAGGTCAGGACCGGCGTGCGGTGGATGTGCGGGCGGATGCGCTCATGCGCCACCAGCATGTCGGCCAGCGTCGGAATGTCGTCTGCCTTGAGCACCGGTTCCAGTCGCTTCATCTCGTTCGTCCCTCTCGCGTCCTCTCCTGCACCCGCTCAGGCCGCCATCCGCAGCGCTTCGGGCAGCGTGCGCCGCCAGTAGTCCTGCGCCGCAGCCACGCCCGCGCCCAGCGTGATCGGCAGGCCGAGATCGGCCATCACCATCTCGGCGGTGGCCAGCCCCGACAGCGCCATCACCTCGCTCATCATCCCCAGATGCCCGATGCGGAACACCCGGCCCGCCACATCCCCCAGCCCGGCGCCGAAGGCGACGTGATAGACCTCGGCTGCGCGGGCAACGATGCGGTTCGCGTCGAAACCCTCGAGCGTGCGGATCGCCGTCACCGTGTCGGATGCGATCTCGGGGCTTGCGGCGCAAAGCGGCAGCCCCCAGGCGCGAACCGCCCGGCGCACGCCTTCGGCGATGCGGTGGTGGCGGGCAAACACGTTGTCGAGCCCTTCCTCCAGCAGCATCTCGCAGGCCGTCTTCAGCCCGTTGATCAGCCCCAGGGGCGGGGTGTAGGGGTAGCCGCCCGAAGGATACGCGCCGCGCATGTCGCGAATGTCGTAATAGGTGCGGGGCAACCGGGCCTCCTCGACCAGGGCCAGCGCCTTTGGCGAGAAGCCGACGACCGCCAGCCCCGCCGGCAGCATGAAGCCCTTCTGCGAGCCGGTCACCGCCACATCGACGCCCCAGCCGTCCATCTCGAAGGGCATCGAGGCGATCGAGCTGACCCCGTCCACCATCAGCAGCGCCGGATGCCCGGTGGCGTCGAGCGCGGCGCGGATCGCGGCGATGTCCGAGCGCACTCCCGTCGCCGTCTCGTTGTGGGTGGCCAGCACGGCGCGGATGGCATGGCCCCTGTCGGCGGCCAGCGCCTCGGCCATGCGCTCGGCCGGGATCGCCTCGCCCCAGGGCACGCGGATTTCCTCGACCTCCAGCCCGTGGCGGCGGCACATGTCGATCCACTTGCGCGAGAACATGCCGTTCTCGCAGGCCAGCACCCGGTCGCCGGGCGACAGCGTGTTCGAGATCGCCGTCTCCCAGCCCAGCGTGCCGGTACCGGCGAACAGGAACACCTCGGCCGTCTCGCTGCCAAGGACCTGCCGCACCATCTTCAGCGTCGGGTGCAGGATCGCAGGAAAGGCGGCCGAGCGGTGGTCCATCGTCGGCATGTCCACCGCCTTGCGCAGCGCTTCGGGCATGTTGGTGGGGCCGGGGATGAAGACCGGGTTGTGCCAGGCGGGGACGTGTCGGTCGGTCATGTGTCTGTTGTCCGTTCTCGCTGAAGATGCCGGGGTTGCCGGCGACGGCGGAGCCCGCAATGCCCGCCTTGGGTGATTTCCTTCATCTTAGCGCATCCGCGCCTCATTGCAATTTTTTCGGAAATATTTTCCAAAAAAAATTTCACCGCCATTTTTTCCTTTTGTTTCAATGCTGTTCAGATTTCCATTGCCCTTCTTACATATTGGAAATAAAAGCGGCATTATGTCACCGGGGCGCGAATCCCCGCCGGGCGCCCCGCAGATGGGCAATCTCGAGACAAAGGCCGGCACCGAAAGGAGGGGCAGGATGGACACGGGCAGCACCACGAAGCGCCGGCGGGGCCGGCCACGCGGCAGCAGCAATGGCCGTGAAGGCGGCGGCACGGTTCAGGCGCTCGATCGCGGCCTTTCCATCCTCAAGGCCCTCGGTCAGCACGGCCCGATGATCCTGTCGGACATCTCGATGACGCTCGGCATGCCGCCCTCGACCGCCCATCGGCTGCTCGACACCCTCGCCCGGCACGGCTTCGTCAGCCTCGATGCCGCCAGCCAGCGCTGGAGCATCGGCGTCGAGGCCTTCCGCACCGGTTCGGCCTTCCTCGCCCACACCAATCTCGTCGAGGCCGCGCGCGGCGTGTTGCGCCGGCTGATGGAGGAAACCGGCGAGACCGCCAATCTCGCCATCGCCGAAAACGGCCATGTGGTCTTCGTCAGCCAGGTCGAGACGCCACAGCCGATCCGCGCCTTCTTCCGCGCCGGCACCCGCACGCCGATGCATGCCTCGGGCATCGGCAAGGCACTCATGGCGGAGATGACGGAGGAGGAGATCCGCCGCATCCTCCAGCGCACCGGGCTGCCGGCCTTCACGGCCAACACCATCACCACGCCCGGGCGTCTCTTCGAGGACCTCGCCCGAACCCGGGCACGGGGCTGGTCCTATGACAACGAGGAGCACCATCTCGGCATGCGCTGCGTTGCCGCCACGATTCACAACGCCCATGGCGAGGCGGTGGCCGGCGTGTCGATCTCGGGGCCGAGCGTGCGGCTCACCGACGGGCGGATCGAGGAGATCGCTCCCCGGGTGCGGGCCGCTGCCCGGGAGATCACCGAGCGGATCGGCGGCACCCCTCCTGCGGTCTGACGGACATTCGCGCAGGCAAACGGGTCGGGCGGCAAGGCTGCGCCGCTGCCGGCCTCCGGGGGCTGCCTCCTGCAGACGCCATTGCCCGTGCTGCGACCGACCGCCGCACGTCCCTCGCGGGCAGGGGCGGCCTCCTGCCACCAGCCGGCCGACACCGGGCGGGCGACCACCTCACGGGCAGGGGCGGATCTCTCTCAGCACGACATGGGTCTGGGCCGACTGCACCGCCGGCTGGCGGAAGAGGAACTCGTCGAGAAAGCGGTTGTAGTCCTCGATCGAGGCGCAGGCGACGCGCAGATGGTAATCGGCCTTGCCGGTCGTCGCCCAGGCGGCCCGGATCGCCGGATGGGACAGAAGGGCCGCCTCGAAGGCCCGCACCTTGGCCTGATCGTGACGCTGCATCTCCACCGCCACGATCGCCTGGAACCCCCTGCCCGTCTTCGCCGGATCGAGGATGGCGGCATAACGGGTGATAACGCCGGCCGTCTCGAGCGCCTTCACCCGCCGCCATACCGACGAGGCCGACAGGCCGATACGCGCCCCGATCTCGGCATGGGAGAGGCGGCTGTCGGCCTCGAGGATCGCGAGAATCCGGCGATCGATGTCGTCGATCTCGATCATGACTCCCTCAGCATCGGCAAGATGGCAACAAATTATCCCGGAACAAGGCCGATCTGCGCAACATTATCTCGCACTTTCGGGCGTATGCCGCAAGAATGAAGGGATATTTCAGCGAAGAAACGGCATGATTCCCCCGACACAAGGGGAGATTGCCATGTCACGTCATGATCGCGCCCTGGCCCGTTATCGGCTCGAAGACCGTTACACCCGCAGCGAAGGCCGTGTCTTCCTGACCGGCACCCAGGCCCTTGCGCGTATCATGCTCGACGAGGCCCGCCGCCACGCGGCATGGGGCTGGAACACGGCCGGCTTCGTTTCGGGCTATCGCGGCTCGCCCCTCGGCGGGGTCGATCTCGAGATGTGGCGCGCGAGGGACCTTCTCGAGCAGCACCGCATCGACTTCATGCCGGCGATCAACGAGGACATGGGCGCCGCTGCCGTGCTCGGCGCCCAGCAGGCTCATCTGGAGGAAGGCGCCGAGGTCGAGGGCGTGTTCGCGATGTGGTATGGCAAGGGCCCCGGCGTCGATCGCTCGGGCGACGCGCTGCGCCACGGCAACGCCTATGGCACCGCGCCCAAGGGCGGCGTGCTGGTGGTGGCGGGCGACGATCATGGCTGCGTCTCCTCCTCCATGCCCCACCAGTCGGATGCAGTGTTCCTCTCCTGGTTCATGCCGGTGCTGCACCCGGCATCGGTCGCCGAATATCTCGAATTCGGCGAATACGGCTTCGCTCTTTCCCGTTTCTCCTCGACATGGGTCGGCTTCAAGGCGGTGTCGGAGGTGGTCGAATCGGCCCGCTCGCTCGAGCTGCCGCGTCCGCGCCGCTTCACCCTGCCGCCCCTGCCCTTCGATCCGGCCGAGCTCGCCATCCGCATCGCCGATCCACCCTCGGCCGAGATCGAGGCACGCATGGCGAAGAAGCTCGAGGCCGTGCGGGCCTTTGCCGAGGCCAACCCGATCGACCGCACCCTCTTCGACCTGCCCGAGGCGCCCTTCGGTTTCGTCACCGTCGGCAAGGCCCATCTCGACCTGATGGAGGCGCTGCGCCTTCTCGGCCTTGGCGACGAGAAGCTGCGCGCGCTCGGCATCGACATCCACAAGGTCGGCATGGTCTGGCCGCTGGCGCGCGAACAGGCCCTCGCCTTCGTGCATGGCAAGGCCGAGGTGATGGTGATCGAGGAGAAGCGCGGTATCGTCGAAAGCCAGCTCAAGGAATATTTCTATGACTGGCCCGGCGCGAAGCCCGAACGCATGGTCGGCAAGTTCGACGAGAGGATGGAACCGCTGGTGCCCTGGACCGGTGAGCTGTCGCCGCGACTTCTGCTGCCGCTCGTCGCCCGCCGGCTCGACCGTTTCTTCCCCACCGAGCGGCTGATGGAGAAGGCCGAGGCCATTCTCGCCGACAAGCCGCGCGAGATCCTCGTGCCCGGGGCGACGCGCACACCCTGGTTCTGCTCGGGCTGCCCCCACGGCACCTCGACCCGCCTGCCCGAGGGCTCGCATGCCATCTCGGGGATCGGCTGTCATGTCATGGCGTCCTGGATGGGCCGCAATACCGGCGGCTTCGCCCATATGGGGGCCGAGGGAGTGCCCGGCGCCATCCGCCAGCGCTTCGCCGGCCGGCGGCACTTCTTCCAGAACATGGGCGAAGGGACCTGGTATCATTCGGGCTCCCTCGCCCTGCGCCAGGCGATCGCCGCCGGTGCCAACGTCACCTTCAAGATCCTGTTCAACGACGCGGTGGCGATGACCGGCGGTCAGCCGGTGGACGGGCCGCTCACCCCGGCGGCGGTGGCCCATGTCGCCCGGGCCGAGGGGGTGGAACGCATCGCCGTCGTCACCGACGATCTCGCACGGATCCGCCCGGAGGACTTTCCCCCGCGCGTCACCTTCCACCACCGTCGCGAACTGATCGGGGTGCAGAAGGAGTTGCGGGAGATCGACGGCGTGACGATGCTGATCTACGTCCAGCCCTGTGCCACCGAGCTTCGGCGCCGGCGCAAGCGCGACAAGGCCGAGGATCCGCCGCGCTTCGTCTGGATCAACCCGGCGGTCTGCGAGGGCTGCGGCGACTGCGCCAGAACATCGAACTGCCTCTCGATCGAGCCACTCGAGACGCCCTTCGGCCGCAAGCGGCGGATCAACCTTTCGAGCTGCAACAAGGATTTCTCCTGTCTCGAAGGGTTCTGCCCGGCGATGGTGACGGTGGAAGGGGCGCGGCGCAGGAAGCCTCGGGCCGCCGGGTTTGACATCGGGCGGCTTCTGGCCGATCTGCCGCCCCCGGCGCAGCATTGGAACTCGGAGAAGGGCGGGACGTGGAACCTGCTCGTCGGCGGGGTGGGCGGCACCGGTGTCGTCACCGTCGGCCAGCTCGTCACCATGGCCGCCCATCTCGAGGGGCGCGGCGCTTCGGTGCTCGACTTCACGGGCTTCGCCCAGAAGTTCGGCACGGTGCTCTCCCATGTGCGGATCGGCGCCGGCCCCGACGCGGTGCATCAGGTCGGGATCGACGAGGCTGCGGCCGATGCCGTCATCGCCTGCGATATGGTGGTGGCATCCTCGCCCAAGGCCTCGCGACACTACCGGCGCGGCACGCGCATGGCCCTCAACAGCGCCGAGATTCCGACCGGCGAGATGGTGCTCGACCCGGCCGCCTCGCTCGAGAAGGGAACGCGGATCGCCCGGATCGCCGAGGTGATCGGTGAGGGGAACCTCGCATTGACCGACGCCAACAGGGCCGCCGAGACCCTTCTCGGGGATGCCGTCTTCGCCAATGTCATCATGCTCGGCCACGCCTGGCAGCTGGGGCTGGTGCCGGTCTCGGAAGCGGCGCTGATGGAGGCGATCCGGCTCAACGGCGTGGCGGTCGAGGGCAATCGCGCCGCCTTCGCCATCGGCCGGGTGCTGGCGGCGGCGCCCGGGCGGCTGGCCGACGTGCTCGGCGACGCGGCCCCGGCGGAAGAAGATATCGCCGCCTTCATCGCCCGCCGCGTGCGCTTCCTGACCGGCTATCAGGACGCGGCCTGGGCCGCGCTCTACGAGCGGCGGATCGCTGCCTTCGCCGAAGCCCTGCCGGCGGAGGCGCCGGAGGATCTGGTGCGCCTTGCCGCCGACGGGCTCTTCCGGCTGATGAGCTACAAGGACGAATACGAGGTTGCGCGACTTCACACCGAAACCGGCTTCCTCGACGAGATCGCCACCCGGTTCGAGGGGGTGGAGGGTGATTTCAGGATCCGCTGGCACATGGCGCCGCCGCTCCTGCCTGCGGGCAGAGACAGCCGCGGCCGACCGGCCAAGCGGGCCTTCGGCCGGCCGATGTGGTGGGGGATGAAACTGCTCGCCCGGCTGAAGCGGCTGCGCGGCACGGCCTTCGATCCCTTCGGCCACACCGCCGAACGGCGCGAGGAGCGGGCGCTGATCGACTGGTATGCCGCCCTTTTGGAGGAACTGCCCGCGCTCTGGCGGGCCGATCGTGTGGAGGATTTCCGCACCATCCTTTCGACCCCCGAGCGCATGCGGGGCTTCGGCCCGGTCAAGCGCGCCGCCGTCGCCCGCGAGAAGCCACGGGCCGAGGCTGCCCTTGCCCGGCTTCGGGAAACGCCGGGCATGGCCGCTGCCTGAGAGAAGCGGGGCGCACACCCCGGGGCCAGCGGGGGAGCGCCTTGTGCAGGACGCGGGACGTGGCGCTCCTCTCCACAAGGGCGTGGAGACAAGGCGGCGGGAGAGCGTTCTCGAAAGGGCGTTCCGAGGGCATGGATGTGCCGAAGGGGGGTGCAGCTTCGGAACCGCGCGCAATCCACCACCGTGGCGCACGGCCCGGGCGCGCCCCTTCCCAGGCCCCGGCACAGCAAGAAGACGAGGGACGGAGGACACATCGCCGGGGGAAAGCGGATTGCGCATTTCGCAGCGCGCACCCGCCACCATCCTGAAAAGCGGCCGGCCCGCGCCCGAATGACGAGCCCAGGGAAGCCCCCTCGCCCCGCTCAGGCACTCATGCTCGCTGCACGCGAAGAGCGCATGGGAGGGGGCATGTGAGCCGCGCAAGACGGGGACGGCAGCGAGCATCCCGTCAGGGGCAGCCCCCGGTCCAGCCGGCTCCCGACAAGTCGCCGACAAAATCCGGCCGCAGGCGCATCACACGGGGCGGGGCGGCCGGTGGTCCCGCGCCCTTCCACGACGGAAAGCGGTTCGAGGGCGACACGCCGACCGGCCTGACCCTTTCTTCGTGGCGGCTCGCGGACCGGCCCCGTGCCCCCGGCCGGAAGGCGGAGGGCGGCGCTTCAAGCCGGAGCGGAACGACGCCGCCCCAACCGCGTGCCGGCCCCGACGAGCTCCTCCACCGCCCCGAAACGACAGGGGCCGCCGGCGGTGCGGCGGCCCTCTGCATGGCTGGTCAGGCTGCGGGAAGATGGCGTCTCAGCCTTCCTTCTCTTCCCCTTCGCCTGTCTCGGCTTCGGTTTCGGCGGCCGGCGCATTCTCGCCCTCGTCCCCCTCGTCGAGAGCGGCGGCACCAATGTCCTCGAACAGTTCGGCCATCTCGAGCTCGGCGGCCGCCTCGGCCTCGGCGGCCAGCTGCTGGACCGACTTGCCTTCGGACTGGATCTTCGCCTCTTCCTCGTTGCGGGCGACATTGGCCACCACCGTCACCTCGACCTCGGGGTGAAGGCGAACGGTGATCTCGTGCAGGCCAAGCTCCTTGATCGGCCGGTCGATCGTCACTTGGCGGCGATCGACGGTGAAGCCGTCCTCGGTCATCGCATTGGCGATGTCACGAGCAGTGACCGAACCGTAGAGCGCGCCGGTGTCGGCCGCGGCGCGAATGATGACGAACTGCTTGCCGTCGAGCTTCTCGGCCACGGCCTCGGCCTCGCGCCTGAGCTCGAGGTTGCGGGCCTCGAGCTGGGCCTTCTGCTCCTCGAAGCGGCGGATGTTCTCGGGGGTCGCACGCAGCGCCTTGCCCTGGGGCAGGAGATAGTTGCGGGCAAAGCCGTCCTTCACGTTGACGACATCGCCCATCTGGCCGAGCTTGGCGACCCTTTCCAGCAGGATGACTTGCATGGGCCCGGCTCCTTATTTGACGACATAGGGAAGAAGGGCGAGGTAGCGGGCCCGCTTGATGGCCCGGGCAAGCTCGCGCTGCTTCTTCGCGGAAACGGCGGTAATGCGGCTGGGGACGATCTTGCCGCGCTCCGAAATGTAGCGCTGCAGGAGCTTGACGTCCTTGTAGTCGATCTTCGGCGCATTGGCCCCGGAGAAGGGGCAGGTCTTGCGACGGCGGAAAAACGGTCTTGCGGCCATGTCTCTATCCTTCCTTCAAGCTCAGCGGCGCCGGTCCGAGTGGCGCTCGCGGGACTGCATCATCACCGAGGGGCCTTCCTCGTGCTCCTCGACACGCACGGTCAGAACCCGAAGAACGTCGTCATGCAGCCGCATCAGACGCTCCATCTCCTGAACCGCCTCGGCCGGCGCATCGGTGCGCATGTAGGCATAGTGGCCCTTGCGGTTCTTCTTGATCTTGTAGGCCATCGTCTTGAGGCCCCAGTATTCGGTGTGAAGGACCTTGCCGCCGTTCTCCTCGAGAACATTGCGGAAATGGTCGATCAGTCCCTCGGCCTGGGCGTTGGAGAGATCCTGCCGGCCAATGAAGACGTGCTCGTAAAGAGGCATGTTCCGTTTCCTGTTCCGGGCGTGCTTCAAAATGCGGCCCAACGGCTCCCGGCCGCATACGAGAGGCAACGCGATTCGTTCCTGTCGGGAGCGCGCCTTCTCTAGCAGAAAAATGCCGGCGCGCAAGGCCATGAAGCACCCGGTATCGGTCCGGGAGATTCGCCTTGCGGGCGCATTTGTGGGCGAATTGCCCCGTGGCGACCGGGCGGTCCGGCCGCATCGGCCGACGCGGAGACAATCGCGACAGATGCCGACCACCGTTTCGCATCATGTCGCGATACTGCGCCGAAACCCGCCGACAGCCTCCGCTGCCAACATTCGACCACAATCCCTTCACGCTCCGGCCCGGATCATCCGTCAGGAAGACAGGAACCGGTCCAGGTGCATGCAGATGCATCCTGCGGGCCGAAAGACGCCCCGAAGCCGCGTTCGCCGAATGCGCGCAACCGGGGCGGACAGAAGAGGAGAACTCGAGATGGCTGACCATGCGAGGAACCCGAGGGTGGTGACCGCTGCCACCCCCAGATCATGCGGCAGCGGGCCGCCGAGCCGGTCGAACACGGCATTCGCCCTGCCCTTCGGCAGCGCGGCGAATGCTTCCATGTCCCGTTTCGCCAGGAGCGAAAGCGGCGCCGTCACCGCCGATTACATGCCGATCATCGCCGCGGTCGTCGGCCTCGGCCTCGCCGTCGCCTCGACCGTGCGGGGCGGGCTCGACAGCGTGTCCGGCGAAATCGGTTCGACCCTGACCGGTTACAAGATCTCCACCTCCTTCGACGCGCTCAAGGCGATCGAGGACACGGCATATCTGTTCGAGGACACAAAGAAGGTGGAGGCGGAAGCCGAGGAGCTCAGCGACAGCGAGCTGGCGGCGCTCCTGTCCGACGAGGAGGTCTCGAGCCTCCTCGAGGATGTCAGCGGCAGCGATGGCAGCAGCGACGGGACCGACGATTCCAGCAGCACCGACAGTTCCAGCACCGACAGCGCCGACGCGCCGCCCTCGGCGGTCAGCGGCTCGGGCAAGTCGGACAAGACCAGCTCCGGCGGATCGGGGAAGAGCGAATCGGATTCCTCTTCCGATTCCGAAAAATCCAGCTCGGGCTCGTCGAAGGAAACGAAATCCGCCGGATCGAGCCATGACGCCGAGGAAAGCGGCAGTTCGGATACGGGCGAATCGAGCGATCATTCCGAAGAAGGATCCGACAGCACGAGCGAATCGGGTTCGGACTCGTAAGCCCAGGGCGACGGCAAGAAGAAGGACGGGGAGAAGAAAAGGAAGGATGATCGAGGCGCGCCGCGCCCCGACACCCATGGGCGACATCCGGCCGGCCGGTCCCGATCTTGGAGCCCCGATGGCCCGGACACCCGCCCGGACCACGGGCCGCCCTCTTTCGCATGACCATGTCATCCGCGCTTCGGGCGCATCTTCCGGGCGCCGGGTCACCCGGTTTTCGGAGGTTTCACCCGGCCGCCGGCGTTCCGGCACGGACCGAACGCCCCTGCCCTGCGGGCGAAATGACGCAGCGGGCCCCGCACAGCCCGACCCGTCCCCCTCCGCAGCTGCCTGCTCCCGTCCCGATCCCGGCACCGAACGGGCCATGAGGCCGGGCCCGCCGGCCGACAGGTGCGATTGCAGCCCCTTCCCCGTCGGTCGCCATCTTGTTCTCGCAGCCCGCGGCGGCTAGACCGTCAGCCATGACAACAGGCTGCGGGGCTGGCAGGGGCCGGCTTTCCGACGGCCAGCGAACGAGGACGGAGCACATGGCAGCCATCGCCTTTCTCTTCCCCGGCCAGGGCGCCCAGAGCGTGGGCATGGGCCGCGACATCGCCGATGCCTGGCCTGCCGCGCGGGAGGTCTTCGAAATCGTGGACGAGGCCCTCGGCGAGAAGCTCTCGACGCTGATCTGGGAAGGGCCGCAGGACGAACTCACCCTCACCCGCAACGCACAACCGGCGCTGATGGCCACCTCGCTGGCCACGCTGAGAGCCCTCGAGGCCGAAGGCGTGCCGGCGGATGCCGCCGACTTCGTCGCCGGCCACTCGCTCGGGGAATATTCCGCCCTCGCGGCCGCGGGCGCTCTCGACATTGCCGAGGCGGCGCGGCTTCTGCGCCTCAGGGGCGAGGCGATGCAGGAGGCGGTGCCGGTCGGCGAGGGAGCGATGGCGGCGATCCTCGGACTCGATCTCGCCGCGGTCGAGGAGATCGCGGCCGAGGCGGCCCAGGGCGAGGTCTGCGAGGCGGCCAATGACAACGACCCGGCCCAGGTGGTGATCTCGGGGCACAAGGCTGCGGTCGAACGGGCGGTGGAGCTGGCGAAGACCCGGGGCGCGAGGCGGGCGGTGATGCTGCCGGTTTCGGCCCCGTTCCACTCGGCGCTGATGCGACCGGCCGCCGAGCGCATGGCCGAAGCGCTGGCCGAGGCCACGATCCGGCCACCGCGCGTGCCGCTCATCGCCAATGTCACCGCTGCACCGGTGAGCGACCCGGAAACCATCCGCCGCCTGCTCGTCGAACAGGTGACGGGACGGGTGCGCTGGCGCGAGAGCGTCGCCCGCATGGCCGGGGAAGGGGTGAGCCTGGCGGCCGAGATCGGCGCCGGCAAGGCACTCTCGGGCATGGTGCGCCGGATCGCCCGCTCGATCGAATGCGTGCCGACGGGCACGGCCGAGGGGGTGCGCAAGGCCGCCGAGCGCATCCGCGCCGCCATCGAACAGGAGGAGGAAGGCAATGTTTGATCTCACGGGCAAGCGCGCCCTCGTCACCGGCGCCTCGGGCGGGATCGGCCGCGCCATCGCCACCGCGCTTCATGCACGGGGCGCCGAGGTCGGCCTTTCGGGCACGCGGATCGACCCGCTCAGGGCGCTGGCCGAGACGCTCGGGGAAAGGGCCCATGTGCTGCCCTGCAACCTCGCCGACCGGGTGGCGGTTGATGCGCTGCCGGGAGAAGCCGCCGACGCCATGGGCGGTGTGGACATCCTGGTCAACAATGCCGGCCTGACCCGCGACAACCTGCTCATGCGGATGTCCGACGAGGATTGGGACACGGTGCTGGAGATCAACCTGACGGCGGCGATGCGCCTCACCCGTGGCGTGCTCAGGGGGATGATGAAGGCGCGCTGGGGGCGGATCGTCAACATCACCTCGGTGGTCGGCACGACCGGCAATCCGGGTCAGGCCAACTACGCCGCCTCCAAGGCCGGCCTCGTCGGGCTGACGAAGTCGCTGGCGCAGGAAATCGCCAGCCGCGGCATCACCGTCAACTGCGTCGCACCGGGATTCATCACCACCGCCATGACCGACAAGCTCAACGAGAAGCAGAAGGAGCGGATCCTGGGGCAGATCCCGGTCGGGCGGATGGGGGCGCCCGAGGAGATCGCGGCGGCGGTGCTCTATCTCGCCTCTCCCGAGGCCGCCTATGTCACGGGGCAGACGCTGCATGTGAATGGCGGCATGGCGATGATCTGACCGGCCGCTTTCGCTGGCGGGCTGCACCCACCCCCGTTGCACGAAGGGGTTGAGCGCACGGAAGACGGCACCGGAGACCACACGGGGCGAGGCGCAGTGCTCCCTTCCCGGACAGGCGGTGGAAGCGCCCCACCCGGCCGAAGACCGGCAAGGCGCACGGTGTACGTCCGGAAGAGCGGAGCGAAAAGACCTGCCCGGCTGCCGGCACACCGCAAACAGCGACCCGCACCCGGTTGCCCTGACGGACGTCCTCCCGGCTTTCCGCTCGCCTGTCCGACGCCGGGAATGCGGCTCCGAAGGCGGCGGAACCCTGCCATGAGCCGGGGCGCGGCCGGCGCCGCAAACACCCGAGGAGCGATGCGGCGCTCCCTTTTTCTCGAACAGGGCCCGCCCCGGATCGCCAGCACGCCGCTTTGTCCGCACGGGCTCTCGATGGGCGGGACCTGCCGCTCCCCATCAACCCGGACCCGCGGACAAGGCCCCGCGAACGGGGCGCTTTCGCCCGCGGCAGGCCCCGTCGAGGCCGGGGAGAAACCGTTTGCCAGGTGCGGTGATTGTGCTATAGGCGGCACGAGCTTCGCCCCTGCCCGGCCGGGCGGGCAGGCGGAATGAAAGAGCAACAGGGGGCACGCCCCTTCAAGACGAGGACATGAAGATGAGCGACATCGCCGAACGCGTGAAGAAGATCGTTGTGGAGCATCTGGGCGTCGAGGAAGACAAGGTCATCGAATCGGCCTCCTTCATCGACGATCTCGGGGCCGACAGCCTCGACACGGTCGAGCTTGTCATGGCCTTCGAGGAAGAATTCGGCATCGAAATTCCCGATGATGCCGCCGAGAACATCCAGACGGTCGGCGATGCGGTGAAGTTCATCTCCGAGCATCTCGACAACGCCTGAGATTGCCCGGGCCGCCTGGTCCGCGACACCCTGGCGCATTCGAGAAAGACGCAAAACCCCGCCCCTCGGCGGGGTTTTCCCGTCCGGCGCGGAAGGCCCCGTTCCCGGAGAACAGCCCGGGGCGCGGCGAAACGATGTTCCCCTGCACGGATCGGCGGATGGCGAGGCGCCGGCCTTCCGGGGTGTCATGCGCCCGTTCTCCGGCACAAGCCCCGCAGCCACTTCGCGGCCGTTCTTCTCGCACGGCTGCATGGCTGTTCTTCCTTCCGGGCCTCATGCGAGATCCCGCATGTGCTGCCCGACACCGTTGCGGGCGAACGGCCGTCGAGGGATCACGGCGCGGAGACGATCGCCCCTCCCCCACCAGTCCTTCCCGAACGTGCCGCGCCCATGCATCAGGCATGGCCCTCCGCCCAGCCGCCATGCGGCCATTGCCGCCGGTGCGCCGAACCCGCCGCGCACATCACGCTCCAGTCCACACATTCACACACCGGATGCGTTCGCCTTCACGCCCCACGGCGCGCCTGCCTTCGCGGCTCGAGACGCATCCATCTCCAGGCCCCGCACGCGCCCTCCCCCCGAACGTGCCGCGCCATGCATCGTGCCGCGCCCATGCATCAGGCATGGCCCTCCGCCCAGCCGTCATGCGGCCATTGCCGCCGGGAGGGCGATGCGCCACGCGTGATCGGGAGCGCCATCCCCGCAGACGACCGGCGCACGACAGCCCGCAGGACGCCCTGTCCCCGGGCGATCGAACGCGGCGCGAACCCTCCCCGCTTCTTCTGCCGGCCCTTCCTCCGCTTCAATCGATGTAGTCGTCGAGAACGGCGACCTTTTCCTCCCAGGGCGGCACGAGCATGGGCGGGGAGATCAGATAGCCTTGCAGGCAATCGACGCCGGCCGCGGTGAGAAAATCGGCTTCCTCCCCGGTCTCGACCGCCTCGGCAACGGTGAACATGTCGAAATGGCGCGAGATGGTGACAAGCGCCTCCACCAGCACCTGCGAATCGGGCTGATGGTGGATGTCGCGGGTGTATTCGCCATCGATCTTGACGATGTCGAACAGGAAATCCTTGAGATGGCGGAAGGCGGTGTAGCCGGCGCCGAAATCGTCGAGGGCGAAGGAGATGCCCTGGCGATGCATCTCGCCCATGAAGGAGCTGACCAGATCGGGCATCAGCATGGCCGAGGCCTCGGTGATCTCGAGGATGAGCCGCTCGGCGATGGTCGGGTCGCGTTCGAGACCGAGATGGAGCGTATCGAGCCAGCGGCGATAGCCGATCGAACGGGCCGACATGTTGACGGACAGGCGCAACGAAGGCTCGCGCCCGAGCGCCTCGAGCCCCTGCTCGAGGGCAAGGCAATCGATCATCCGGCCAAGCTCGCTCGTCTCGACCAGGGGGATGAATTCGGCCGCCGGAATCGGGTCGCGCGCAGGGCCGTAGAGCCGGACCAGCCCCTCATAGAAGGCCACCCGATCGCGGTGGCGTGCGCTGACTACCGGCTGGAAGGCGAGGAAGACCTCGCGCTTCTCGACCGCCTTGCGGATCTTCTCCCGCAAGGCATGCCTTTGCCGCACCGCCCCTTCGTCACCGCCCCCGAAAGGGGGGATTCCCTCCTCGCGCATCATCGGCATACTCCCGGCTTTTGCCGATCATGCCCGCACAGAGGTTAACGGAAGGTGAATGGAGACGATTGTCGGGAAAAATTCCTGCCGGGCGCACAGGCCGGACATCCATGCCGGCCCATCCTGCCGCTCTGTGGCGGCTCAGAGCGCGCTCTTCAGCGCCTCCTCGATGTAGAGCTGGCGCAGCCGGCGCGCGAGCGGCCCCGGCCGGCCGCCGCCCACGGGCGCCCCGTCGATCGAGACCACGGGATAGACGAAGGTCGAGGCCGAGGTGATGAACGCCTCCTCGGCCGCCTTCGCCTCGTCAGGCGTGAAGGAGCGCTCCTCGATGGCAAGCCCCTCCGCTTCTGCCAGCCGCATGATCGCCGCGCGGGTGATGCCCGGCAGGATGTCGTGGGAGAGCTGGCGCGTGACGATCTTCCGCTCGGCGGTAACGATCCAGGCGTTGTTCGACGTGCCCTCGGTGACTGTACCGTCCTCCTCGACAAGCCAGGCATCGTCGGCACCTGCGGCCTGCGCCGCCATCTTGCCCATCGAAGGGTAGAGCAGCTGCACGGTCTTGATGTCGCGCCGCTTCCAGCGCAGATCGGGCAGGGTGATGACGCGAATGCCCGTCTCGGCCGCCGGTGCCCCGGCCAGCGCCTTCTCCTGGGTGAACATCACCACCGTCTGCGGCACGTTCTCGGGATAGTGAAAATCACGGTCGGCGGCGCCGCGGGAAACCTGGAGATAGATCAGCCCCTCCTCGAGGCCGTTGCGGGCGACGATCTCGCGGTGAAGGGCAAGAAACGCCTCGGCCGAAAGCGGCATCTCCATGTCGAGTTCCCGCAAGGAGCGCTCGAGCCGGGCGAGATGGCCGGGAAAGTCGATCAGCCTGCCCTGAAGGACGCTCGTCACCTCATAGACGGCATCGGCGAAGAGAAAGCCGCGATCGAAGACCGAAATCTTCGCATCGGCCTCATCGACCCATTCGCCGTTGACATAGACGGTCCGACCCATCCTGCGCTCCTCCATCGCGGTTTCCGTGCCCGCTTCTTGGGCCAGCGGCGGCGGCCGGTCAAGCCCCGCACGGACCAGGGCAGCATCCGCCTCTTGCGGCGGAAGAGCAGTCGGGCTATTTCAGCGGGTGTCGGGCGGGTGTAGCTCAATGGTAGAGCAACAGCCTTCCAAGCTGAAGATGGGGGTTCGATTCCCCTCACCCGCTCCAGTCACCGGCCTCCCCTCACGAACCCTCCTCATTGCACGGAAATCATCCCCTTGCTCTGCGCCATGCCTGGTCGCCCGGCCGGTGCGGGCGTGAAAGGGTGATCGCGCACACGAATCCCGCCACCCTGTCGGGGCGCCTCGCAAAGTGCAGCGGTCGGGAAGGCAAGATGGAGCGGGCGATGGGAGTCGAACCCACGACATCCAGCTTGGGAAGCTGGCGTTCTACCGCTGAACTACGCCCGCCCAGCACCCGATGAACTAGCCATTCGGCCGGGAGAGGTCAAGACGCAAGCACCGATCCGGACCGTGCGTGCAAACCCGGCCGCCCAGAATGCGCGCCAGAGTGAAACGGCGCCATCCGTCACCCTGGCCGTGCTGCGCCTTTCGGGCCGGTGCGGTGGTGGTCCGCCGCCCCCGCGGCTCTCACCCGGCCCACTCCCACGGACGCGGGAAACGACCGAGCACCTTGTTCACCTCCTCGTCCGACGGCTTCTCGCCCTCGGGCTCGAGACAGGCGACAAGGCCGCGCTTCTTGTCCTCCACCACCCGGACAACCACCGCCGGCACGCCCGCCTCGGCAAGCGCGGCATTGTAGACGCGGGTGATCGCCATCTTGCGCAGCGCCGGCTTGAAGACCTTGCCGACCGCGGTCTTCGGCAGCTCGTCGAGGATCTCGAGATATTTCGGCACCGCCGCCCGCTCGGTGATGGTGCGCCGGGCATGTTCCATCAGCTCCTCGACCGTCGCCGTGCCGCCCTCGACAAGCTCGACATAGGCCGCCGGCAGCTCGCCCGAATGGGCGTCGGGCTGACCGATCGCCCCGACGAAGGCGACCTCGGGGTGCGACGCCAGCGCCTCCTCGATGATGGCGGGGTCGATGTTGTGGCCACCGCGGATGATGAGATCCTTCGCCCGGCCGGTGATCCACAGATAGCCGTCGCCGTCGATCCGGCCGAGATCGCCGGTGCGCAGCCAGCGCCCTTCGGCAAAGAGGCCGCGATTCTTCTCGGGATCCGTATAGGTGGCACCGGGGATGACACCGGGATTGAAGACGCAGATCTCGGCCACCTCGTCCACCCCCGCTTCACGACGGATGTTGCCCGCCCCGTCGCAGTCGAGAATCCGCACATCGGTATAGGGGAAGGGCAGGCCGACCGAGCCGATCTTCTTCTCGCCGTCATAGGGGTTGGCGGAGATGAGGCAGGTGGCCTCGGTCATCCCGTAACCCTCGAGGATGGTGACGCCCGTGGCTTCCTCGAAACGGCGGAAGAGCTCGACCGGCAGGGGCGCCGAGCCGCACAGCGCCGTCTTGAGCGAGGAGACATCGGCATCGACCGGCCGCTGCATCAGCTGGGCGACGGCCGTCGGCACGGTGACCATGAAGGTCGCCTGCCAGCGCTCGACCAGTTTCCAGAAATTGTCGAACACGCCCTCGCCGCGATAGCCCGCCGGGGTCGGCATCACCATGTGCGCCCCCGAGGCAAGCACCGCCATCAGGATCGGATAGGCGGCGAAGACATGAAAGAGCGGCAGCGGGCAGAGGAAGGTGTCCTCCTCCGAGGCGATGAGCTCGTTCACGCACCAGCCATTGTAGATCATGCCCGAATAGCGGTGCTGGGCGAGCTTGGGCATGCCGGTGGTGCCGCCGGTGTGGAAATAGGCGGCGATGCGATCCTCGGCGGTGTCGGGGAAGGTGTAGTCGTCGCCGGGCTGACCGGCGATGGCCCTGTCGAAATCGAGCACCCGCGCCTTGTGGCGCACCGGATTCCTGGGCCGCAAGAGAGGCACGATCAGCTTCTTCAGACCGGTGAGATAGCGCAGAAGATCGACCTCGATCACTGTCTCGACATCGGGCGCCATCGCCACCGCCTCGGCAGCGCGCTGGGCCACGTCGCTTTTCGGGAAGGATCTGAGCGTGACAACCACCTTCGCACCGCTCTCGCGCAGGAGCGCCGCCATCTGCTTCGGTTCGAGAAGCGGATTGATCGGGTTGACGATGCCCGCAATGGCGCCGGCCATGAAGGCGATGGCGGTTTCGTTGATCGTCGGCAGGATGTAGGCGACGACATCCTTCTCGCCGATGCCGAGCGAGCGGAAGAGGTTGGCGGTCCGCACCACCTTCTCGCGGGTGAGGCGCCAGTCGAGCGTCTCGGCCGCGGCGCCCGGATCCGAAAAGAGCTGGAAGGAGAAGGCCGGCCTGTCCGGTACGCGAGCCGCGGTCTTGTCGAGAAGCTCCCGCAAGGTGCGGGCCGGCTGACGCGCCTCCCAGGGCATTTCGTTCTCGATGGCCAGCTTGTCCGCAAGCGACGCCATTTTCGCCATGTCGTCCATTCCTCCCTTGCCTGCGCGGCAATCCTGCCTGCACAGCGGTCCTGCCTGCGCCGCGAGCGTATCCCGCCCTCCCGGCCGGACACTCCGTCGCGCGCGCAAGGATCAGGCAAAACCGGTGCCAAGGCAAGATTTACATGGCGTCAGCCTGCACGAAAGCATGGGATGAGAGCTCCCGGCCTGCGGTGCCATGACGGCCCATGCCGGCGGCATGGTTGCGCGACCGTCGGCATGTCTCGGGGGGCCGGAACGAAAGGGGGCGGAAGGGGCGAGATGGGAGATGGTGCTGCCGGTGAGATTTGAACTCACGACCTCTCCCTTACCAAGGGAGTGCTCTACCCCTGAGCTACGGCAGCCCGTGACGGGCGCCCGTTTACGGACAAAAGGCGGAAGGTGCAAGAGCATTTTTCACACCGGATGCCCTGATTTCACACCGGATGCCCTGAGCGTGCAGGCATGGCGGGGTGCCGTTGCGGTCCGGTCGAGGCGGGAGGGAGGACACGCCCATGCCGCTCGCAGGAAGCTGCGGGCTTCTTCCGCGCTCCGATCAGATCTCGGGAGGGTGCTTTCCGCCTCGCCATCCGCAATCTCGGTCGCGCCCGCACTGCCTGCCGCCCTCTCTGGACTGAAGCGCCGCCAGAGGATAGAGAGGCGGCCATGGCACGTCAGGGCAGGGAAACGAAGGCCGAGCGCGAGGCGCGCCTCGCCGCGGCACTCCGGGCCAATCTCAGGCGCCGCAAGGCGCAGCTGAGGGCCCGTGGCGCCGGCAAGCCCCCCGGCGAGACGACGGGCGACCGGACGGCCGACGGGCCCGGAGCGACGACCGGAGCAGAGGCAGGCAGCGAAGACGGGGACAGCTGATGGACAGGATCGTCGTCACCGGCGGCAGGGAGCTCAACGGCACGATACCAATCGCCGGGGCAAAGAACGCCTGCCTCGCGCTGATGCCGGCCACGCTGCTCACCGACGAGCCGCTGACGCTTTCGAACGCGCCCCGGCTTGCCGACATCGACACGATGACGCTGCTTCTGCGCGCGCTCGGCGCCGAGGTTTCCCGACTCGACGAGGGACGGGTGATCGCCATGAGCTCCCACGCCCTTTCATCCCACAGGGCGGAATACGACATCGTGCGCCGGATGCGGGCATCGATACTGGTGCTCGGGCCGCTGCTGGCGCGCGAGGGGGTGGCCGAGGTATCCTTGCCCGGAGGCTGCGCCATCGGCGCGCGACCGGTCGATCTGCACCTTCAGGCACTCGAGGCGATGGGAGCGGAGATCGACCTCGTCGAGGGCTATGTCCACGCCAGGGCGCCGCGGGGCGGGCTGCGGGGCGCGCGCATCCGCTTTCCCTTCGTCTCGGTCGGGGCGACGGAGAACACGCTGATGGCCGCCACTCTCGCCCGTGGCACCACCGTCATCGAGAATGCCGCCCGCGAGCCCGAGATCGTCGATCTCGCCCGCTGTCTCACGGCGATGGGGGCGCGGATCGAAGGGGCCGGAACCGACACCATCACTGTTGAAGGAGTCGATCGGCTCCATGGCGCGACCCATTCGGTCATCATCGACCGGATCGAGCTCGGCACCTACATGATCGCACCGGCCATCACCGGCGGCACGGTGCGCTTTCCCGGCGCGCGCCGCGACATTCTCGGCGCCTTCATCGACAAGCTCGAGGAAGCCGGCGTCGCCGTCGACGACATCGAGGGGGGGCTGGCCGTCACCCGCCGCGGCGACCGGGCGCGGGCGGTGGAGGTGGTGACCGCGCCCTATCCGGGCTTTCCGACCGATCTTCAGGCGCAGATGATGGCCCTGCTTGCAACCGCGGATGGCGTGTCAACCCTTGAAGAACGGATTTTCGAGAACAGATTCATGCATGCCCCCGAGCTCATGCGGATGGGGGCGAAGATCGACGTTCACGGCGGCACGGCAAGGGTGACGGGTGTGGAGCGGCTGAAGGGGGCGCCGGTGATGGCGACAGATCTGCGCGCGTCCGTCTCACTCATCCTCGCCGGCCTCGGGGCCGAGGGGGAGACGGTGGTCAGCCGCGTCTATCACCTCGACCGGGGTTATGAACGTCTCGAGGAGAAGCTCGGCGCCTGCGGGGCCGCGATCGAGAGGATCGGCGAATGACGGATGATGCGCGTTTCGAGGATGGCGCCACGGGCCTGCCGCTGAAGCTCCGGGCCTTCGACGGCGAGGATCTCGCGGTGATCTCGTCGCTGTTGCAGGATGCCGTCATGCCTTCGGGCGAGATGACATGGCTTCCGAAGGAGCGGCGATTCGCCATGCTGGTCAACCGCTTCCGCTGGGAGCAGTTCGCGAGAAGCGGCAAATGCGAGCGGGTGCAGGCGCTTGTCATCGTCAACGACGTGCTGAAGGTCTGTTCGAACGGCTTTGACGCCGGGGCGAAGGATCTGGTGCTTTCGCTCCTCGCCATGCGCTTCGAGCCGGGGGAGGACGGTGCCGGCCGCCTTGTCCTCACCCTCGCCGGCGATGGCGAGATCGCGCTTGATGTCGAATGCCTCGACATCGCCCTCAAGGATGTCTCGCGCCCCTACCCCGCCCCTTCGGGCAAGGCCCCGACCCATCCGCTCGACGAAGGGGAGACACGCTGATGGCCCGTTTTCTCTCCACCCGGGATCCCGCTTTCGAGGACGCCTTCCGCACCCTTCTTGCCGCCAAGCGCGAGAGCGATGCCGATGTCGATGCCGATGTCGCCGCCATCATCGACGAGGTGCGCCGGCGGGGCGACGCCGCCCTCATCGACTACACCCGCCGCTTCGACGGATTCGACCCCGCCGAGACCGGGCTGCGCTTCACCGAGGAGGAGATCGACGCACATGTCGCCCGTGTGCCGGCAGCCGAACGCGCGGCGCTCGAGCTGGCCGCCGAACGCATACGCGCCTACCACGCCCGCCAGCTGCCCGAGGACGCCCGCTGGGAAGACGAGGGCGGTGCGCTTCTCGGCTGGCGCTGGACGGCGGTTGACGCAGCCGGGCTCTACGTGCCGGGAGGGCTTGCCTCCTACCCCTCCTCGGTGCTGATGAACGCGATACCGGCCCGCGTCGCCGGGGTGAAGCGTCTGGCCATGGCGGTGCCGACACCGAAGGGCGAGGTGAACCCGCTGGTGCTGCTGGCCGCCCGCCTCGCCGGCATCGACGAGATCTGGCGCATCGGCGGCGCCCAGGCCATCGCCGCGCTTGCCTGGGGCACCGAGAGCATCGCGCCGGTGGACAAGATCACCGGACCCGGCAACGCCTGGGTGGCGGCGGCCAAGCGGCGGGTCTTCGGCCAGGTCGGCATCGACATGATCGCCGGCCCCTCCGAAGTTCTGGTGATCGCCGACGCCGGCAACGATCCCGACTGGGTGGCGGTCGATCTTCTGGCCCAGGCAGAGCATGACGAAAGCGCCCAGTCGGTTCTCATCACCGATGATGCCGCCTTCGGCCGGGCGGTC
>WFPA01000301.1 GCA_015487815.1 Albidovulum sp.
GTTCTTCCCCCCGCCTGCGGGGGGAAGAACCGGGGGAGGGGGGTGAGGCCCCCTGGCGCCACGACGCCGCGGGCCGCAGGCTCGCCGACGGAAGATACCGCTACGAATGGACCCCCGACGGCACCCTCGCCGCGGTCCGCGACGCCCGGACCGGAAGGCTCCTTGCCCGCTACCGCTACGACCTGCTGCGCCGGCGGATCGCATCGGAATGGCACCGTCCGGACGGCACCGTCACCCGCAGGCTCTATCTGTGGGAAGGCCCGCGGCTGCTGGCCGTCCTCGACGGTAAAGGCGAGATCCTCCGGCAGTTCCTCTGGCTCGGCTGGCGTCCCGCAGCCATCCTGACGCCCGGGGGCACCTTCCACGTGCACACCGACCACCGGGGCGCGCCGACGGAGGTGACGGACGAGGAAGGAAGGATCGTCTGGACGGCGGACTACGCCCCGTTCGGAAGGGCACAAGTCGATCCCGACCCGGATGGCGACGGCGAGGCCTTCGTCCTGCATCTGCGCCTGCCGGGCCAGTGGGAGGACCCCGTCACCGGCCTGCACTACAACCTCGCGCGCTGGTACGACCCCGACACCGCGCGCTATCTCAGCCCCGACCCCATCGGCCAGGCGGGCGGCCTCAACCTGTACGCCTACGCCGCCGCCGACCCCATCAACCGCATCGACCCCCCTCGGTTTAGCGGTGTTCCTGACTGGGCACCCTGTCAACGACGAGGGCCTAATCAAATTTTGGCACCTGGCGATCTTGCTTATACCCGACGATCAGAAGGCGTGGGCTGGGCATCCAGCCTTCCGCAAAGGGGGGCAGGGCGATGGCATAGCTGCTGGCAAATGGTATTCCGTCATTAGTGCCGGACCGAAGATTAAATGGCATTCTCTAACCGGACCAAAGGGGATCATACTGCCTTCTTTAACGCTTGTGAGTGAACTGCATAGACCGACTGATTCTCCGAGTCGGAATTACGTGTTCGGTCGCGTATTACCCAGCATGCGCACTTTCGCTCTAGATGGAAAGGCTGTGTGTTTCCTGTCACCCTCGGCGGCAGACTCCGCGTTTATAGCATTGCTTCTGGATCTGGATGCGAACTACAAGGATAATCTGAACTATGATCTGTTTCCGGAGTTAGGGACAGATGGCTATAACTCTAACTCGTATGTGTCTGGCCTCCTAGAGGCAGCACAGGCTCTTTGGTCGCCACCTCACATACCATGGACATGGGGTGAATACGTTTCCCCGTCGGGCGGTCCTGTTCCAGGCCTTGAAAAGCCGGTCCCGCAGGAATTCTTTGGCATTACGGAAGGGAAAGAGTGAAAGTTTCCGTTGGGCGGTTTCTTTTCGGTGTGGCAGTGATGGTAGTTGCAATTCTTATGGCAACAACGAGTGCGTTATGGGTAGGTCTTGCTTTTGTTCCATATGAAGTTGTTTTTGTTGTATTGCTGTGTATCGGTATTGTTGAATTTTTCTTTGGCGCGCTTTTTCTGTTTCTATCTGGAGTTTCGGTGCGGGTTGCGATTGTCTACTTTTTGGTTTCGGCTGGAGTAGGGATGTGGATTGTTCTATCGACGGTGGCTACGGAATCACTTCCGGGAAAACAAGGTGCGGTTGTGGTCGTTTTGTCATACTCGGTACCATTTTCGCTTGTCCTGCTATTGGGGAACGTCATTTGGAGCAAGTGTCTGCGGCATCTGTAAAAGTGTACTCTTATGGCTCTTTTGAATTTCGAGTGGGTTAGGACCGTGCCAGATGGGGGTTGATGGCGGAGAAGTCGAGCTTGCCGGCGCGCAGGAAGAACACCGTCTCGATGGTGGTGATGTCCCGGTAGCCGCGTGCGGCACGCTTGGCGGTCTGGAACAGACCGTTGACGGCCTCCAGGAAGGCATTGGTCTGGCGGCTCTCGACCCAGGCGACGATGCCGTCGAGATGCCTGAGCACCATGCGGGCGACGGCCTTCATGGGCTCGACCTGCGAGCGCAGCACCCCATGGGCCCAGCGGCGCAGCAGCCGCCGGACCAGGCCGGCATCGCCAAGGTCGAGGATCTCGCGCAGCCGCTCCCGATACCGCCAGGCCTGCGCCGTGCGCCGCCCCGGTGCCTTCGCCAACGCCGCCTCCAGCTCGGCCCGCTCGGCAGGCCCCAGCGCGGCCCGGGCGCGCAGCAGCTTCCACCGCAACCCCTTGAGTTCGGGCGCCTCGCGCTGCTCGCGCCGGCGCGTCTCATCCAGCGCCCGCGAGGCCTGGGCGATGACGTGGAACTTGTCGTAGACGATCTCGGCCCGGGGCAGATGGGCCTGGCAGCCGGCGATATAGGCCGGCGACATGTCGATCGAGACCCGCCGGATCGCCTCCGGCCGCCCGCCCCGGGCACGCAGCTCGGCCGCCAGCCGCCCGATGGCCGTCGCATCGCGCCCCTCGCAGACAAAGATCACCGCCTCGCGTTCCGCATCGGCCACCACCGTCACATAGTCATGGCGCCGTGCCCGCGAGGTCTCGTCGACGGCCACCACCCGCACCCCGGACAGATCCGCCCGCGCACGGGCCTGGCGCACATAGTAGCGGCAGACCGCCATCACCCGGTGCCAGCTCTCGCCCACCAGCCGCGCCACCGCCGCAAACGGCATCTCCCGCGCCAGCGTCAGCACCAGGGCCTCAAACAGCAGCGTGAAACCCCCAAGCCGACCCGCCCACGGCGGCTCCACCTGCCGCACCCGCCCATCCGGCAGCCGCACCCGCGGCACACGTACCACCAGATGACACTCGTGCTGGAAAAAGTTCAGGTGCCGGTAACGCTTCTCCACCGTGTCATGGACCGGGTGCTCGCCCTCCACACCGCTCACCCGGAACCGCCCGCCGCGCCGAAAATCGATCCGGATCGTCAGCACCCGTGCCGCCACATCCAGATCCACCGCCTTCACGAACCACGGCGCCTCGATCCCCAGCGCCGCCTCAAACAGCCGCTGCTCCATGGCCAGCCTCCCGACAAAAACCCAACCGCAGGCTAAGATACCCACTCAATTTTCAAAAGAGCCAGAAGAACTATGGATACATACGCGGAAAGCGCTACGGCCGCCGGTATGGATATGGGCTCGGGGAGTCTCGTTCGAAGCCGAAGGCGCGCGGCATGCCGGCGCGGCTCGTGCGGGTGGAGACGATGCGGGTGCTGCTGGACGGTGAGCCGTATCTGACCATACGAGGCCCGACGACGGATTCGCTGAGGCTGGACTTTCCGTATCCGGTGCGGGAGCTCGAGCTGCGGGTCGAGCTGAGCGAAGGGAGTGCGCTGGGGGTTCGGGTGCGGTTGCCGGAGCGGCACCGGGAGCTGGCGCGGGGTGTGGATTTTCGCAAGGGGCGCTATCTGGAGGGGCCGCGATGGCCGCACGAAGGGCCGTTTTTCGTGGCGCCGCTGCGGGAGGGGGATGGGTGGGTCAGACC
>WFPA01000302.1 GCA_015487815.1 Albidovulum sp.
CATCTTCCGTTGTTTTCCGGTCGCCGGAAAGCCGTAGATGATCCCTCTCGTTCCTTCCCGCACCCTGCTCCGCCTGACCGGCGCAGGGGATTTCACCCTTGCTCCCGCCGCCCCGCCCGTTCCGGGCTTCGGGCCCAGCCGCGCCCCCTGCCCTCGGCGCGGCCCGCAGCCGGGGCCGGGTGGCCAAGCCCCTCGATCACCGTGAGAGGGCCGCGGACGAGTTCGGGCAGCCCTCCCTTGCGCGGCGCATAGACCTGCTTTTCCGCCTCGACGATCAGCGCCCCGCCCGCCGTCACCATCGGCAGGCGCTGACCGATCCGCTCCCACAGCGGTGCCACCCTGAGCCAGAAGCGGCGGGCGGAAGGCGGCATGTAGAGCGCGCTCGCATGGCTCGTCGGCATGAATCGGCACTGGCGCAGCAGCCGCTCGATCTGGCCCGACGAATAGGGCCGGCCATGGCCGAAGGGGGTGGTCTCGGCCCGGGCCCAGAACCCGGCGCGATTGGGCACGATGACAAGTGCCCGTCCCCCGGGTGCCAGCACCCGCCAAGCTTCGTGCAGAAGGGCCACAGGGTCGTCGGCGATCTCGAGCCCGTGCATGATGACCAGCCGGTCGAGAAAGCTGTCGCCGAGCGGCCAGGCTTCCTCCGCCACGAGCACCGCCCGGTTGCCCGGTGCCCCACCGCCGCGGGAAGCGCCCTTCTCCGCCTCGGGCCAGCGCCGCACGCCGATGCGCCCCGGCATCAGCGCCAGCGTGCGGGCTGCATGCCGACCGATCCGCTCGAGCACCGGCAGGGCGAAACCGAACCCCGCAAGCGCCTCGCCCCGGATCTCGGGCCAGAGACACGAAACCCGCCGCGCGAGCATGTCTGCCGCCGCCCGCCCAAGGGGGGTGCGGCGGTAGAAATGATCGAGATCGACGACATCGAGATCCATCGTGCCCCGTCTTCCTCTCCCGGATGCTGCGCCCATCATCTCCCGCCGCCGCCTCCGGGGCAAGCCCGGACGGCTGTTTCAGCGCCGCCTGCCGCTCTTGACCCGGCGGTGCCGGCGTCCCATCTCGAGGGTAGCAGCGAACAGGCCGCCTTCGGGCGGCGCGGAACAGGAAGGACAGCCCATGCCGCTTGAAGTCGTCATCGTGCCCTGCCTCGAGGACAATTACGCCTATCTCGTCCACAATCCCGATCTCGGCGAGACGCTGGTGGTGGACGCACCCGAGGCCGATCCGATCCTCGCCGAACTCAACATCCGCCGCTGGTCACTCGATCACATCCTCGTCACCCATCACCATTACGACCATGTCGACGGGATCGAGAAGCTGCGCAGGGAAACCGACGCCACCGTCATCGGCAACGCGGCCGATGCCGAACGGCTGCCGCCGCTCGACCAGCCGGTGGAAGGGGGCGGCGAGATCGCGCTTCTGGGCGAGGCCTGCGCCGTGATCGACGTGCCGGGCCACACTGTCGGGCATGTGGCATATCATTTCCCGGGCTCGGAGCTGGTCTTCACCGGCGACAGCCTGATGGTGCTCGGTTGCGGCCGCCTCTTCGAAGGCACGCCGGCGCAGATGCTCGATTCGCTGATGAAGCTCGCCGCCCTGCCCGACCGCACCAAGGTCTATTCCGGGCATGAATACGGGCTGGCCAATGCCCGCTTCGCGCTGTCGGTCGAGCCCGACAACCCTTTCCTGCAGCGCAAGGCGAAGAAGCTCGAAAAGCTGCGCGAGGAAGGGCTGCCCACCGTGCCTTCCACCATCGAGGAAGAGGCGTTGACCAACCCGTTCCTGCGGGTGCGGCTGCCGCAGATCAGGAAGGCCGTCGGCATGTCCGAGGACGCCGACCCGGTCGAGGTCTTCGCCGAACTGAGACGCATGAAGGACATCTTCAGGGGCTGAAGGGAGCGAATGCACCTTCACCGGCGATCGAGGGAAGCAGGCCGGCGTCGCCCGCTCCTCACTGCAGCATGCGGCCGGTCGCTGCCGGCGGAACTCGCCGGGCCGTGTGGCGGTGGAGGGGGCGGCAACCTTCGAGGCACTCTTCGGCCGGACATTGGCGACAAGCACCGGCGGGAAGCCCATCGGCCGTGCTGACGGCAAGCCATCCCCCGTGTCCGGCGCTCCGAGGGAAGATCCGCGGGAAGGAATCGTCTTGCCGGACAGGGGCGAGGCCTCCCTTCCGTCCGAACGGGCTCTTCCGAACCCTGCCGCCCCGATTGCGCGCGCAACTCCCGTGCCGGAAGATGAAATCGCTCCGGGCACCGCGAAAAGCGGAGCATCGACGTCTTCGGCAAGGCTGTGCCACGCATCCAGGGCCGCATCCGGCTGGCAGCTATTCCTCGGGAAGGAGAAGCGAGGCGTCGCCATAGGAGAAGAAGCGGTAGCGGTTGGCGATGGCGTGGGCATAGATGCGGTGAATGCGCTCGAGTCCCATCAGCGCCGCGACCAGCATCATCAGCGTCGAGCGCGGCAGATGGAAGTTGGTCATCAGCCCGTCCGTCACCCGGAAACGGTAGCCCGGCCGGATGAAGATGTCGGTCTCGCCGCGAAAGGGATGAAGGCGACCGCTCTCGTCCGCCGCGCTCTCGATGAGGCGCAGCGAGGTGGTGCCGACCGGAATGACGCGCCCGCCGGCGCGGCGCGTGGCGTTGATCTCCTCGGCGGCCTCGTCGCTCACCTCGCCCCATTCGGCATGCATCCGGTGCCGGGCGATGTCGTCGACCTTGACCGGCAGGAAGGTGCCGGCTCCGACATGGAGCGTCACCCGGCTGACGGCAATGCCGCGGGCCGCGAGCCGGGCGAGAAGCTCGGCGTCGAAATGGAGCGAGGCCGTCGGCGCGGCCACGGCGCCGGGTCTTTGGGCGAACACCGTCTGGTAGTCCTCCCGGTCGCGCGCATCCGCGGCACGACGCTGGGCGATATAGGGTGGCAGCGGCATCTCGCCGATGCGTTCGAGCGCCGTCTCGAGATCGAGCCCTCCCTGCGGCACGAGATCGAGCACGGCGTGATCGGCCTCCCGCGCCACCACCTCGGCCAGGATCAGCGCCGGGTCCGCTTCTCCGGCCGGGAAGCGGATGCGGTCGCCGGGCCTGAGCCGCTTGAGCGGCCGGGCCATCGCCCGCCAGCGCCCCCCGGGCAGCGCCTGGGTCAGCAGCACCTCCACCCGGCTGCGGAAAAGCTCGCCCGCCGGCCCTTCGCGCAGCCGTTCGCCGAAAAGCCGCGCCGGGATCACCCGCGTGTCGTTGATGACGAGCCGGTCGCCCGGTCGCAGGAGATCCGGCAGATCGGCAACGCGGCGGTCCTCGATCCTGTCGCCGCGGGCGACGAGAAGCCGCGCCGCCGGCCGCGGCCTGACAGGCCGGGTGGCGATCAGTGTCTCGGGCAGTTCGAAATCGAAATCGGCAAGGGAGAGCCCCTGCTCCCCGATCGCCCTGTTTCCGATCGCCCTGTTCCCGGTCGCCTCGTCCCCGGTCTTCATCCGCGCCTCCTCGATTCACCCGCCCTTAGCGTGAAGGCAGGGGGGAGCGGAAGATGTCGCGCAGAAAACCCGGTGCCAGCGCCGACAGCGGATTGACCGAAACCTTCGGCGCGTCCACGGATCCCTGCAGCCGGTAGGTGAAGCCGAACACTCCTTCCCCCTTCTTCCGACCGAGAAGCCCGCCGAAGAGCCGCGTCTGCTCGAAAAGCCCGTTGAGGATATAGACCGGGGTGACGACGCCGCGCATGTCGAGCGTCCTTTCCGCCAGCCGGTAGATTCCTTCGAGGGTGATGCCGAGCGAGGCGCTCACAGCCGAGCCCTGACGGACCACCACCTTGTCGGGTTCGATGCGGAAGCGTCCCTCGACCTCGTTGAAGAGAAGACCTTCCCCCGAAAGCTGTTCGAGCGCTCCCACCACCGAAATGGCCGAAAGCAGCTCGGCAAGTGCCGGCGCCTTGACGACACGGATGCCGCGAATGCCGAGGTGGCCGTCATAGACCCCGGGCCGCTCCCCCGGCCTCAACACCAGATCGAGCCGGCCGCCGCGGCCATTGGCGAACACGCCGGCCGCAGCCAGCACGGCGCCGGCATCGCTGGCGGTGATGCGGGCGGCGGTTCCGGAGCGCCGCGGATCGGGGGCAAGCGTGCCCGCTATGGGAGCCTTACCGGCAACGCGGCCGGTGAAGCGGCCCGAAAGCCCGCCCCTGGTCGTGATCACACCATCGACGCCGGTGATGGCGATGCCGGCGCTCACCGTCACCCGCTCGAGTCCGAAGCGGATGCGGGCACCGCCCTTGCCACCGCCCCCCCCGAAGCTGGCGCGGCGCAGATCGAGCCGGCCCTTCTCGAGGGAGATCGGCACCACCCCGTCCCGGTCGGCGGCCCCGATGCGAAGCCGGCCCGAAAGCCAGTCGCCGCGCGCGAAACTGTCGAATTCGGCAACGCGGAAACCGCCGCCCTCGGCCAGGGTGACATGGCCTCTGGCTCGAAGCCCCGGCGCCTCGAGCACCAGCCGGTCCACCGACGGCGCCTTGCCGAACCGCCCCTCGGCGAGGAACCGCCCGTCCGTACCGACACCCTTGCGCCAGCCGAGGGGCGGGATCGCCAGCGACAGCCCCCTGAGGCCGGATTCCAGAAGGTAATGCGGCGCCTGACCCCGCGCGAGATCGATCGCGAGATCGGCCCAGCTGCGGCCCGCCACGGTGCCCTCTGGCAGCGCGATGCCGAACACGTCGAGGAAGGCAGGCGAAAGGGCCACCCGCCCTTCGAAGCGCGACCGGCCGACATGGGCCTTGCCGAAACGCTGCCTCCAGCTGCCGCCGATCGCCACCTTGCCGTCGATCAGCCCCTCCCCTGAAATGATGACGCCGCCGCCATCAACCCGGGCCGCAAGCTGCGGTGCCGTCACGACATGGCCCGCCATCAGCCGCGTGGAACGGAAATCCGCGATCCGACCGGACAGATCGAGGGAAATCTCTCCGGTGGGAATGAACTCGAGAAGCGGAAAGCCGATCCGTCCTCCGGCGACGAACCGGCCCTCGGCGATGTCGCCCGGCACGCCCCCTTTCGCAAGGAAGCGGAAGGGCGGATGGTCGAGCAGATCGAGAAGGGCCGGCAGCGGACCGCGCGCTGTCAGCGCCACCTCGGCAGAAGCCGGCTTCTCGGTGATGTCGGGAATGGTGAAGACCGTATCGGCCACGTCGATCACCCCCTTGTCCGGCACGGGCACCTCACCGGCCAGCATGGCGAGGGTGAGCTTCTGATCGGCCAGCTCCCCGAAGCCGCGGGCCTTCTCGAGCAGCGGGAAGGTGCGGATGAAACGCAACCGGACATCCTCCAGATCGAAGCTGGCTGCTGTCCGGGGCGGCAAGGGCCCGCGCAGGGAAAGACCGGCGACCACGTTGCGCAGCAGCCCGCCATGAACGTTCCGGGCGAACCATGTGCGCGTGCGCGGCACCAGATCGAGCGGCCAGAGGGCGAGCAGGCGGTCATGGGCGATGGCATCGAGCATCACCCCGATCTCTCCATGCAGTCCGTCGGGCTGCCGCACCATCCGACCCGAGACGACGAAACGCTCGGAGCGGGTGTCGAGCACGAACTGGCCGATGTCGAGTTCGGCGGCCGGCCGCGTCCGCAGGCGCAGATCGAGCGTGCCGCCACGGATTTCCTGCGGCTCGGCAAGAAAGGGCGGACCCGCAAGACGGCCCTGCTTCACCGTCAGCTGGGCGATGAGCCCGCCGGGGCGACCGTCGACCCGCTCCGTCGGATAGGCATGGCCTTCGAGGTCGATGCTGCCGAGCGGGCCGGCGAGGCGGATCTCGTCGAAGCGAAAACGGGCCTCGGCCGGATCATAGGCGAGATAGATCTTGCCGCGGGTCAGCAGGGGACGGAGGCGGCGGGAAAGGGTCTCGCCTGCCTTGTCCGGCCCCGCATCTGCGGCGGCCGTCGGATCTTGCGGATCTGCCGGAGAGGCCCCTTCCCGGCCCCCGGAAACGCCTGTTCCCTCCGGCACCGGCGCGTCCGCGGCCCCGCCCGCCGCCTCGAGCCGCCCGATCTCGAGCGCGGCCTCCAGCCGGGTGAGCCCGCGGCGGCGGTCGAAGCCGAGTGTCAGCGCCCCGAGACTCGGCGCATCGACCACGCGCAACCAGTCGAGCGGCGGCAGCTGGTCGGCGATGTCGCGGGTGGCGATGTTGTCGAGGCGAACCGCGAGTTCGAGCGCATCGCTGCCGATCTCGTGGGACAGGGTGAAGCGGCCATGAGCCGGCCCGAACCGTCCCTCGGCCAGCGATGCCCTGAGCTCGGCTGTCAGACGTCCCTCCTTCCTTTCGAGGGAGGCGAGCCCCTTTTCGAGCCGCCATCGCCGGCCGGTGGTCCGGTCGTCGATCAACAGCGTGATTTCCCGCAGATCGAGACGGAAGGCGGGTGCGAAGACCGGCCGAGTGATGAAGTTGTCGAACATGGCGACAAGGTCGAAGGCCGCCGCTTCGATCTCGGCGGCATCGCCTGCCGTTCGATTGTCAGAAGCGGAGTTCCCGTCCGCCTTCCCCTCACCGGCGATTTCCTCATGGGGAACCTTCCCGAGACCGAGAGTGACCTCGAAACGCCCCTCCTCGTCGCGACGGACCCGGGCGACCCCCCGCGTGAGGCTGACCGCGGAAAAGCGGATCCGCCCCGCAACGAGCGCCGCCGGATCGACCTGCACCACCGTCTTGCCCACAAAGGCGATCGGCCGCCCGTCCGCCGCCTCGACCCGCACCCCGCGGGCTTCGAGGTTCGGCCGGCGGGTTCGGGGATCGAGGGCAAGGGACAGATCCGCAAACGTGATCCGATAGGGGGCAATCTCGACCGAGAGTGCCGCCTCGATGCGGTCCGCGAGCGAGGAGGGAAGCGGCACCGGCCCCCGTACGAGCGTCACGAGAAGCGCCCCAGCCAGCACCAGTGCGAGGATGACAAGAGCCGCCGCGCCGGCAAGAAACCGCACGAGCCAGCGGGGCTTCCGCCGCCCCTCGCGCCTTGCCGAACCGGTGCCGTCCTGCGTCGTCCTGTCCATCATGCTCCTTGAGTCGGTCCCTGACGGGCCGTCCGTCTTCGCCACTGTTGCCCTCGGGCCGTCCTTGTCAATCCATCCCCTGCCGGGTTGACATCACGCCCGTTCAGCTTTCGATGAAGGCAGCAGCCCGCAGATCGGGCCCGGAGGAGAGGAAACGACCATGACACCCGATATCGGCGACGCGGCCCCCGACTTCACCCTTCCCGGCAGCGACGGCAAGGATGAATTCACCGTCACGCTCTCGGCTCTCCGGCCGGCGCCGGTGGTGCTGTTCTTCTATCCGCGGGACAACACCTCGGGATGCACCCGCGAGGCGAAGGACTTTTCCGCCCTCAGGGATTCCTTCGACGATCTCGGTGTCCGGGTCTTCGGGATCTCGAAGGATTCCATCGCCTCGCACAGGCGCTTCATCGAGAAACAGGGGCTCACCGTGCCGCTTCTTTCCGATGCCGAGAGCGACGTGGCCGAGCGTTACGGCGTGTGGAAGGAGAAGAAGATGTATGGCCGCACATTCTTCGGGATCGAGCGTTCGACCTTTCTGATCGACGGCAACGGCCGCATCGCGCGCGTCTGGCGCAAGGTCAAGGTAGCGAGTCATGCCGAGGCGGTGCTGGACGCGGCCCGGGATCTGGTCGAGAAGGGCGGCTGAAGCCGGGCCGGCCGCAGATGGCGCGGCCGTCGTCACCCGGTGCCGGCGGTGCTGCCCCCGGCCGGGGTGCCGCCGGCTCCGCTGTTCAGGGCCTTCCACTCGTCGAAACTGGTCTTGATGGTGAAGGAGGTGAGGAAGGTCTCGATCTCCCCCGCCAGCTCCTTGACCCCGTTGGAAACGGCCGTGGTGACGGCAAGGGCGAAGGCCACCGACCAGGCCGAGAGCACGACCCATTCGACCGTCGCCGAACCGCTCTCGTCGGCGAGGAAGGCGGCAGCCGCGGCGGTGACGGCCGATCCTGCCCGCGACGGAGCATGGCAGGAGACGACGGTTCCTTCATCCGCGAGGAAGCGCTTCAACACTCTCGACCCCTTCCTTGGCTTCGCGACACCGGCAACCGAGCCACCATTCGCGGCCGGGCCCCGGCGATGCATGACAGGGTGAGCGGTAAAGACGTCGATGAATTGGCCGAAACGGGGCGATATCGTGTCGATCGCCAAGGATCAGGCGGGAGGAGGCGCTGGCCGCGCAGCCGCGAACGGACGAACGGCAATGCCGGCCGTCTCCAGGGCCTCGCGCACCGCCCGGGCGATGGCAAGGGCGGCCGGCCCGTCGCCATGCACGCAGATCGAATCGATGGTCACCGGCAGGCACTTTCCCGAACGGCAGACGATCACGCCTTCCTCGACCATCCGCACCATGCGCTCGGCGGCCTCGTGCGGATCGGTCAGGAGCGCCCCTTCCTCGGCCCGTGGCAGGAGGTGACCGTCGTCGCCATAGCCGCGATCGGCGAACACCTCAGCGGCGACGGTCAGCCCCGCCGCCCGGCCCTCGCGTTCAAGATGGGTGCCGGCAATGGCAAGGAGCACCGGCGGGGACGGCAGACGAGCCAGCGCCAGCGCCACCAGCCGGGCAAGATTGGCATCGCGAGCCGCCATGTTGGCCAGGGCACCGTGGAGCTTCACATGGCCGATCCCGGCGCCCTCGGCCGCCGCGATCTCCCGCAGCGCTCCGATCTGATAGAGGATCATCGCCTCGAGAAGCGCCGGTTCGGTGCCCGCAATCTCGCGCCGACCGAAGCCGATCTTGTCGTCGAATCCCGGATGGGCGCCGATCCCTACCCCCTTGTCGCGACACAGCCGCACCGTGCGGGCCATGATCGCCGGATCGCCGGCATGAAAGCCGCAGGCGATATTGGCCGAGCTGACGATGTCGAGCAGTTCGGCGTCATTGCCCATCTTCCACGGGCCGAAGCCTTCTCCCAGATCGGCGTTGAGATCGACGCTCAGTGCCATGTGCGGCTCCTCAGTCGCTGCGGTTTCCCGTCTCCCAGGGCAGATCCTCCCCGGCGATCGCTCCCGAGATCAGATTGTGCCGCAGAAGCGCCTCGGGGGGAAGGGCAGCCGGATCCTGCACCAGGGGAGCGAGCCGGGCCGCAAGCGCCGCCATCTCGCGCCCGAGCGCCGCACGCGCGGCCGCCGCCTCTTCGCGGGTCACGAGACGGAAGCGGAAGACATGGCCAGTCGGCATCCGGGCAAGGCGGTGCAGATCGGCGGAAATGACGGTAAAGATGCGCGGATAGCCACCGGTGGGCTGACGGTCGGCCAGAAGGATCGCCGGCTTCCCGTCGCCGGTGATCTGGATGTCGCCGGGCAGGATGACGTCGGACAGCGTCTTCAGCCCCGCCTCGTGGACGAAGGGGCCGCCCGCCCCCTCGATCCGCATCCCCTGGCGGTCGCGCGCCGCCGTCACCCGCCAGCTCTCGGCGAGAAAGGCGGCACGGCTTTCGGAAGGGAAAAGATGGGTCTGGGCGCCGGGCAGAAGGCGGATTTCCCCGGCCGCGCCTGGCTCGGGCAGATCGAGCCGGCGCGGCGTGGCGGGCGGGCGCCAGTCCGGGACGATCGGGCACAGCTTCAACCCCGGGCGCGGCACGAGACCGATGCCGGAGCGCAGATGGGTCGAACGCGCCCCGAGCACCACCGGCCCGTCGATGCCGCCGCCCATGTGAAGCCAGCACCAGCGACCGCCCGGATCGGTCCCGATCTCGATCTCGACGCCGGAGGGGACCGGAAAGGCCGCCCGCCAAGGCCGGGGCGCATTTCCCACCTTGAGCGGACGCGCCGGCCCGGTGAGGGCGATCCAGACATCGGCCAGCGTCCGCAGACGCGCCCCGCCCGGCGAAAGTTCGAGCGCCGCGGCATCGGGCGGATTGCCGAGAAGCACCTGCCCTTCGGCCAGCGCCAGCCGGTCGAGCGCGCCGCCCTCTGTCACCCCGTAGCGCTGCCAGCCGGGCCGGCCGCGATCCTGCAAGGTGGCGCCGGGGGCAATGGTCACGATCTCGAGGCGGGGCGGTGCGTTCATGGCTCCTGCCCTTCTTCACGCCGGGCGGCCTGTTGCCAGAAGGGTTCCGGGTCGATCTCTTCGGCCTCCTCGGGCGCCATCGGCACAAGGCGCACCCTGTCTGCCGGTGCGAGGAGGAAGGGCCAGCGCCGCTCCGGGTCGAACAGACGCAGCGGCGTGGTGGCGATGTGATACCAGCCCGTCGGCATCGGTACCGAGGTCAGCACCGTCTGGCGCAAGGCGACGATCACCGCCCCGGCCGGGATCGGCCGCAACTCCCGCCGCCGCGGAACGTCGAAGAGTGCCGGCAGCCCGTCGAGATAGGCACTGCCCGGCGCGAATCCGAGCATGGTCACCCGCTGACGGGCAGCGGCATGACGGCGGATCACATCCTCGGGTGTGAGCCCGAGCGCCGCGGCCAGCGCGACAAGATCGGGACCGGCCTCGCCGCCATAGACCGCGGGAATCTCCCAGGTGGTTCCTTGCGTCACGGCGGGGCGGCGCCAGGCATCTTCGGCGACGAACCCTTCAAGCGCGGCAAGGGCGGCCTCGCCGGCGATCCGGTCGGGATCGAAGAAGACGGTGAGCGCGCGGATCGTCGGCACCTGTTCGATGCGGGCAGCGGCCAGGGGCGCGAGGGCGTGCCGCTCTTGCCTGCCGGCAGCTGCGAGTGCGGCGGCGAGCGCCCCGTCCAGCGCAAGCACCGCGTCGGGCGCGGCGGCGGGGTCGAGATCGTCGAAGGCGATATGCACCGCCCCCTCCCCCGCAAGGCGCAGAACCGGCTGCGGCCAG
>WFPA01000303.1 GCA_015487815.1 Albidovulum sp.
TCGCGGCGAGAATGGCGCAAGGGCACGGCCGTTTCAATGGCAACGGTGAGGGCGGTTCGGGCGATGGCGCGCAGTGTGGGGCGGGCCGATACCGCTGCCGCCAGTCGCAATGCTGTCCTGCCCGGGGCGGCCACCCTGTCGGCAACGTGTTTCGGTCATGACGCGTTGGGGGAGAGTGCCGAGCCGCAGTGGTTGCGCGGTCATGGGCTCGGGATCCCCGGCTCCGGTCTCGGGAGTGCGGGGGGCCGATCTCGCCCTGTGCGCCGCCCCTGGCCGGAGGGGGCGCGACCGCCGGTCAGCTCCTCCGGCCTGTGATTCCGGGCCGCCGGTTGCGCTTCGGGCGCGGTTTCGCCGCCTCACCGCTCGGGGGCTCGGGCCGAGAGGCGAAAGCGGCTGCGCCGCACCCGGTCATGCCGCCGCCCCTGCACAGGCGTGTCCGCACCCGGTCATGCCGCCACGAGAGATGCCGCGCCATGGCAGATGGCAGCCCCGGTGACGACCGCGCCCATCGCCGGCGATACCTCAGACCAGCACCTCGCGCGGGGTGAGTTCTCCGACGCCGAAGACGCGCTTGTAGCGTTCGATCTCCTTGGCCGGGCCGATGGCCTTGAGCGGGTTGTCGGAGAGCTTCACCGTCGGTCGGCCATTGGCCGCCACCGCCTTGCAGACGAGCGAGAAGGGGGCGAGTCGGTCGCCGGGAGCAAGGCCGCGGAAATCGTTGGTCAGCAGCGTGCCCCAGCCGAATGAGGTGCGGGTGCGGCGATGGAAACGGGCATGCAGGTCGATGATGAGATCGGCGTCGAGCCCGTCGGAGAAGATGGTGAGCTTCTGCCGCGGATCGCGCCCCTTCTCCTGCCACCAGGCCAGGGCACGCTCCGCCCCCTCGACCGGATCGCCCGAATCGATCCGCACTCCGGTCCAGTCTGCCAGCCAGTCGGGGGCGCCGCGGAAGAAGGCTTCGGAGGTGAAGGTGTCGGGCAGGATGATGAGGAGATTGCCGTCATATTCCTTCTGCCAGTCGGCGAGCACCTGATAGGGCGCCTGGCGCAGCTCCTCGTCACTCCCGGCGAGGGCGGCATAGACCATCGGCAGTTCGTGGGCGTTGGTGCCGATGGCCTCGAGGTCGCGCCGCATGGCGATGAGGCAGTTTGACGTGCCGATGAACTTCTCGCCCAGCCCCTCGGTCATGGCCTGCACGCACCAGTCCTGCCAGAGGAAGGAATGGCGCCGGCGGGTGCCGAAATCGGCCACCACCAGCCCCGGCAGCTTCTTCAGCCGCTCGATCTTCTCCCACAGGCGGGTCTTGGCGCGGGCATAGAGGATCTCGAGCTCGAACTTGCCCATTTCGCGCAATACCGCCCGCGAACGCAGCTCCATGATGATGGCGAGCGCCGGGATCTCCCACATCATCACCTCGGCCCAGCGGCCCTCGAAGGTGAGTTCGTACTGATCGCCCCGCCGTTCGAGATGGTAGTCCGGCAGCCGCAGACCGGCGAACCAGTCAACGAAATCGGGTTTGAACATCTGCTGGCGGCCGTAGAAGGTGTTGCCCCTGAGCCAGGTGATCTCGCCGCGGCTGAGCGACAGGGTGCGGACATGATCGAGCTGCTCGCGCAGCTCCCCCTCGTCGATCAATTCTGCCAGCGGCACATGCTTCGAACGGTTGTGCAGCGCGAAGGTGACGGTGACGTCGGGCCGGTGATGGAGCACGAACTGCGCCATCAGCAGCTTGTAGAAATCGGTATCGAGCAGGGAGCGGATGATCGGGTCGATCTTCCAGTTGTGATTGTAGACCCTTGTGGCGATGTCGATCATGGACGCCTCCCTTCCGAGTGCAGTGCGCGGCTCCGCCCGAGGCGCAGGGTGACACGCGGACCTGCCCCTGCCAAGGGGGTGCGGTGGAGGAGGGTGAGGTGTTCCGCATCGCGCGGTGGGCCTTGCCGGGCGCCGGGCAGGATGTGCCGCATGTGTTGCCCCCCGCTTGCGCCGGCTGCCGGCGCCGCACCCGTCCGCAAGGGGCACATGGCTGCGGGGGGCGGGTGGTCGGTGGCGTGGACCCCGGAGCGGGCGAGGACGACCCTCCCTTCGCGGCCCGCGCCGGCATGTCATCGCCCCGGGCCGCCTTGCCTGTGTTGGCTCCGGTTCCTCAGCCACCCACCAGCCGCACGCCGGCGGCGCGCATTGCCGCGCGGGCCTTCTCCAGCGAGCCGTCGAGGTCGATCGCACGGCAGGCGCGCTCGTCCACCGTCACCTCATAGCCGAGCCGGGCGGCATCCACAGCCGAGTAGTGCACGCAGAAATCGGTGGCGAGGCCGACGATGGTCAGCGCCTTCACCCCGTGCTCCTGCAGCCAGCCATGCAGGCCGGTGACGGTCTGGCGGTCGTTCTCGAAGAAGGCCGAATAGCTGTCGATCTCGCGTCGCCAGCCCTTGCGCAGGATCAGCTGGCCGGGCGTGGTATCGAGGTCGGGATGGAAGTCGGCACCTTCCGTTCCCTGCACGCAGTGATCGGGCCAGAGCACTTGCGGCCCGTAGGGCATTTCGACGGTCTCGAAGGGCTGCTTGCCCGGATGGGCCGAGGCGAAGGAGAGATGATCCTTCGGGTGCCAGTCCTGGGTGAAGATCCTCAGGGGAAATTCACCGAGCATCCGGTTGATGACGGGCACGACGGCGTCGCCTTCCGGCACGGGGAGTGCGCCGCCGGGGCAGAAGTCGTTCTGCACGTCGATGACGAGAAGGGCGTGATCGTGGTGTGCCATGTCGGGCCTCCCTTGTCTCTGTCTCTCGAGAGAGGTGGGCGGCCGGGCGGTCATGGTCAAGTTGCCGCGTGTCCCTCCGCCCCGTCAGATGAGGAATTCGGCGAGGATCTCGTCGTCGGTGATGTCGCGGTAGTTGAGGCCGGCCGCGTCCATCCGCTCGTGGAGGCGGGGGAAGTTGGCCGGATCGTCGGTTTCGATGCCGATCAGCACCGAGCCGAAGTTGCGCGCCGACTTCTTGAGATATTCGAAGCGGGTGATGTCGTCATGGGGGCCCAGGAGGTCGAGGAACTCGCGCAGCGCCCCCGGCCGCTGGGGCATGCGCAGCACATAGTATTTCTTGAGCCCGGTGTGGCGCAGCGCCCGCTCCTTCACCTCGGGCAGGCGTTCGAAGTCGAAATTGCCTCCCGAGGTGAGGCAGACGACGATCTTGCCGGCGATCTCGTCCTGAAGGTCGTGCAGCGCATCGACCGCGAGCGCCCCCGCCGGTTCGAGCACGATGCCCTCGACATTGAGCATTTCGATCATGGTGGCGCAGATCCGGTCCTCGGGGGCGATGTGCACCTTCTCGAGCGGCGTGTCCTTCAGGTGCCGATAGGTCAGATCGCCGATGCGGGCGACGGCGGCGCCATCGACGAAGTTGTCCACCTTCTCGAGGGTGACGGGCCGCCCGGCCACGAGCGCGGCGGTGAAGGAGGCGCCGCCTGCCGGCTCGACGAAGTGGATGTCGATCTCGGGGGCCTCGCGGCGCAGATATTCGACCACGCCGGAGGCGAGACCGCCACCACCCACCGGCAGCACCAGCATGTCGGGCAGGGCGCCGAACTGCCCCCGGGCCTGCTCGAGGATCTCGACGGCGACAGTAGCCTGCCCCTCGATCACGTCCTCGTCGTCGAAGGGGCTGAGGAAATGGGCGCCCTCATCGGCGCAGAAGGCGCGGGCGGCGGCGAGGGTGTCGTCGAAATAGTCGCCGACAAGGCGGATCTCGACCGCGTCGCCACCGAAGATGCGGGTCTTGTCGATCTTCTGCTGCGGCGTGGTGACGGGCATGAAGATCACCCCCTTCACCCCGAAATGACGACAGGCATGGGCCACGCCCTGAGCATGGTTGCCGGCCGAGGCGGCGACGAAGAGCCGGCGCTCCGGGTGGCGGGTGAGGGCCTTGCGCATCGCGTTCCAGGCGCCGCGGATCTTGTAGGAACGCACCGGGGTGAGATCCTCGCGCTTGAGGAGCACGCGGGCGCCGTGACGGGCCGAGAGATGGGCGTTCTCCTGCAACGGGGTCGGAGGGAAGAGATCGCGCAGCGCCTCGGTCGCGGACCGGGCGCGGACGGCGAAATCCTCCATGTCGGTGAAGGTATCATTCATGGCGCATCAATGCCCCTGCCGGCGGCCGAGCGCAAGGGCCGCGCTGTCGCGCCGGCCGAGGCTGGGCGGTGGCGTCAGCCGAGCGGCCGCCTCTCGACGACATGGCCGTGAACCGTCGTCAGCAGCGAGAAGCCGGTCATCATGACCAGCCAGTTGATCAGGAGTGTGACGATCCCGGTGGCGATGGGTGCGAAATGTGCCAGAGCGAATTGGAGCCGCACCGCCAGCCAGCCAAGGCCCATGTAGAACAGGGTGAAGAGAAAGGCGGCGACGAGAAGCGCGCCAAGGTGCCGGCCCGAGGCGCGGAAGGCATCGGCCAGCCCCATCGGCTTGCCGATGGCGGCTCCCACCAGCATCGGCGCGAGCACGAGCACCAGCCAGGTGGCGATGGTGTTCATCCCCAGGGAAATGCCGAGGGCAAGCGGGCTGTCGGGCCCCTGGCCGAGCTTGCCGAGAAGCATGGCCGAGAACGTCATCGGCAGGAACAGGATCGTCAGCATGACGAGCGCGACGAGCACACCCCGGCCGAGATAGGCGAGAATGGCCCGCGGGTGGAGCGGCGGCACGAGGCCGGGCCGCTCGTCGCACAGGATGAAGCGGTGCCAGGCGACGGCCGCCCAGCCGAGAAGAAAGAGCGTCAGCAGAAAGAATGCGAGATTGAGGAGGAACAGGGCCGGCGGCCCACCGGCTTCGGCGCCCTGTGCTGCGAACAGCAGCCGGCCGATCCGGTTTCCGGCGAGCTGCACGAGAACGATCAACCCGAAAGGCAGCGCCGAGATTTTCAGCACCGTCGCCCCGTTGCCCGCGAGCATCCGCAGCGCATGGGCGAAGAGCCGCACGCCCAGGCTGGGCGGAGCAGGTCGCGGGGTAGAAGCGGTGTTTTCCGTATCGCTCATCCAAGCATCCCTTCCGTCATGTTCCCCCTGCCTGAGGGAGAGCGGCGCCCATGTCAATCATCGCGGGAAACTTCGGCCTGTGCCCGGGAAAGTCCCTCCGGTCCCATGTTCAGCGGCAATGCATGATGTCCTGCCCCGCAGGGTGCGGCTGTGCCGGGGAGGGTCGCTTGTTTCCGGGCAACCGATCAAGGGTGGCCGATCCGTCCCCGGAATGTCCGTCGCGGCCTGAAGCGGCATCGACTGGCGGTGCCTTCCCGCGGATGAGGTGTGTTGCGGCTGTCCTCTTCACCGCTCAGGCGGCTTCGGGACGACCGGCGGGTGTGGGCGCGTCGACCTTTTCCGGCAGGGCAGCGGGCACGGTCTCGAAGGCGACACCGGCCGCCCGTGCGGCAGTGCCGACGGCCTCGACAAGGCCGCGGCAGTCCCGGGAGGCGTCGAGCAGCAGCACCACCCGTCGCCCCTTTCGAGTTTCTGCGAGAAGGGCGCGGATGAGGCGCGTGGCCGTTCCTGGCAGGGAAGGCGTGCCGGTTCCTGCCGGGTCGATCTCGATGCGGGCGGCGTCGCGCCGGGCCAGCTCGAGGGCCTCGGCACACATCCTGCCTTCATGGAAGACGACATCCGCTTCCTGAAGCCGCGCGAGTGCGCGCAGGGTCAGAAGATCACCGGCCGCGGGAGGGATGGTCACGACCGAGATGCAGCCCGTGTCA
>WFPA01000304.1 GCA_015487815.1 Albidovulum sp.
GCCTGCCGGCGGCGCGACGGGTGGCGAACCAGAACCGCCCCTTCGGCGTTTCGCGCAATTCGAGTTCTTCCACCGTCACCCCCGCCGAGCGGGCGAAGCCGGCAAGGGCCTTTTCCGGCGCGCCCTCGCGCGGGCCGCGGCGCTCCTCCTCGATGTCGGGTGAGCGCGGCGCAACATCGGCCACATGAAGCACCAGCCGCCGCGGCGTGACGAAGCTTTGCGCCGCCCCATGAGCAAGGCCGCGGTCGGCTAGCCCCGCGGTCATCAGCCGTGCCAGATCCGCCGCTGCCCGGGCCTGCATCCGCGCCGGGATCTCCTCCGAAAGAAGCTCGATCAGAAGCTCGGCCATGTCATTTCTCCTCGCCGAAGATCCGTTCGGCCTGGCTCTTTTCCCGGCGCAGCTGCGGTTCGAGCTGGTTCCAGGCATGGGCCCGTCCATCGGGATAGACGAGCACGATGCGGTCTACCCCCGGACGGATCCCCCGTTCGCCGACGAAGGCCACCGCCCGGCCCGCCGCGAGATCCTCCGTCAGCCGGGCGGCATCGAAACAGTCAACGAACCAGGAGGGACCGACAAGCGGTGTGGCATCCTCGGCGATCTCGAAACGCCGGCGCAGCTCTTCGAGCGGCATGTCGATGCGGAAGCAGGCACGGAACTTGATCGGGGAGGTGATGGCATCGATTCCGCGAAAGTCGCGCACCGGCACCGCAACGGGAGCACCGCCCCCCTTCGGGGTGAGGCGGATGGTGGTCCCGGAGACCTCCTCGCCCTTCAGCCGTGCCGCCTCGAGCGCCGGATCACCGGTGAGATAGACGGGGTGATAATAGGCATAGTAGCGGAAATACCACAGCGCCGCACCGAAGCCCGTCGCGAAAAGGACAAGTGAAAGGACGACGATCTTGCCGCTGACCCTCATTGCATCGCTCCTTTTCCACCCGCCTGTCCGCCGTTCCCGCCGCCCTCATCCGTGAAGCCCCCGTCGGGCGTGCGCAGGAATGCATCGGCACACATTTTCGCCAGCGCCCGCACCCGGCCGATATAGGCCTGCCGCTCGGTGACCGAGATCACCCCTCGGGCATCGAGCAGGTTGAAGATGTGCGAGGCCTTGATGCACTGGTCATAGGCCGGCTGGGCCATGACGATGCGGCGCCCGGTCTTCGGATCGATTTCGGGCTGGGAGAGGATGCGGCGGCATTCGGCCTCGGCATCCTCGAAATGGCGCAGGAGCATGTCGGTGTCGGCCACGTCGAAATTGTAGCGCGAATACTCCGCCTCCGCCTGCCGGAACACGTCGCCATAGCTGAGCGGGATCGGGGCATCCGGGTCGTTGAACGGCATCTCCATCACATGGTCGATGCCGAGCACATACATTGCCAGCCGCTCGAGCCCGTAGGTCAGCTCGCCCGAGACCGGCCGGCAGTCATGCCCGCCAACCTGCTGGAAATAGGTGAACTGGCTGACCTCCATCCCGTCGCACCACACCTCCCAGCCGAGCCCCCAGGCGCCGAGCGTCGGGCTCTCCCAGTCATCCTCGACGAAGCGGATGTCGTGCAGCTCGAGGTCGATGCCGATCGCTTCGAGCGAACCGAGATAGAGATCCTGCAGGTTCTCGGGCGACGGCTTGATGATGACCTGATACTGGTAGTAGTGCTGCAGCCGGTTCGGGTTCTCGCCATAGCGACCATCGGTCGGGCGGCGCGAAGGCTGGACATAGGCAGCGGCCCAGGGCTTCGGTCCGAGGGCGCGCAGGGTGGTCGCCGGGTGGAAGGTGCCAGCGCCGACTTCCATGTCGTAGGGCTGAAGAAGGGCGCAGCCCTGCGCGGCCCAGTAATCCTGAAGCCGGGCGACGATCTCCTGAAAGCTGCGCGGCTTTCCCTGCGCCGCTTCCCGACCGGGCACGGCCGGGCTTGCGGGAGCGTCGGATGCAGCATCGTTGCGGTCCATGGCCTCGCACCTCTTCCCTTCCGACCCGCCGCCTCGGCGGGGACGGCTTTCCATAGGAGCATGGGCGGGGCGGGTCAACGCCCGGCGGGGCAGGGGCGGCATCCTGACCGGCGGACGACCCTGCGCGACGGTAAACAATGAAAGATGACGGGAAACCCGGCCCACGAACGATCGGCCGCGCCCTGACGGGCAGCTTCACCGGTGTCGATCCCGACGCCGCGCAAAAGCCGTTGCCATGCGGCACGGGCTTCCCTAGTAATTTTCTTCAGGCATTAAGGTCGCATTCCCCCTGCTCACCGGCTCCGGCGTGCGGGAATTTCATCAGCCGGCTCCCCGCGTCTTTGCAGGAGGCCGGATTTTGCAAAACGGTTCTGGTTCCATGACGAAGACTTTTCCCGCTCTCGGCTGCCTGCCTCATCCCCGCGGCCCGTCCCGCCCCGCAGGACATCTCCGCTCGGCCCTGCACATCCTCCTCCTTCTCGCGCTCGTCCTGCTCCTGCCGCAGTCGCTGCTGGCCGCGCCGCTCGTGTGGCTGCAGATCGAGAGTCAGCCGAGCCGGACCGAAGCCATCGCCCGGGCGAAGGAATATGCCCGCCGCCTGCCCGATCTCGGGCCGGTCCATGTCTTCGCAAGCGGGGCGCGCTGGCATTCCCTTGCACTCGGACCGCTCGAGGAGGACGCCGCCTGGTCGTTGCGGCGCTCCCTGCGCCGGGCGCGGCTGATCCCGCGCGACGCCTTCATCACCGAGGGGCGAGGGCTGCGACGCCATGTCTGGCCCGCAGGTCCGCTCGACGGGCTCGACGCCCAGACCATCGCGAAACGGGCCGCATCGGGCACACCCTTCCCTGCCGCATCCGCACCGGACGAAAACATCGCGGACGATGAGCCCGTCCCGGCCCGGACGGAGCCGGCAGCTGCCGCCACTTCCGCCGCACCCGTTCCCGAAGCCGACCGGGAGACACCGGCCGAGGCAAAACGGCGCGAGCGACGCCTCGACCGGGAAACCAAGCGCCGGATCCAGGAAGCTCTCGCCTGGAGCGGTCATTACCGCGCAGCCATCGACGGCGCCTTCGGTCGCGGCACCCGCGCCGCCATCGCCCGCTGGCAGAAGGACAACGGTTTCGCCCCGACGGGCTATCTCACCGGCCGGCAGATGGAAAAGCTGCTCGGGGATTATCAGCGTTTTCTCGACATTGCCGGCATGAGCACATGGGAAGACGAGAAGGCCGGTCTTCGCATCGACCTGCCTCTCGGTCTGGTGACCTTCGATCGTTACGATCCGCCCTTCGCCCACTTTGCGCCCAGAGGGGAAAGCGGCGTGCGGATCGTGCTCGTCTCCCGGCCCGGCAAGGCGGCGGCACTTTCGGGGCTGCGAAATTTCTTCAAGGCGGTGGATCTCATGCCGGCAAACAGCGAAGCTCTGATCAAGAAGGGCACGCTGGTGATGAGAGGCACCGACGGGGAACGCCAGAGCCGCGTCTTCCTGCGCCACTTCAACGGCACGCTGAAGGGCTATCTCGTCTCCTGGCCGCGCCGGCTCGATGCGCTGATGGAGCGGGCCGAGCCGCGGATGGCCGCCAGCCTCGTCTCGACCGGCAAGGCAACGCTCGACCCGGAGCTGACCACCGAACTCGACCCCGAAGGCGCCGCCAGCATCGCCGGACTCGAGATCCGCAAGCCGGCGCGAAGCGGCTCGGGCGTCTTCGTCGACGAGAGGGGCATGGTGCTGACGGTGCCCGATCTCGTGGCCGACTGCGCCCGCGTCACCATCGATCATGACACGGCAGCACGGGTGATCCTGCCCGAAGGGCCGGGGCAGCCGGCACGGCTCGAACCTCTCACTCCGCTGGCACCGGCGGCCGTCGCACGGCTCGCTGCGCGCGCACCGCGCCCCGGAGAGCGGGTGCTGATCGCCGGCTTCTCCCATGGCGGTCTTCTCGGCCTGCCGAGCGTCACCGACGGCAAGGTGGTTCTGCCGCTCGTGGAGGAACCAGCTGGCGGAACAACCGCGCTGATGACGCTCCGCGCACCGCTTCTCGAGGGCGATCGCGGCGGCCCCGTGATCGACCGGAGCGGCAGGGTTCTGGGGCTCGTTCTCGGCCCTGCTCTCGGCGGGCGTCATCTGCCCGAGGGGATGAGCTACGCGATGGGCCTCGTTCCCGGCAGCGCCACCATCCCCGCAACCGTCATCGCCGCCAGCAGCGACATCCGTTCCGACGGCAGCGCACGGCCAAGCCGCGCCGCGCTCGAAGAGATGGCCCGCAACATGACGGCCCTCGTCGCCTGCTGGAAATAGATCGGCCGCCGGAATGCAGGAGGCGCAGCGGCAAGCGCTCCGAAACGGGTGGTCGGCTGACGGTTTCCAAGCCGGGCCGTGCTGAAAGCTCGGTGGTCATCCTTCCCGCACGCGCCGGGCCCCCTCGCCCGTCCCTGCCCCGCGACGGAGGGGCGCAACGGAGGGAGGGCTCAGGCGGCCCGCTGCATCGGCCATGCAGGATCGAGAAGGGCGAAACGCACTGCCTTGCGGTCCCGACCGGTCCCGAAACCGGATAACCGCCCACGGCCCGACTCTTCCTTCCGCGCCGTCCCCGGCCTTCAGCCACGCTGCCCGCTTTCCGCCTTGCGCTGCCAGCGGCCGGCCTCCTCGGCCCAGTAGACGCAGGAGAGCCCGGCCTCGGCAAACGCCTTCCACTGACCGCGGGCATGTTCCACCGCGGCCGGGTCGTTGCCGTCGAACAGCACCATGCCCCGGGTGCAGGCGGCGAGCTCCCCCGGAGCGAGCCGCGCCCCGTCGATCGAGATCAGCACCTCGGCCCTGTTGGGACGCCCCTCGGGTTCGGGGGTGAGAAGCACCGGCTGAAGGTGGTCATGGGGACCGCCGGCAAGGCCGTGGGGCAGGAATGTCTCGCCGGTCGCCACCCACAGATGCTCGTCGAGCCATTCGAGCCGGGCGCGGTCAGCCCCCCGGAGAAGCACGCGCCAGTCGCGTTCGAGGCTGCGGACAAGAAGCGGCACGAGAACGGCCTCGAGCGGTCGCTCGGTCAGGTGATAGAAGAACACCTCGGCCACGATGCGCCGCCTCCCCTCAGCCCTCCCGGGCCTCGAACCGTTCGCGGATCAGCCGGTTGACGGTCCGCACGCCCCAGCCGGTCGCTCCCTTGGGCGCAAGGTCGGTGTCTTCCTTCAGGAGGGCGACGCCGGCGATGTCCACATGGATCCACGGCATGTCATCCTTGACGAAACGGCGCAGGAAGCGCGCCGCCGTCACCGCGCCCGCCGGCCGGCCGCCGACATTCTTCACATCAGCGAGACGCGATTTCAGCTGTCGGTCGTAACCGGCATCGAGCGGCATGCGCCACGCTCCTTCACCCACCTGATCGGCCGCCCTGAGGAAGGCGCCGACGAAATCGTCATCCTCGGCGAAGACGCCGGCGCGGTCATGGCCGAGCGCGATGATGATCGCCCCTGTCAGCGTCGCGAAATCGATCACCGCGGCCGGCCTGAAGTTCTCCTGGGCATACCAGAGTGCATCGGCCAGCACGAGCCGCCCCTCGGCATCGGTGTTGATGACCTCGACCATGTCGCCCTTCATCGTGCGGACGATGTCGCCCGGTCGCTGGGCGCAGCCATCGGGCATGTTCTCGACCAGCCCCACCACGCCGACGACATTGGCCTTCGCCTTGCGCAGCGCCAATGTCCGCATCACCCCGGCGACAAGGGCGGCGCCACCCATGTCCATGGTCATTTCCTCCATGCCCTGCGCCGGCTTGATGGAGATGCCGCCCGAGTCGAACACCACCCCCTTGCCGACGAGAGCCAGAGGCGCCGCATCCTCCGGGCCGCCGTTCCAGCGCATGACAACGACCTTCGAGGGCCGGCACGAACCCTGCCCAACCGCCAGGAGCGCGTTCATGCCGAGTTTCCTCAATTCGTCCTCGTCGAGAATTTCGACCTTGAGCCCGGTTTCCTCGCCCATCGCCGCCAGCCGGGCGGCGAAATCCTCGGTCGAAAGCACGTTGGCCGGTTCGTTGACGAGATCGCGCGCGAAGAACACCCCCTCGACCTCGGCGCCGCGCTCGAGCGCGGTTGCGGCCAGCGCCTCGGGCTTCGTCGCCATCACCGTGATCGGTGCGTCGAGCCCCTCGCGAGCCTTCTCGTCGCTCTTGTATTCGACGAAGGCATAGGCCCTGAGCGCCAGCCCCTCGACAAGTTCGTCCATCCGCATGCGGCTGCCCGCAAGCACGAGAAGCGGTTTGCCGGCGCGGCGGGCGGCGATGCGGCCGCCGGCACGCCGCGCAGTGGCCGCATCGGGGCGGCGGGCCAGCTTGACGACGATCACCGCCTCGGCCGCCATGCCCGCCGGCCAGTCGATCAGGCAGGCATCCCCCTCCTTCAGCTTCTCGAAGCGTTCGCTCTCGACGAGACGGGCGAGGACGCCCCGCGTCAGCCGGTTGATGCGGCGGCCGGCCTGGTCGAGCCGCCCGTCGGGTGCGACGAACACCGCCACGCGGCCGGCGTGACCGGCTATGGCATCGAGATCGAGCTCCCTGAAATCGATGGTGACGGGCTGGGTCATGCAAACCTCCTCGAATCTGCAATCTGCGAAATGTTCCGTTTCCGGGGCGTGCGCCCCGCCTATGCGTCGCCTCCTTCCTAGGGCCGGCATGAGGGCGGTGCAAGCATCGCCTCGCAGGCGATACCGGCTGCGCCCCGCCCCGGGGGCGCGCGCCGGCCCGACCCGACCTTTCCCGATCCGTCGGCATCGGGGCCCGTTGCCATTGTCACCCGCCGCCGCCGCCTCTAGGATGCAGCCGCCTGAAGGCGAGGTCTTGCGACGTCTGGGAGAAGCGGGTGCTGGGCAGGTTCGATCGCTATGCGCTGAAGCGCCTCCTGGGTGCCGCGGGCTTCTTCTCGCTCGTCTTCATCGGGCTGTTCTGGATCAACCAGTCGCTGGCGCTTTTCGACCGGGTGATCGCCGATGGGCGCTCGCTCATGGTCTTCTTCCGGCTGATCCTGTTTACCCTGCCCGAGGTGGTGGCGATCATGCTGCCCGTGGTGGCTCTCGCCGCACCGCTGCAATTCTTCCACCGTCTGGCCGCCGAACGCGAACTCGTCGCCTGGTTCGCCGGCGGGGCAACTCCGCTGCGAAGCCTGCGGGCAGTGGCCCTCTTTGCCCTTTTCATGGCAGCACTCTCGCTGCTCTTCGCCCATTTTCTCGCGCCCCTGGGGCGGGACCGGCTGTCGGTCGAAGGAAAGGAGATCGACCAGGAGAGCTTCGCCCGGCTGATCCGTCCGCGCAATTTCGTCACTCTCGCGCCGGGCGTGACCGTCTTCGTCGGTGACATCGACCGTGAAGGAGCCTTCCACAACCTCTTTCTTCACGACGAACGCACGGCCGATCGGCCCGTGACCTTCATCGCCCGTTCGGCCCGCCTCCTGAGGGGCGATGAACGGGTGATCCTGTCGATGGAACAGGGTCAGACCCAGCGGCTCGACCGGAACCGCCTCGCCCTCGGCACGCTGAGCTTCGAACGCTTCGACTACGACCTCACGCCCTTTCTCGAGCATCAGGCCGCAACCGACCATGCGGCCGCCAATGTCCGGCTGCTGACCACGCCCGAGCTCGCAGTCCGGATCGAGAGCCTGCCGCTGGCAACGCTCGAAGTCACCGACCGGGCGATGCAGATCGTCTTCACCCTCGTTCTGCCCTTCCTGGCCGCAGCCGCGATGATGACAGGCCCTCAGGGGCGCAATGGCGGCGGCTGGCGGATTGCCCTTGCGGTGGGGATCGCCCTTCTCGTCAATCTCGCCAACGGCCGGATGCTCGATCTCGTGCATCGTTCCCCCGAAGCCTGGCCGGCAGCCTTCGTGCCGAGCCTTGTGGCCGCGCTTGCCGGCATCTGGCTTCTTCGCCGGGCGGGGCGGCCGCTGCTGCCGACCCTCGGTCGCCGCAGCGGATGCCCGGAGGAGGGACGGTCATGATGAAGATCCTCGATCGCTATCTCGCCTTCGGCTTCCTGCGCAGCTTCCTTCTGACGGGAAGCGCCGTCGCCCTTCTCGTCGCCCTTGTCACCACGCTCAACGATTACGGGCTCGTGGTGCGCGCCGGCGAAGGCATCGGCGCGGCCTTTTCCCTGGCAGTGCTGGCGGTGCCGCGGGAGATGCTCCAGATCCTTCCGATGGTGGTCGATCTGGCCGCCATCGCCCTCTTCCTCATGCTCAGCCGGCACGGCGAGACGATCGCGGCAGAAGCGGGCGGCCTGTCACCGCTGCGTGGCCTCGCCGGGCCGGCGGCAGCCATGCTCGCCGCCGGCTTCGCCGTTCTCCTCCTTCTCGATCCGATCGCCGCCGCAAGTTCGCGCGCGCGGGAGAGCCTGATCGCCCGCTACAGCGGAGCGGGAGCGAGTGTCTTCCAGGTCGGCCCCGGCGGCATCTGGCTGCGCGAAGGCAGCACCATCGGCCCGCGTGTCATCCATGCCCGTGCGGCCTCGGCCGACGGGCGGACATTGCGCGCGGTGTCGATCTTCGTCTTCGACCGCCAGGGCCGCCCCATTCGCCGGATCGAGGCGCGACGGGCCCGGCTCCAGCCTGGCCGCTGGGTTGTGGAGCAGGGGACAAGCTGGCTCGTGAGCGCCCGCGATGCGGCAGCCACGGCCGTCGCCTTCGACCGGGTCGATCTGCCTTCCGATCTCGCCCCCGAAACGGTCACCCGCGGGCTCGACGACCCGGCAACGGTGTCGTTGTGGCGCATGCCCGAGACGCTTGCGCGGCTCGAAGCGGCCGGGCTCAGCACCACGCGGCTCGAATTGCAGCTTCACAAGCGCCTGGCCCTGCCGCTTCTTGCTGTCGCCGTCCTTCTCGCCGCCGCAGCGTTCACCATGCAGCCGACCCGCTTCGGCCATGCCGGTCTGCGAATTCTCATGGCGCTGATTTCCGGCTTTTTCCTCTTCTTTCTCGACGTGTTTGCCCGCATTCTGGGCGAAAACGGCCAGATCCCGCCGCCCCTCGCCGCCTGGGCGCCGGCACTCGGGGGGTTGCTTTTGACAAGCGGGCTCATCCTCTGGCTGGAGGATCGGCGATGAAGAAGTCTTGCCCCATCCGGTTCCGATTCCGCCCTGCGGGCGGGGCTGGGCGTTTGCGGCGTCTGACAGGGGCGGCCCGGTTGTCTCTCGTCGCGCTTCTTGCACCTTTCGCTCCTGCCGGGCCGAGCCTTGATGGCGCGGCAATCGCAGGAACGGATGCAGCAACGCAACCTGCCATCGTCGTGGCCGACCAGATCGTCTGGCTGCCCTCCCGCAAGATCCTGACCGCACGGGGGCATGTCGAGATCTTTCACGGAGGACGCCGCCTCACCGCAGCGGCCATCATCTACGAGCGACAGCAGGATCGGGTGAAGATCGTCGGCCCGCTCCGGCTCGAGGACGAGGAAGGGCGGGTGACATTCCTCGCCTCGGAAGCCGAACTCGACCCGGCCCTGCGCGAGGGCATCCTGCTCGGGGCGCGTCTCGTGATCGGCAACCGTTTCGAGCTGGCGGCCCGCAGGATCGAGACATCTGCCGCGGGCAGCCGGCTCGAGACGGTCTTCGCCTCGATCTGCAAACCCTGTCGCCCCGGAGCAAAGCCGCTCTGGGAGATCCGCGCCCGTCAGGTGGTGCATGACCCGACCGCGCGGCGGATCCGTTTCCGCAGCCCGATCCTCGCCCTCTACGGCACCCCGGTGATGTGGTTGCCGGCGCTCTCCGTGCCCGAACCCGGCGTGCGACGCGCAAACGGCCTTCTCGTGCCGCAGCTGACCAATTCGACCCTGCACGGGCTCAGCCTCGAACTGCCCTATTTCGTCACTCTCGGCCCTCATGCCGATCTGACCTTCACGCCGCGCATCGCCACCAACGGCAATCTCGCCCTGTCGCTGCGCTGGCGGCAACGCTGGCTCCGGGGCGTGGCGGAGGTGAAAGGGGGGATCGCTTACGAAAAGGCTCTCGCGGGCCCCCGCGCCTTCCTTCTCGGGCGCACCGCTTGGGCGCTGCCGCGCGGATGGCGGCTCGATGGGCAACTCGAACTCGTCTCCGACGAGCGCTTCATGGAAGAATACGGCTACAGTGGCAAGGACCGGCTCGAAAGCGGCCTCACCCTCTCCCGCAGCGGACCGCACCGGCTCGATGAGGGATCGGCCCTCGTCATCCGTTCTCTGCGCTCGAGTGACGACAACGCCCTCCTGCCCAATCACATCGTCGAGGCACGCCACATCGAGCGGCGGCGGCTCGGCAACGGCGCCATGCTCGACATCGACCTCGCCGCCGGCGCCTTTCTCCGCAGCTCGACTGCCGACATTCTCGGTCGTGACCAGAGCCGCATCGCCGGCCGTGTCCTGTGGCAGCGCACGCGGCTGATCGGCCCCGGCATCCTCGCGCGGGGCGGTCTGGGCGTCGCCTTCGATGCGCGTGCCGTCGGCAATGACAGCACGACCCCGCCGACCACGGCTCGCGCCCTGCCGATGGCGGTGGCCGATCTGAGCTGGCCGCTTGCAGCCCGCGACCGCAGCGGCAGCTGGCTTCTCACCCCGCGCGCCCAGCTCATGCTGGCACCGGAGCTTGCCGCGGTGCCGAATGACGACAGCACCTTCGCCGAAATCGACGGCAGCAACCTCTTCGTGCTCGACCGTTTCGCCGGGCTCGACGGCATCGAGAGCGGCAGCCGTCTGACCCTCGCCCTGGCCTGGGCGCGGCAGACCGGGCGGGGCCGGCTGCGCCTCGAGGCCGGACAGATCTTCCGCGGCATGCCCGCAGGGGGTTTCTCGAGCGCGTCGGGGCTGTCCGGCAGCCGCTCCGATCTGTTCGTCGGCGCCGACTGGGAGAGCCCGAGCGGCAGTTTCGCCGCCACCCGCATCTCCTTCGGCACCGCCGGTGTCAACCGGGCGGAAACCCGGCTGCGCCACGAGAGAACGGGCTGGTCGGTCGGGCTCGATCATCTGTGGAAACGGGCCGATCCGATTGCCGGCATTCCCCTCGATCGCAACGAGATAGACCTGTCGGCCCATCGCAAGCTCCGCGGCAACTGGCACATCAGGGGCGCCATCAGCCATGATTTCGCCAACGGCCTTTCCTCGCGTGCCGAGATCGGGCTGGGATACGAGAGTGACTGCGCCCGGATCGATCTTTCTCTCTCGCACAACGCCGCAAGCTCGACTAGTGTATCGGCATCGACCTCGGTCAGCCTCAGGATCACCTTCCGGGGGCTCGGGGCCGATGCCGGCACGGGGCCGCGGCAGTGCGGACCGGGCCGGTAACGCAAAGGGGCGGCAGGAGCCTCGGCGGCGAAACCGGAGCGACTTGGACGAGAACGGGTGACCAGATGACGTGCAGCGACCGAACCGATGCGGACAAAGCCTTCCACCGGGGCATGAACCCGGTCCGCCTCCTTCTTCTGCCGGCCCTTGCCCTTGCTCTCCTCGCCCTCGCGCTGCCGGCGGCGGCGGGGCTGTTCTCTCCGGTCGTCAAGGTCAACGGGCAGGCCGTCACCGAATACGAGGTGGACCAGCGCGCAGCGCTGATGGCAGCCCTCGGCGAAGGAGGCGATCTCTATCGGAAGGCGCTCGACGCCCTGATAGAGGACCGGCTCGGCGAGCTCGAGGCCCGCAAGCTCGGCATCACCGTCACCGATGCCGATATCGAAGCCGGAATGAAGGAGTTTGCCGCCCGGGGCAATCTCGATGTCGGGCCATTCCTCGCCTTCCTGAAGGAACGAGGCGTCGCCCCCGAGACCTTCCGTGCCTTCGTGCGGGCGGGCATTGCCTGGCGCACCGTCGTGCAACTCAAGTTCGGACCGAAGGTGCGGGTCAGCGAAGAGGAGATCGACCGCGCCCTTGCCGCCGGCCAGAGCGGCAGCATCGAGGTGAAGATCGCCGAGATCATCCTGCCCAAGGGCGGCGGTAACGATGCGGCGCTCAGGGCCCTGGCCGAAGACATAGCCCGCGCCGCCACCTCCCCCGAAGCCTTCGCCGCCCAGGCCCGCACCTATTCGGCCGCACCGACTCGCGCCAATGGCGGCCTCGTCGGCTGGATCCCGCTCAACCGGTTGCCGCCCGAGATCGCCCCCCAGCTCATCGGTGCCCGGCCGGGGCAGGTCTTCGGGCCGATCGAGCTGCCGAACGCGATCGTGCTGATCCAGTTTCGCGGGCTGCGCGAGGGTGGCGGCATCGCCCGCAAGGTCGAGGCGATCGACTACGCCGTTCTCACCCTGCCGGGCGGCCGCAGCGCCGAAAACCTCAAGCGCGCGGCGCTGATCGCCGACCGTGTCGATACCTGCCTCGATCTTCAGGCCGAGGCCGACCGGCTCGCGAAGGACGGAGCCGTTTTCACCCGCCGTTCCCTGCCGCCGGCGGCGCTGCCGAAGACCGTCGCCTTCGAGATCGCCAGGCTGGACGACGGCGAGATCTCCTCCACCCTGATGACGCCCGACGGCAAGGCGCTGATGATGGTGATGCTGTGCAAGCGGGTCCATGCCCTGCCCGAGGGCGAGCGCGAGCAGGTGCGGCAGGCCCTGATCACCAAGCGCCTCGAATCCTACGCCAATGCCTACATGGCCCAGCTCAGAGCCGATGCGATCATCGAGCATGTCGGCAAGTAAGCCTGTCCGGGCCGATGATGCCCCGCCGCCCCTGGTGCTGACCGGGGGAGAGCCCGCGGGTATTGCCCCGGAGATCACCCTTGCGGCCTGGAGACGCCTGCGGAGCCGTCATCCTTTCTACCTGCTCGGGGATGCCGACCATCTCGCCACCACCGCCCGGCGGCTCGGTCTCGATGTGCCGATCGCGCGGATCGACCAACCGGCCGAAGCCCTTGCCGTTGTCCGGCGCGCCCTGCCGGTGCTGCACCGCCCCCTGCCCGCCCCGCCCGAGCCGGGCCACCCGCAGGTGGAGAACGCACCCGCCGTCATCGCCGCCATCGAGGAAGGAGTGGCGCAGGTGATGGCCGGGGAGGCGTCCGCCCTCGTCACCAATCCGATCTCGAAACAGGTGCTGAAGGAAGGGGCCGGCTTTCCCCATCCGGGCCATACGGAATTCCTCGCCGCACTCGCCGGCGCGCTGCGGCCGGTGATGATGCTTGCAGGCGGCGGGTTGCGCGTGGTGCCGCTGACGATCCACATCCCGCTGGCAGCCGTGCCCGCCGCCGTCACCCCCGAACTCATCATCGAGACGGTGCGGGTGATGGATGCGGCGCTGCGGCGCGATTTCGCCATAAGCGGGCCCCGCATCGCCGTCGCCGGCCTCAACCCTCATGCCGGGGAAGGCGGCCATATGGGGCGGGAAGAGATCGAGATCATCGCCCCCGCGCTCGAGCGGCTCAGGGCCGAGGGCTTCACCCTTGCCGGACCTCTGCCGGCCGATACCATGTTCCACGAGGCGGCAAGGCGCGGTTTCGACGCAGCCCTTGCCATGTATCACGATCAGGCGCTGATCCCGATCAAGACACTGGCCTTCGACAGCGGGGTGAACATCACCCTCGGCCTGCCCTTCATCCGCACCTCGCCCGACCATGGCACCGCCTTCGACATTGCCGGGAAGGGAATTGCGCGACCCGACAGCCTCGTCGCCGCACTCGAGGAGGCGGCACGCATGGCCCGGGCCCGCCGGAAAGAGAGGAAGCCGGCCGATGGCGGATAAGACGCGAGGCCGGAAGCCCGGAAAACCGCTCGTTCCCCGCTCTCCCTCGGCGAAAAGCACATCGCCGAAGGGGGCGCCCGGCAGCGGACAGAACCCGAAAACGCCACGGGCAGGGCATGTGCGGCCAGGTGCGGACCATGCGCCGGGGCGCGGAAGCGCAACGAAGCGACAGGGAAGCGCAGCCTCACCGGTACCCCCTTCCGCCCCGCCACGGAGCGAAGGGGATGCCCCACAGGACGCGCAGGGGGGCGAAGGCGCAAGA